>NZIQ01000013.1 GCA_002691685.1 Flavobacteriaceae bacterium | reverse complement strand
TTTAATATTTTCAAATGTTTCTTCTTTGGAAGTTGTGATTAACCAATTAACTGATGAATCAAATTTTAAGTAAACTACTTCTTATTTTGGCTACAGCTCTTATTCTAATTTCCTGTCAAAATGAGCAACAACAAAAGGGAATCTTTCTAAACTACCGCATTGAACATTTTGATACGCAGAATGATCAAATGAATGTAGAGCTAAGCATTACCAATCATTCAGACCTTTCCATTAAATCCTCAACGTGGGAATTACATTGGAATCAAATGAAGGGTGAAATCATTCCCTCAAGCCTACCCCAAGGTGTCTCTTTTGAACGAATTAATGGTGATTATTTTAGACTTAAATTTTCTGATGATTACAGCTTAAAATTAGGAGAGACCTTAAAACTGAAATGTATTCAAAGTGGAGTAATGGATCGTCTTGCAATGGGCCCTTTAGGTGTTTTTATTGTTCATGACGAAAAGGCTTTTGACCTTCAAACAAGCATCGAATGGAAAGAGGCCAAAGGTGTCGAAAATCTTCATTTTATGGATGCAGAAGATCGATACATGGAGTATCAAGATATTTCACCTCTTTCAACCGACGCGCTCAGTTGGGTTGTTCCATATCCCAAAATAAGTCATTTCAACAACACCTATACCCAAGCAGCACCATCGCTGTTTCTGAAGATTGATGATGAATTTTCTAAAGACTTTAAAACTATAGAAGCAGGGCTAAGTGAATTAATTGTACTTTCTGATAAAAGTAAAAGCGTCTTGCATCTATCATATGATAACAATCTGAAGTCTGAAGCATACACTTTAGAAATCAAAGAGCAAGGCATCTATATTTCTGCTTCTGATCTCAGAGGAGTGTTCTACGCATCTCAAAGTTTAAGACAGATCTTCTCAATCGCAATTTTAGAAGATAAAGGCTGGCCTATTTTAATTATAGAAGATGAGCCTCGATTTGAGTATCGAGGATTTTTATTGGATATCTCAAGAAATTTTTACGGTAAAGAGGAAATCCTGAAAGTATTAGATTTAATGGGGCTTTATAAGCTAAACACCCTTGATTTTAGACTAACAGATGATGAAGGATGGAGATTAGAAATTCCAGATTTACCTGAATTGACTAGTGTTGGAGCCAAGCGTATTTATTCCTCTACTTCAAATACTAGCCTATTGCCGATGTACGGTTCAGGAGCAAACGGCAGTCCTACATCAAATGGATATTTAACTCGAGAAGATTTTGTAGAAATTTTGAAATATGCCAAAAAGAAACAAATCAATATCATGCCTCAAATTAGCTTTCCTTCTCATGCGCGAGCAGCTATAATTGCTATGGAAGCCCGATATGAGAAATACATGGCGATGAATCAATCTGAAAAAGCACTAAAATATCGACTTCGAGATGGCGATGATCAAAGTGAATATGTGTCAGCACAACGCTATACTGATAATGTCATTTGCATCTGTAATGAACGTGCCTACACTTTTTTTGAAAAGGTCTATTCAGAACTTCAAAACATGTATAATGATGCAGAATCCACGATAGAGCGTTTTAGTATAGGTGCAGATGAATTACCTTATGGGGTATGGACTTCTTCAAACGATTGTTTGGAGTTTTTACAACATAACAGTTCAAATGTCTCAAACATAGAAGAGCTCTATGTGTACAATCTAAAGCGATTAAAGAAGCTCTTTGATAGAGATCAGGTTGAACTCGCAGGATGGGAAGATATTCTATTAGATCATTCAGAAAAAAGTCAAAGTGAAACTGCTATTCGAAAAGAAACATTTAACTATGAGGTGATTCCATATGTTTGGAACAATACCTGGGGAGAAGGCCGTGAAGACATGATTTATAAGTTTACCAATATGGGCTTTAAAACTGTTATGAGTAATTCATCCGCCTTTTATTTCGATATGAGCGATGATAGAGATATGGATAACCACGGTTTAAATTGGTCTGGCTTTGTGAATTATTTTGATACTTGGGGTACTAATCCAACAGATGTTTTTGGAAATTCCTATTTGAATCAAAAACACAAGATTAGCGACGAATACAAAAATAATAAGGTAACTCTTGACAGAGAAAAAGCTCAAAATTTGATTGGTATTCAAAGTCAATTGTGGACTGAAACCGCTCGTTCAAAAAAAATATTAGAAGAGCTGTTAATGCCCAACTTGGCTATTTTTGCCCAAAGAGCTTGGGCTCCCGAAGAAAAGTGGATGACTGAAAAAAACACCCGAAAACAACAATCCCAAATGTTTACGGCTTGGAACCATTTTGTAAATACCATTGGTCAGCGTAGCTTGCCTATCTTAACTATACTTGATATTGATGTTATCTATCATTTGCCAAAGCCAGGAGCTCTTATTGAGAATGACAGCTTAACTATCAAACGTTTATTTCCTGGAATGGAAGTGAAATATACCATAGATGGCAGTTTGCCAACAGCTGAAGCTGAAACCTATACTAAACCAATTTCTATTTCAAAAGGCAGCCTTGTCCAAATGGGCAGTTTTTCATCGACAGGACGCGCCGGTAAAACAATTTCAATTCAAAACTAAACAGTATGACAACAACCAACCAACGACTTTTAGCTTTAGACATTCTTAGAGGATTGACCATTATTTTTATGATTATAGTAAATGACCCTGGTTCTTGGAATCACGTCTATGCTCCTCTACTCCACGCAGATTGGAATGGTCTCACTCCAACAGATTATATTTTCCCCACTTTTTTATTCATTATGGGAACTTCCATAGTCTTGTCATTGACCAAACGCTCAGAAAAAGCTTCTAAAACCAACCTACTAAAAAAGGTAGTTTGGAGAGCATTTAAAATTTATTTGGTCGGACTTTTTTTATGGCTATGGCCTGATTTTGATTTTGGTGAAATCCGTTGGACAGGGGTATTACAGCGCATTTCAGTGGTTTATTTACTCTGTGCATTTTGTTTTTTATACCTCTCTAAGAAACAACAAATAATCCTCGCTGTTACTGTGCTTACTGCCTATCTCATCATTATGTGTTTTGTTCCAGTTCCAGGGGTAGGTATTCCAGATTTAAGCGTACCAGAAAAAAATTGGGCACACTATATAGATAATCTTTATCTCCCAGGTTATTTATGGCAAGAAACATGGGATCCCGAGGGTATTCTTAGTACATTTCCGGCTATGGTTACAGGACTCTTTGGAATGTTTGCGGCGTATTTACTTCAGAGAACCTCAGATGTGGTAAAGCAAATGAATAGCCTTTTTATTTTTGCCACGGTTTTACTCCTACTTGGAGATTTAACGCAATATATATTTCCGCTTAATAAAGCCTTGTGGAGTACTTCATTTACGTTGGTTTTAGGAGGGATTTCAAGTATTGCACTTGCCAGTTGCATCTACCTTTGTGACTATAAAAATTATGGACATCGATTCAAAATGGCCCAGGCTTTCGGTGTTAACTCTATATTCGCGTATACACTGGCTGGAATGTGCACCATGATTTTCTACAGTAGTTCACTTTGGGGCATATCTCTGAGTACCACTTTTGTAGAATTTGCCTTGAACAATGGCTTGTCGGCAAAATTGTTTTCTTTCCTATACGCCCTATTTTACGTGGTTGTTATTTGGATTCCTGTCAATATCTTATCCAAAAGAAAAATTTACATCAAGCTTTAAATGGAATTTGAATACAAACAAAAGGTAACGGAACTCTTTGATGAATTGATTCAAATCAATGCAGACTCATTAAAAATGGCCATTGAATTATTTGCTGAGGCTATAGTCGAGGATTATATGATTCATACCTTCGGCACAGGACATTCTCATATGATTGGACTAGAATTATTCGTAAGAGCCGGAGGTTTAGCGAATGTCAATGCCATATTAGATTCTACGGTAATGACGGCAGAAGGCGCGAGAAGAAGTGCAGAAATAGAGCGAATAAGTGGCTTTTCAAAAGTGATATGGGATCAACATAAAATCCAGAAATCGGATGTCTTTTTGGTCATTTCAAATTCTGGTAGAAATGCAATGCCCATTGAAATGGCTGAATTAGCCAAAGCCAATGGTAATAAAGTCATTGCCATTACCTCTCTAGACCAGTCTAAAAAATATCCCACTCGAAATAGTAAACATCGAAAACTCTACGAAATAGCTGACGTGGTATTGGACAATGCCGTTCCACCTGGTGATGGTCTATTACAGATTGGAAATGAGTTGACAGGTGCAGCCTCAACACTATCTGGTTGTTTCCTAGTGAACTTGGTAGCAACCGAAGCGCTAAAAATAGCTGTTCAAAAAGGAGCTAAACCCGGAATATACTTTAGCCAAAACATTGACGGGGTAGATAACGAGACGCTCTACAGACGTTATGAGTCTCGGGTTAAACACCTGTAGAGAAACCTTTTTAAAGTGAGTAAATCAAACGTATCGTAATAAATCTAGGCTGAATAAAGGTTTCAGAAGAAAGTACAGAAAGGTTATTAGCACTATTTCGAACTTGCGCATCTATGTTTAGTATATTTGACGCACGCACTTCGTACTCCCATTTGGCATCTCTATCTTTCCGATATGACATCGAGGCATTCCAATTCTGGAAAGACTGGGCATTGCCTTCACTTTTTTGGGTAGTATAGCTATAATCTGAGCGAAGGGTGATTTTCTTTTTGATGTAGGCATCAAAATTTACAGAAGGTGCTGTTCGAATAAAGGTGGTCTTACGGCTACCTTGGTCATTTTCAATTAAACTATAACGATAACGTAGACTGATGTTAGGAGCCACCTTAAAATTCGTTCTAATACCTGGAGTATAGGTCTGGGTAAATCCTTTATTAAGCGATTGACGATTTTGTATGAATTGATTGATTTTACTGTAATTCCAACTTGCATTTAAACTCGTCCGAACTTTGCCGAAGGTTTTTTGAATTCGCCCAAAGAGATTGACATTTTCATCCGCAAAATTTGAATTGAAAAATGTGGAAGTTCGAATGACATTATCAAAAGATGTCAGTCCCCGAATTTGATCTGTGTTATTCGAATAAACAGCTCTTGCAAACACATTAGTGTAGTTAAATAAATTAAAACTACTGTAGAGTAAACTCATGTTATGCGACAAGGCATTTTGCAATTCTGGAGCACCAAATTGAATGGCATTATAGGAATTTAACACAACAGCTCTAGCAATCCTAGTCACATCTGTAAATTGAGCACGTAGATTATAGTTTAAAGTCAAAGACTCTCCCTTTTTGAATTGAATTCGGGTTTCAAAATCAGGTAAAAGTTTGGTGAATTTTTGACGGTTTTCAACACCGAGCTGGATGTTGGAATTAAGATAAGAATGAATAGAAACTCCCGGAGTAAAAGTAAATTTACCTGTTCTGAATCTCCAGTGAAGTGCTAAATAAAGATCACTAAAGTTGTAATCTACCTCATTGCTGGATAGACCATCATTAAAATTTGGCGTCAATAGTTCTGTCAAACCTCCGTTGAGAATCTCGAATAACGAAGAGTTAAAATTTTGTCTACTGATGATGGTACCCAACGTAAAATTCAAATTACTTCTTGGACTTAAAATATGGTAATAATCTAATTTCGCATCTAATTGATTGGATTTAACCCTTCTACTTTGGCCTATATCGTAAAATAATGAAGCGTTTGACAGTCCTAATGCTGCTGCCGTAGAATCGTAAGCGTCATCTAAATCGTTTGGATTATTTTCGATAACAGCATTGTAAAAAGGATCTTCATCTTGTAATAAGTGTTGAGCCTCTAGTGCGAAAATATTGTTCTCATCTAACGTGAAATAGTAATTGAGATTTTGATTGATACTGTACGGTGTTGCTTCTTCTAATTGATCTGTACTGCCTATCACTGACGAGTTCACAAATTGCTGCTGGGAATCATTTGAATTTCTGGCTAGCACATCATAATCTATTTGATGATTAAAATTTGGCTTAAAGGATGCACTCAACTTAAGAAGCCCTTGTTTTGATCGCTCATTTCCTAATTGATTGGTATTTTCATCAGGGATATTGAGTTCTGCATTGGTGTAGCGTACTAAACTAATTTCTTGAGAGTTAATCTGACTGTAATTGTAAATCAGAAAACCACTTAGATCCAGGTTTTTAGAGGGTGAATAACTAAAATTAGCCGATGCTAATTTATTTTCTATGCGCTTGGCATTGGATTGATTCGTTAAAAAATTAAGACTGTTATCTCCTAAGTTGATATTGGTTCCACTTCTTTGACTAGGACGTCTAAATCCACCACCAAAACCTCGAATATCTCTTCGGGTTAAAGCGACTTCACCTATGTTGTTTAAATCGCCAATGAAATTTAGACTGTATTTTGGGTTGTAGTAAAAAAGCTTGGGTTGACCGATATAAAGTGATTCAGTTGGAGCTGAGCCTCCCCCCCCTGTGATATCTCCAAACCAGAAACTTTCCTTGCCCTCTTTAAGCTTAACATTTATAGCTACATTGTCTTGATTGTTTCTAACGCTGCTCAACTGCCCTACTTCAGCGTAGTTTCTTAAAATTTGTATTTTATCTACAGCACTTGAGGGAATATTTTTGGTGGCGACTTTAGTATCTCCATCAAAGAAATCTTTGCCATTGACCATAAGTTTGTTAACCACCTTTCCTTCGACTTCAATTTGGCCGTTTTCATTTATTTCAACTCCAGGTAATTTTTCAACAATATCTTCTAGTTTACGTTCAGAACCATTTTGAAAAGAATCGGCGTCATACACCAAGGTATCTCCCCTAACGGCAACAGGCATTTTAACTACAAGTTCAACTTCGTCAAGGGCAAATGCTGGGTAAAGCGTATACTCCTTTTGTATATCCTGATCTGTGGTACTGAATTCTTCTTCGGCGGTTTCTAATCCGATATAGCTCACTTGAATCTTATAGGTTCTATTGTTTTTAAGTTTTAACTCAAAAGAACCTTTATCGTCAGTTATAGCAAAGGTCTCAAGACTATTACTTTCCTTGTCTATAGCCACTAAACTAGCTGATTCAAGCGGAGTTTGCACACTATCTAGTACTCGACCTTGGAATTTTAATTGCGCGTTAATAGAGCAACTTAAACCAAAGGCTAAAAACAGTAGAATAGATTGATAAAGAGTGTTATTCATTCTAGGTGATTAATCGTTCATACGTCTACCTCGATTGTCGCGCATTTCAACCATTTTCATTTGAATGGTTTTTCTGTAATCGATTTTAGTAATTTCTTTTCCTTTAGAAGGCGCCTCTATATCTACTACCTCTTTGGAATTTAATACAATCTGAGAACAGAGCATTACCGTATTTCCCGCACTGACTTCAAGTATTAACCCGGGAAGCCCCCAATATTCAGCGGGCCCTTGCTTAATCGGAATCTGAAGCGTATACCATGCTTCTACCTCAGTCATTCCTTGGTTATCATCTTCACTTTTATTTAAATCACCCCACGAAAAATCATACCACGAGAGTTCTGATGTCGGTATCGTTGCAGTTGCCTTAAAACACATATAATCACCAATTTGTTTTGCTTCTGTTCCTAAACTCCATTCTATTGATTGCAATTCATCTTTCACCAAAAAGCGTTTTCCATAAAACTCTTGAGTTTGGATCAGTTCATTGGCTTCAACATTTTTGTATTGCTTACCTCTAGTAAAATTACTCCCCCAAGAATCAGTAGCGCCAGATATAGCATCAACCCGTTCCTGTTCTTCAAAAATTGACTCTTTACCATTAAAACTCAAAATATAGGTTTTCTCTAGCCTGTTTTTAAGTCGAGCTTGCATTTGTTTTTTTTGAGCCTCACTCATTCTTGCCGCCCAGTTGCCTAAGTCTAATTTAGATTTTGAAAAATAGTACGCCTTGCCTTGGACCTCAAGAGCGTCATTATTTTCAGAAGTAATCAATAAAGAGAAACCCAAAAGGGTCATCAAGAATAAAGCACGAATCCACATAGCATAAATTTTTTGTTTAACAAATATAGCGATTAATTAAACAGGTTGTTGTCTTTATTTTGGCTCCTAATAGCGATTCATGAAGGAATATTTGAAATAATAGTCTACGCTTAATGATAGTCTGACCTTTTGTATTTCTACAATACATAGAGGTTGTTCAAATTGAATGGCGTCTTAATTATAATGGTAATGCGTTGTACTACAGGCTTGAACAAAACTATTGCTGAAAGTTTCGTGTTTTGCTTAATTTCTGTAAATTGAAGATAACTTACTAATACACTGATGTACCACTTTAAATTCCTCATTACTGGATTTTTATCTCTGGGATTTCAATTTGCTTTGGCCCAAAACGAAGCTTACCAACTCAAATTACCAGCAACCGATGAGGCCATTGAAATGGTTTTCATAGAAGGTGGGCATTTTCAAATCGGAAGCCCCTCTTCTGAAGATGGACATCAACAAGACGAGACTCCACAACGTACAATTGAGATAAGCTCTTTTTGGATGGCTAGTACAGAAACCACTTGGAATCTCTACCAACATTTTGTAGACCGTGATATCGATGTTAATTTTCTTCAAAAAGAAGACCAAGGCTTAGTGAATTTAGATATTGATGCCATAAGCGGGGCCACTACTCCCTATGTAGATATGAGTTTTGGTATGGGGACAGACAATTTTCCAGCCATCGGCATGACCCAAAAAGCAGCGGTTCAGTTCTGTAAATGGCTTTCTGCCCTCACCGGTAATTTTTATCGCTTACCTACCGAAGCAGAATGGGAGTATGCTTGCCGAGCTGGAACCCATACTGCCTACAGTCATGGCAATGATGCTTCAGATTTAGATTTGTACGCGTGGTTTGATAATAATAGCGAAGGAAAGTATCACAAGGTGGGACAAAAAAAACCAAATACATGGGGCTTGTACGATATGCACGGTAATGTCGCAGAGTGGACTTTGGATCAATATGAAGTTGGAGCCTACAAAAAATTGCCTAAAATCAAGTGGAATAAACCCTTTAAGACCTATCCAAAATCTGTTCGTGGTGGATCGTGGATAGATGATGTGCACAGACTGAGATCCGCAGCTAGAATGGGCTCAGATCCACAATGGAAAATGAGAGATCCACAAATACCCAAAAGTGAATGGTGGCACACAGATGCTCCTTTCATCGGATTTCGCATTGTAAGACCTTATCAAACGCCTTCTAAAAAAGAACAAGAACTATACTGGACAACTAAATAATATTTTATGAAAAAATCAATTCTTAAAAAAGATAGAAGAACTTTTATCAAACAGACAGCGCTGGCTACTACTGGAATCTTATCGGCTACCGTTCCCGTGAAATCTTTTGCCAATGTCCTAGACAACAAAAAACTGAAACTAGCACTAGTAGGTTGCGGCGGCAGAGGGTCTGGGGCCGCTGTTCAGGCACTAACTGCAGACGATCAGGTCAAACTCGTCGCTATGGCCGATGTTTTTCAAGATCGTCTTGATTCAAGCCTCAAGGCCATTACTGACCACTTTGATGGCAGAAAAAAAATCAAGGTAAAAGACAAAAATAAATTCGTGGGCTTTGATGCCTATAAAAAAGCCATTGATGAAGCTGATGTGGTTATCCTCACAACCCCTCCAGGATTTAGACCTTACCACTTTGAATATGCCATTAACAATGACAAACACGTCTTTATGGAAAAACCAGTTGCTACAGATCCTGTAGGTATTCGTAAGGTTTTGGACATGGCTCGAATTGCCAAAGAAAAGCGACTCAATGTTGTGGTCGGCCTGCAGCGTCATTACCAAAAGAAATATACCACACTTTACAATCGTGTAGCTCAAGGAGCCATAGGAAAAATCACCTCTGGACAAGTCTATTGGAACGATGGAGGCGTTTGGGTAAAACAACGCGAAGCTGGACAGAGTGAATTGGAATATCAAATGCGCAACTGGTATTATTTCAATTGGATTTGCGGAGACCACATATTAGAACAACACATCCACAATATCGATGTGGCTAATTGGTTCATAGGTGCCTATCCGACAAGTGCCCAAGGAATGGGAGGTCGTCAAACCAGAATAGGCAAAGAATACGGCGAAATCTTTGACCACCACTATGTTCAATTTAATTATGCCAACGGGGCTGTGATTTCATCTCAGTGTAGACATCAAAAAGGATGTGATTCAAGAGTAGATGAAGTATTTCAAGGAACAGCGGGAAGTGTCGAATTAGGCAATGGATTACTCAAGGACCTCGACGGAAAGGAACTTTACAAATACCCCTATAAATGGGGTAAAGAAGCCAACCCATATCAAGTAGAGCATGACGAATTATTTAAATCTATACGAAATCAAGGGGTTATAAGCGATACCGAAAATGGTGCGAAAAGTACCCTAACGGCCATTATGGGCCGTATGGCTACCTATTCAGGAAAAACAATCAGCTGGGATGAGGCCTTAAATTCTGATCATCATTTGATGCCTGCTCAAGTAGATTGGAATACAATTCCGCCTAGTCTTCCAGATGAAAACGGTCTTTATACAATTCCTACACCAGGTATCACTAAATTTTAAACCTTATGAACAGAAGAAAATTTAATACCCTAGCGGGGCTATCAACCTTGGGAATGATGAGTGCTAAAGCGAATTACACTCCACTAAATACGCCATACCAATACCACTTAAACTATGCTCCTCATCTAGGGATGTTCAAAGCACATGCGGGAGACGACCCTATTGATCAATTGCATTTTATGGCAGATCAAGGTTTTTGTTCATTTGAAGATAATGAGATCAGAAATCGTCCTGTTGCCCTGCAAGAAAAGATGGCTAAGACCATGCGAGAAAGAGGTATAAAAATGGGTGTTTTTGTCGCTCATAACATCGCGTGGAACAGACCAAATTTATCCTCCGGAGATAAGGATGAACGCGCTACCTTTTTGTCTGAAATTAAAGCGAGTATAACGGTTGCGAAACGGGTCAATGCAAAGTGGATGACCGTAGTTCCAGGCCTAAAAGATTTTAGAAAAAATATCGAGTACCAAACTGTAAATGTTATAGACACTCTAAAGGAGGCCTGTGAGATGCTAGAACCACACGGTTTAGTAATGGTTTTAGAACCCCTTAATTTTAGAAATCACCCTGGCTTATTCTTAAGTGAAAGTCCACAAGCGAACAGTATCTGCAAGGCTGTAGGATCAGCTTCTTGTAAAATTTTGTTTGACGTCTATCACCAACAAATTCAAGAAGGTAACCTCATACCCAACATAGAAGATTGTTGGGACGAAATCGCTTATTTTCAAATTGGAGACAATCCAGGCCGTAAAGAGCCTTATTCAGGAGAAATCAACTATAAAAATGTATTCAAATACATCTATAACAGAGGATTTGAAGGTATTCTAGGTATGGAGCACGGGAATTCTGTAACAGGTAAAGAAGGCGAATTAAAGGTGATTAAAGCCTATCAGATGGCCGATGATTTTATTTAAATCAAGGCAGACTTACGCTTTTTCCTGTGGATTTATGTACAGGCATTTGCGCATCTACTGAGATCAAATATGCTCGTAAATCTTTTGATAGTTCATAGGCAATTGAAGGATATTGAGCATATAGATTTTCTTTCTCACCAATATCCTCACTGATATTGAAAAGTTCATACGCTTGGGTTTGGTGGTAGTAAATGAGTTTAAAATCACCCTTTCGAATGGCACTGAATGCACCTATACCTGGGCCAGATGGCCCCCACTCATTGGGATAATGCCAGTGTAGGGCACGATTTTGAGTGGTTTGATTGACTTTCGAATCAAATAAAGAAACAAAGCTCTTTCCATCTACTTCTTGCACTGTTTTCGGGTTATTGATTCCCGCTATTTCGAGTATACTCGGATAGAAATCTTCAATGATTAAATAATTGTCGTTTACCGTGTTGGGCTTTATTCGTCCTGGCCATTTTACCAGCATAGGTTCGCGAATTCCTCCTTCATAAATGGATCCTTTTCCACTAGAGAGTGGCCTGTTATGTGTGTGCGCCGTTTCACCTCTGGCAACAGCACTGAGCCCTCCGTTATCAGACATAAATAAAACCGCTGTGTTCTGCTCTAAATCTTGTTCTACTAAATAATCCATGACATCCCCAAGACTTTTATCCATGGCCTCTACCATTGAAGCATACTTCGCTTCTACACTGTCTAATCCCTGATCAATATACTTTTGAAAATAACGTCGATCACTCATAATAGGGGTGTGAACAGCGTAATGCGATAAGTATAAAAAGAATGGAGCTTTTGTTTTCGAAATGGAATCAATGGTATTTATCGCCTCTAGGGTTAAGGCTTCTGTTAGATTTATGTTGCTTTCATGATAATTTTCGAGACCTGGTACTGCCCATACACTGCGATTGGGCTGATTGTTTCCATAAGCATCTTCACCGTAATAACTGCCTGGAGCACCTGCAGCGTGACCTGCAATATTAATATCAAAACCAAGATTTAACGGATTTTCTCCTGGAGTTCCAATAGCACCAAAATGCGCCTTACCTGCGTGAACTGTTGTATATCCTTTTTCTTGGAGTACTTCTGGTAATGGTGTTGCGTGTACGGCATTTGAATCTCCTGCAAAGGCGCTCATACCATTTACCCTCCAATTTGGAAATTCAAGGGTGGGATGATTGGCTTCCATAGGTTGAATTTTGTCCTTGTGCAGGGTCCAATTCGTTACTCTGTGCCGAGCAGCATTCATTCCTGTGAGTAAACTCACACGCGTTGGTGAACAAACCGGTGTGGCATAGGCCTGAGTAAATTTCATACCTTCTGCAGCCAAACGTTCCATATTAGGTGTGCGATAACGGCTATTTAATTCGGTGGTCTCTTTCCAAAAAGGTACGGAAGTGTCTTGCCAGCCCATGTCATCTATAAAAAAGAGAACAATATTTGGAGCTGATTTGGCTGAAGCTTCTTGTTCAGCAGTACAAGCACTTATTAAGAATAATAATGCAAATACCCAAATCTCAATGAGGTTTCTATACTTTTTAAAATTACCCATAACCACTTTTATTTTGAAGCTACGGTTTCTAAAATTTTCTCACAAATAACACTAAAGGCAAACTCCTTAAAAATATCGAACTCATTATAGTCAACATCCAGCTCGACGTTCTTTTGATATTCCAGTGCTTGGGCAAAGTTCAAAAATCCAATCCAAGTCAATACGTTGGGCTCTGCCCAGTTACTAGAATCAATAAGCGAACTAAATACCCAACCTGCGGTTTGCTCCTGCCAGGACACTTTTTGTTTTTCAGCATTGATAATATAGGATTTTTGATTGTCTAAAAACTCCTGCAGGTCATCTGAATATCTAAAGTGATACCAACTAAATTTGGCATTCTGCTGTTCAAAAATTTGAGCTTGTATCTGCCAAAGCTTAGCCTCCTCATAGGTGATTTCTATAGGCAGCTTTCTGATAGGTGGCTCTCGGTCTCCGAGCGCTGTTTGCCACCAAGATTCTACCTTAGCGTAGGACTTTTGATTTTTGTGCACCATTACATATTGATACCAATTACCCTTATTATCTAAATTAGGTTTCGAAGAAATCGTTCCTTGTGGAAATCGAAATTTCTCTAATCCCCAATAAATAATTGAATCGTTATCGACCAAGTTTTGAGCTCTAACTTGAACTCGTTCTCTTGCGAGTTCTTCAAATTGCATTTGATCTTCCGTTGACACATAAAGCATTCGATACGAAACGATTTGAGCTTGTATAGTATAACTCAACAAGGAGCAAATAAAAATCAAATATGCTTTCATGTAAATTAAATTCGGAAGAGTTTCGACCTACTCATTAATTTGGTCGAGTGCTTGGTATACCGCAACTTTCAAATCTTCTCTTAACTTCCATGGAGAGCTCATGAGTTGAATCATTGAAACTACAGTGATATTTTCAACAGGGTCAATCCAAAAAACGGTACCTGCCGCACCTCCCCAATTGTATTCGCCTTCACTTCCAATAATGGAGTTGTTAACACTATTGGTCACTAGGCCAAAGCCAAGACCAAAACCAAAGCCATTATTACTCGCCTGATCTAAAGGATTCTCTCCTGCTCCCCCCTTTTGTTCTATGCTACCGCTTAGGTGGTTTCGAATCATGTACTGTAATGTTTTTGGTCCTAAAATTCGATTTCCGTTCAGACTTCCTCCGTTTTGTAAGGCTTCCATAAAAAGCATATAATCCATGGCAGTAGAGACTAATCCGCCCCCACCAGAAAACATAGAAACGTCTTCGTAATTGCTCATGGCATTGTACTTTTCTTTGGTTTCTTGAACGGTCTTCAAGCTCTTTTCACCGTAATCATAGTAATGATTGGGTAGAAATCTGCTCATTTTCTGCTTCGGAACTTCAAAAAATGTATCTACCATTCCTAGGGGTTCAAAAATATGCGTTTGTAAATACTCATCTAAGCCCATACCTGAAAGGCGTTCCACAATCACTCCCGTCAAATCTACAGCGATGGAGTAATGCCAGCGCTCTCCTGGTTTATAGTGAAGTGGTAAGGCGGCAACGCGTTTGATAAAATCATCAGAGTCCTTAGATTTCCATAGTTCTGCCTTATTGTACTCTTGATCTACTTTACTATTTGAAAATCCGTAACTAAATCCGGCTGTATGTGTTAAAAGTTGCTGCATGCTAATTGACGCTTCATTTGGAGTTAAGTTCCCATCTTCATCCATTACGCTTAATTCAGCCAATTCGGGTAAAAACTTTGAAATGGGATCACTCAAGTGAAACATGCCCTTTTCATAAAGCTGCATAGCTGCAACAGCTACAATTGGTTTAGTCATAGAATAAATACGAAATAAATCGTCCATTTTAAGAGTTTTTGAATCATCAACTCCTCTTTCACCAAAAGCTTTGGCATATATAATTTTTCCATTTCGCGATACCATAGTGGCGATTCCGGCAACCTTTTCATCGGCTAAATAAGATTTAGAAACTTCGCTAATACGCTCCAAACGCTCTGCAGAAACCCCTTCTTGTTGAGGATTTACCTGAGCCAATTGTGCGAAAGAAAGTACTGTGGTCAGTAGACCGAATAAAACAAATGATTTTTTCATTATTATGGATTTAATTGTTTGTACACCTCATTTTCAAATGAGGTAAATAGATTATAGGCCTGCATATCATTGAATGGAAGTATTTGCGTCATATAGACCAGTGCAAATTCATTTTCAAAGTCAATGGTAAAATAGGTGTTAAAAAAGCCCGCCCAATAGGCCGATCCTTCTGGACGAATCTTTGAATTTTGTTCATGAGCCCAAGCTAGTGTCCAATTGTCATAACTGTCAAAAAAGACATCTTTATCACCTCTTGGAGTAAGATCGACATTACCTACAGGCACGTAGCGATGAATTTGATTAAAGTCATTGAGCTGTTTACTATTCAACAAGTTAAAAGTCTCTTCTTTGAGAATTCGACCTCCTTGATAGGCTCCTTTATTTAGCATGCAATTTAAGAATAGTGCATAGTCTTTAGGCGAACTAAACAATCCTCCTCCAGCATTGTAAGAGCTGGTCATGTTAGGCTTGGTGTACTCGTTTTGAACGAGCTGACCGCTAGAAACATCTCGATTTGAAGAACCTACAATTAAAGACTGTAAATCTTCAGGAACATTAAACCAAGTGCTGTTCATTTGAAGCGGACCCGTAATATGCATTCTAAAATAGTCTTCTAAGCTTGTATTTGAAATTTTCTCAACGAGTCGACCTACCCAATCTGTATTGGTTCCGTACATATATGAAGTTCCTGCTTCAAACAATCGGGGTTGATAGGTGTTTTCATAGTTTAACTCTTCCTTTAGCGATGCCCAATTGGCAAGTTGTTCGCTGGTAAACCAATAACCGAAGCCTGCGGTATGGGTCAATAAATGTCTTAAGGTAATTGAGGTTTCTGCTTGGACCAACTTATTCTCTGCATTGAGAATTGGTATAACCGCCATTTCTGGTAAATAATCATCCAAAGGTTCGTCTAAACTGATCAATCCTTGTTCTACCAGCTGGAGAGCGGCAACAGAAGCTATGGCCTTTGTCATTGAAGCAATACGAAATATGTGCTCCTCTGAGATGGTATCATTGCTATCCCACCTAGAAGGGCCATGAGCATAAAATTCCATATTTCCCACTTTATCTACTTTGCCGGCCACCACCGCTGGAATATCTGAATCATCTACGATTTCATTCCATGCAATGCCTTGTTGTTTTGAACATGAGAGCACAACAAAAAGCATCAGTGTTGCGCCTATTTTTGAAATTTGTTTCATAGTCTAAAAGCTGTTGTCTTGTTTTATATTTTATTTTGAAAGTTAATACATTTCTAGGTATAACCTTAACATTCAAAATATTATTACTCTTTCTTAGCCCTAATAATCATCGTAGAGTCTGCGTTTTCAATGATCTTTTCTTTGGAAAAATAAACTGGAAAAAACGAATCTTCGGCCCAAGATTCATACAGGTTTCTATAAAAAGGACTTTCTGGATCTCCTGATTGCCCTGGGCTATTGGTGGCCACAGAGGTATCCCAATCTGAGGTGTCTACAATGATTCTAAAGGTAGCACCACTACTTTGATTCAAGTTGTTTCCCGTTGATCCTGGGGTGTATGAGTTTCCTCCTCGAGGCAGGGTGGGCAAATTCAAAAGATCTGCATAGGGCGCTTTGACAAGCTTACCCAATGCATGAGTGATGCTGATGTGCTTGTTCTTTACTTGACCATAAGTCCAGTTTGAGGGTTCTTCACCTAAGCGTTCTTCTAATTTTTTTATCGCCCTTTTAAATGCAGCTTTTACCCATTGATCTCGTTTTTTGGTCGCTTGCTTTTCAAAAACCATAGAAGGGTTTTCGACCCATTGAATGATTCGTGCTAATTGTATGGATGATATGTAGGGCTTGGCGGCTTTGGGTATGAACTGTTCAGCAGCCGTGCGTCTAAGTTCATTTTCGAATGAAACATATATCGCTGCTTGAATCGAATTGGGTGATAGTTCATTATTCCATCCTTCTAAAAGACCGAGTATACGCTCTTCTTTTTTGGCATGAGCAGCATTTTTAAGAAAAGGCAAGAGTCTTTGGGTAGGAAGCGAATAATAATCAGTTTGTAGTGCCATCATATCTGACATGCTAAAGTTCTTATTGTCTTCTAGGACCTTATCAATTCGATTGCCACGGTAGGGATCAGACCAAGAATATCCAATCGCATTGTAATGCGGATAATTCTCTGGTGTAACATTTTGATTCGCTGTTGCAATAAAGCCAGAAGAAGGATTGTACGCACTTGGTTTTTCAATTATGGGTAAATATCCATTCCATTCAAAACTTCCATCACCTTTGACGGGAACCATTCCACTGAAATGCTCTCGTACAGGTGCAATACCCACAGCTTGCCAGCCAATATTCCCCTTCTTGTCCGCCCAAATCATATTTTCACCTGGGATATGCGAATAATGACAAGCCATTTTAAATTCAGCCCAATCTTTAGCTTGATTCATTCGCAGAGATGCTAAATAGGGAGCACCTCCTACTTCTAGCCATGCAGAACGCACTGCATATGCTTTATGATGTTTGGTATCGATATAAGTCACTGGTCCATGGCGGCTGTATTTGAGTTCTACCATACGGTCTTCTTGGCCCTTGACCGAAATACTGTCTTTGATGATTACAAAGTCTTCCCAACTCCCTTGATATTTATATCTATTGGAGTTTTCCGGATCTATATCGTAGACGTATAAGTCTTCACCATCTGTTCTGAATACGGTTAGACCCCAAGCACCATATTCGTTGTGACCAATTGAAATTCCGGGAATTTCAGGTTCACCTCCACCGATAACATTCCATCCTGGGGCCACTAGATGGGTCATATATCGAAGTGAGGGTGTAGCAACAGTTCGGTGAGGATCATTAGCCATAAGCGTTCCTCCTGAAGCTGTTTTACTTCCATCTAACACCCAATTATTACTACCGATTGAATAGGGATCTTCAAGTGCCTTACTCTCATTTAAGGCTAATTTCACAGGGGCTTCAATTCTGTAGATTGGATCAATGTCTTCTGCTAAAAACGTAATTGGTCTTCTAAAAGCATTGTATAGCTCTAAAATAGGAGCTTCTAACATTTCTTGAGTTAAATCATCTGGAAGGGTTAAATCGGGATCTTTGGGATGAAAGTAAGACAGTTCTTTTACTTTTTGAGCTCCAACAGCGGCCACAGCTCTGGCTGTTTGTAATTCTTGACTAATATTTCCTAGTAAGCCTTGGTGTCTGGAAATCACAATTTCAGGCGTCCATTTTTGAGGTAGAATATTTAGCATTTTAAATTCAATAGGAAGTTTATCATTTTGTTCAAGTGCCTCTTCTACATAGGCATTAACCCCATTTGTAAAAGCGGTTATGATCGCCACTCCTCTTGGATGATAATGATTCATTTCTTCAATCATATCTCCTCCAAACTTAAAGAGTCGGGTGCCTAAATCTCGTTTAAAGGCGCGTTCTCCTAAAATTTCCGCAGAGGTTCCACTCGCTTGACGCCGCCAAATCTCAAACTGAAACAATCGATCTTTAGCGGCAGCATATCCTTGAGCAAAAAAGAGATCGTGCTCGTTTTTGGCATAAATGTGATTAATACCCCAATTATCTCTGATAATCTCCACGGTATCGTGGAGTTCTTCTAACTCTAGATTTTGGGCTGAAAGGCTTACTACAGCGCCCATTAGGCTAAGCAGCAGATGGTTATATTTCATGGGATACTTATTTGATTTGTAAATAATTGGTTGTTGTCTTGTGCAACCTAATTTACAAAAAAGTCAGAAGCTTTAGGGTTTACGAATAGGAGCTAAAAGAAGATAGAATATCCATGCAAACCACGAAATAAAAATAACCGCCATAAGCCAAGCTAATTTTTCGCGTCCTGTAGTTTTGTTATCTGAAATAATAATAAAAAATGGAAGTAGCCAAATGATAAGTCCACATAAGAGGCCTCCAATTCCTAAAACTTCTACGATCAATGCATTCACGGCTCTAAGGTATCTAAAATTTTGCGAATCTCTTATTGAAAAGAGGCACTAAAATTTGGTTCGTACAATTCCCGCATTTCTCTGGCAAATTCATTTTCAGAAAAAAGCGTACGAATGATTTTTTGATATTTACCGCATTCTTCTTTTTCTAAAAGACCACTTCGGTATTGAAAATAAGCCTTGTCAAATATTCTGAAATTAACCTGTTGTTCTTCCACTAACTGATGACGATTAAAATCGGTTAGTGAATCCCCTAAATTTAATTTGTGATCAGCTATTGATAGCTGCTCTTGATTTATATAGGATTTTAGATAAGAAATGTCATTGTTGTTTAACGTTTGACGAGCTGTGGCTTTAGCTATAGCATTACTTTATCTAAGTTCCAATCCTACAAAAAGGGCAGAAATCAACAAAATAAACATTGAAATCCATTCTAAATTAATCTTCTTTCTGTCGGGTTCGTTGATTGAAAAAATACGTGATTATTCCTACCGCAACAAATAACAATCCTATAAGGCTTTCTTTAGGTCTTTGGTAGAGCATATAGCCTAAAATCCAAAGACTAAATAAAATAAAAGCGATTTGCAGATAGGGTTTTAAAGGACTCTTAAAAGCGTCCTTTTGAGGTTTAAGACGAATTACAGAAGCCACGGTCAAGGTACCCATGAGTTGAAGAACGAATCCTGCGTAGAGCATGACCTCTTCAAAGGTTCCGGTTAACGTTAATAAGATGCTGATTGCTGCCTGAAACCATAAGGTTCGAATCGGAATTCCATTGCTGTTTTTTTGAGCTAAGAAAGTCCAAAGGGTGTAATCTTTAGCCATAGCAAAAGTCACACGAGAACCGATCCATAAATATCCACTTACTGTAGCAATGAGCTGAATGGCAATAAAATATCCGATCCACTTCGCACTAGAAGCTGAAAGTACAGATGAAAAAGAAAGAAGAGCTATTTCAACTTTTCCCGAGAGTTGTTCGACACTTCCTAGTCTTAAGAAAACCAGTTGAAGAAGTACGTATAAAACCGTAACAATTAGTGTTCCTAATAAAAGAGACTTAGGAAGGTTTTTTCGAGGCGCTCTAATCTCATCTACAATATAGGCAGCAGAATTCCATCCGGTATAAGCGTAGGTCACAAATAACAGAGCCACCGCAAAACCAGGAAGTGTAACCTCTGTCTGCCAGCTTGAACTGAAATCTAAAGCCGATTGCTCGATTGGAGTGTAATAAAACCCAAGACCGATGAGCACACCAATAAAAAGGAGTTTTATCGCCGTTGAAACATTTTGAAATGTTCCGCTTTGTCCAATAGAAAAAGAATGGATTAGGGTTAAAATGAGAATGACCCCAATTCCAAAAAAGGAATTAGAAAAAAGCGGGTTAAGCGCACTTAAATAATTTTCCATGGCCATTACTGAAATCGCTATTGGCGCCGTGAAGCCAACGGTAAGGGATATCCATGCATAGCTGTATCCCGCCAAAGGATGAATGAGTCTCGACAAAAAGACATAGTCTCCTCCCGAGGCTTTGAAATGCGTTCCTAATTCAGCACAACTCAGGGCGCCTATGAAGGCAAAAACTCCTCCTAAGACCCAAATAAGAATAATGCTATAAGTATTTTGAACATCC
>NZIQ01000012.1 GCA_002691685.1 Flavobacteriaceae bacterium | reverse complement strand
TTCAGTTAAAACTATTGAAAAAAGAATTCACAACGCACTGGTTTTGATACGCAGTGAAATCGTTGAAGCAAAAAAATACGTATGAAAAAGGAAGAATACATTTTAGCCAAATGGCTTTCAGGGGAAGTGTCCGATCAACAACTTAAGCATCAGGTGGGTGATGATCATGTTGAATCGTATCGAGTGATTCTAAATGAATTAGAATCACTCGCTGCCCCTGAGCGTGATCAAAAACGAAAAGATGAATTCTTTAAGCTTTTAGATCAGCCTAAAAAAGCTGTTAAAAAGTCGAAAATTATCATTTTAAGACCCTTGGCTATGGCCGCGTCTTTGATGCTTTTATTGGGCCTTTTTGTCGGATTACAAAACACGACATATACCGCCACTAACAGTCTGCAAATGGTAGTACTCCCCGATGAGTCAAGGGTTACTTTAGAGCCCAACTCTAGTTTTTCCTATAACAAAGTGCTTTATGCATTTAGAAGGACGCTTGACTTACAGGGGAATGCATTTTTTGAAGTTGAAAAAGGATCTGATTTTCGTGTGCAATCTGACTTGGGTTCCGTAGAAGTACTTGGAACCTCATTTAGGGTATTTGAACGAAAAGGTATTTTTAACGTTCAATGCTTTAGCGGAACTGTCCAGGTAAATACGGATAAGCTTCACGAGGTAATTGAGAAAGGGGAGCAGTTTGGCAATCAGGCAAAAAAAGTTCAGAATCACCAATTAAAAGATCACATAGCTGCTATCGAGCACTTTGAAAATGTGCCTTTAAAAACAGTATTAACTGAGTTAAACACGATATTTTCTGTCGACATTCGATTCGATGATTCAAATCCGTTATTTGAGGAAGGGTTTAGTGGGACTATAAATTCTGATGACCTTGACTTATCTTTGAATATTGTTATGCGTCCATTTGAGTTGAATTATGAGAAAACCCAACAAAGCATCATTGTTTTGCCGAATTAAATGGGTTTTTTATGTTTTCTTTTTACTGGGAATATCATGTAGCGTAATTGCCCAATCTGATCGTGTTCCTTTAAAAGAAATTCTCAAAGAAATCTCTTTGCAATTCGATGTATCTCTCTCATATCGAGCCCAACTTGTAGAGGATGTATTTGTTCTGAATCCGATTAAATTTAGTGACATTAAAGCCGCCCAAGATTGGCTTGATAGCAATACTGAATTAGGATTTTATCACTTAGACTCCCGCTATTATTACATTACAGCCAAACGGAATGTTTGGAGTCTGTGTGGTCGAATTATAGACGACTTCACCTACGTTCCCTTATCAAACGTAAGATTGAGTTACAATCTAAAAAGTACTTTTACTGATGAGGACGGATTTTTTCAATTGGATGTTTTTACCAATACACCACTAATCAAATTTAGTCATCCTGAATACCCGGCAATTAGTCTAGGTTTTAACCGATCTTCAAATTGTGAAACCTTCTATTTCTCGAGGGAAGTCATTGCTTTAAATGAGGTAAAACTCACCTATCAACTCAAGGGAATAAAGAAATCATCTCAACGTTATTTCACTTTTAATCGCAACGACGAAATCATTACACCTGGTTCTATACAGAATGATGTATTTAAAATGGCAGAAACAATTCCAGGGGTAACAAACGCTGATGATGCTACAGGTAATTTATACATTCAAGGAAACGCGCCTGACCACAACGCTATTTATTGGAATGGTATTCGAATGTTTAAAAGATCTCATGTTTTTGGCGGAATTTCAGTTGTCAATCCGTTTTCAATAGATCAAGTGAAATTGATAAAAAACGGCTTATCTCCTAGATGGGGCGATCAAATAGGAGGTCAATTACAAATGGTCACTCAAGTGCCAAAGAAAGAAGCCTTGGCACGAGTAGGAATCAATTTGTTGGATTTTGAATTCGGCACCCGTCTCTCTTTTTCTGACAAATGGTTTGCGCGTTTGAGTTTTAGACACAGCAATCCATTCAGTAGTGCACAATTTGCCTCACCTTATATTGATAAAATTAAGCAAGGTAGCAGTGTTACTGAGCAAACTAACACCTTTGATTTTTTGAATTACAGCGATTATCAAGTGTCTGTAGAACATCGAATTAATGAAAAGAATAAATTGAGTTTTCATCACTTCAATGCGATTGACGAGTTGCAATACAGTTTTAATCAAGTCAATACCGAGGTTCAAGAGCAATTTGAATCTTCAAATTACGGATGGTCGCTACAGTGGAAATCCGAAAATAAAAAGTACAGCACATTTACTTCCCTATCGCAGAGTATATTTTCTTCTCGATTTAATCAAATCGAAAATAACATTGTTACTTCTGCTCAAGAGGAGTTTGTTAACCAGAGAGGAAATAGTCTTAACTACACTTCTTTGGAAACATTTTTGGAGTATCCGGCAAATGAAAATCTAATTTTATATACTGGTTTAGATTATAATCGAAAACAAATTTTCGAGAAAGAATCCCAATCCTTCAGGGAAGAAAAAACAGATCGTCAAGAGCAATACGATACGCGGATGTTCGCCCTATTTGTTGATGCTTCTTATTTATTAACACCAGAGATACAGCTAGAAACGGGTATTCGTTTACAAAAATACAATACGAGAGATGCCTTGCTTTTGGAGCCTAGAATCCGTTTTCAATATCGATTGGGTAATCGACTTACTTTTCACAGTATATATGAACTAAAAAGTCAAAATGCCTTTCAGATACAAGAGGCTATTTCTCAATCATTGGAGAATCAAAATCAAATTTGGGTAGGTGCGAATGGTACAAATTATCCCATTTTACGTTCTGAGAAATGGGCGCTTAATGCAGCTTATAATTTTGAGAATACCTTAATTGACCTAGAGTATTTCAATGCTATAAATTCGGGATTAAACGCTTCCTTATTTGGATTTTTAAATGCCGATTTAGGTGCCTTCACCGATGGAGAATTTCGTGCAAATGGAATCAATACTTTAATAAGACAACGGTTTAAATCAGGAACGACTTGGGTCAGTTATACGTATTTGGATGCGGAGCAATCATTGGCTTCTAATCAATGGTTTCCTGCAAATTTTAGTATTCGCAATCAACTGAGCTTAGGAGGACAATACGAGTTCAACACTTATACCTTGGGACTAAATGCCGTGTTTAGAAATGGGGTTCCCTATTCTGTGCCTTCGGGAGTTGATGTCAATCCTACTAATCCGAGTGATTACACTTTTACTTATGATGAAGGATTTAATCAACGAACACTTAGAAATTACAGTCGTCTTGA
Organism: Flavobacteriaceae bacterium; assembly: GCA_002691685.1. Classification (GTDB taxonomy): domain Bacteria; phylum Bacteroidota; class Bacteroidia; order Flavobacteriales; family Flavobacteriaceae; genus UBA3478. The sequence continues at coordinate 18,554 of NZIQ01000012.1, read as the reverse complement.
CTTTTTTATGAATAAAAAACTTTCCTTAAAATCAATAGATGCTAATTTAAGATTCTCCGTTCAAAATGTATTTTCAACTGAAAATATCATTGCTCGAAAATATACCTTTGACCCCATCAATCAGGCCCTTGATATTGCCGATCGATTCTCGGCAGCTCCTGTGATTAATGTGGGATTCTTTTTAGCATTTTAAATTGTTTACCTTGCGAATTATGAATGCAATCGACCAACTCATTTCTGCATTATTGCCCTATACCGAGTGGGCCATGCTTTTTTTATTATTAGGAGGTGGACTCTATCTCGCAATTTCTTCTGGATTCAAACCCTATCTTTATTTTAAACACGCGATTGATATCACTCAAGGAAAGTATGATAAAGAAGGTGCAACAGGTGAAGTATCGCATTGGCAAGCACTCTCATCGGCTATTGCGGCCACGGTTGGTCTAGGAAATATCTCAGGGGTGGCTATAGCTATATATTTAGGTGGCCCTGGTGTAATCTTTTGGATTTGGGTAACGGCTGTGTTAGGAATGGTCATTAAATATTACTCGTGTTCTTTAGCTGTAATGTTTCGTGCTATAGATGCCTCTGGAACTGCCCAGGGAGGTCCAATGTATTATATGAATTCGGGTCTAAAACAATTCGGAAGACCTTTAGCCGTCTTTTATTCTATTTTCGGTATGATAGGTTTTTTAGCCATTTTTCAAGCTAATCAATTTACACAAACTTTTATGACGGTAGTAAGGCCTAATGAAACCATAGCTAGTTTTGGAGATTTTGGATGGAAATTAATTGTCGGTTTGATACTTGCTGGCTTAACATCCCTGGTCATCTTTGGGGGAATACAGAAAATAGCTAAGGTGGCTTCTAGAATTGTTCCAACCATGGTTCTTGTTTATTTTGTTGCGGTTTTAATTGTGCTGCTTTCTAACCTAGAAGCTATTTTGCCTTCATTTCAATTGATTATTACAGAGGCCTTTAATTTTGAAACGGCTATTCAAGGAGGGATTTGGGGTGTAGTTATTTTGGGCGCAAGAAGAGCTATGTTTTCTAATGAAGCTGGATTGGGTTCGGCTCCTATGTATCACGGGCAGTCCAAGACAGATGAGCCTATACAGGAGGGTTTGGTAGCTATGTTAGGACCGTTCATAGACACCATTGTTGTATGTACGATTACAGCCTTAGTTATCTTATTAAGCGGAGCTTATTTAGAGACAGAGACTAATGGAATACTGATGACTCTAATCGCTTTTAAAAAGACCTTGTTTGGATTCGGTGATGTCATTTTAATGATTGTAGTGTCGGCGTTTGCGCTATCAACGATTTTCACCTATAGTTATTTTGGAGTAAAAAGTTTAAGCTATTTGACCAGAAGTACAAAGGCAGGTAAATACTTCAATTATTTCTATATTATAACCATTGTGATAGCTGCGATCGCGTCTGTGGATTTAGTGGTTAACCTAATGGATTTGGCCTATTCTTTAATGCTCATACCCAATATGATTGCCGTATTACTTCTTTCTCCAAAAGTGAACGCTGCAGCAAAATCTTATTTCAAGCGTTTTAAGGCTAATGAATTGTAATTGAATGCACAAAGCGGGCTTTATAAATATTATCGGAAATCCCAATGTAGGTAAATCTACACTTATGAATGTCTTAGTAGGTGAGCGGCTCTCGATTATAACTGCTAAGGCACAAACTACCCGACATCGTATTCTTGGAATTGTCAATGAACCTGAAGTTCAAATGATCTTTTCAGATACACCTGGAATTATACAACCTGCCTATGAATTACAGTCTTCTATGATGGATTTTGTAAAAATGGCTATTGAAGATGCGGATGTCATCGTGTACATGGTTGAAATAGGAGAGAAGCAGCTCAAAGACAATCTATTTTTTAAAAAATTACAAGAGACCAATACCCCTGTGGTTTTATTGTTAAATAAAATTGATTTGACTGATCAAATCACTTTAGAAGAAGAAGTTTCTTTTTGGAAAACACAGCTTTCTGCTGCAGAGATCTATCCTATTTCAGCTATTGAAAAATTCCAAACAGATGTAGTTTATCAGCGTTTGAAAGAATTATTACCTGAGTCGCCAGCTTATTTCCCAAAAGATCAGCTCACCGATAAACCAGAACGATTTTTTGTCAATGAAAAGGTTCGAGAAAAGATATTACTACATTACAAAAAAGAGGTTCCTTATGCTGTTGAAATAGTCACGGAAAGTTTTGAAGAAGATCCAAAGATAATTCGAATTCGGGCTGTGATTATGGTAGAGCGCGAAACTCAAAAAGGAATTCTCATAGGACATAAAGGAAGTAAACTCAAAAGAGTAGGCATTGAGGCCAGAGAAGATTTAGAACTCTTTTTTCAAAAAAAAATCCACCTAGAACTCTTCGTTAAAGTCAATAAAGATTGGCGTTCTAATAGCAATCAGCTCAAGCGATTTGGCTATCAGCAATAAGACGGTTTTCGTCTTCTTAGGTTAATTTGATTATTGATAACTTTGCCGCCTAGATTAAATTGAGTATGAGTAGCATTGTTGCCATTGTAGGTAGACCTAATGTTGGAAAATCCACCTTATTTAATAGACTTATTCAACGACGTGAGGCTATCGTTGACGCGGTCAGCGGAGTTACACGAGATCGTCATTATGGCAAAAGTGACTGGAATGGAAAAGAATTCACGGTAATTGATACTGGAGGTTATGTACTAGGTTCAGATGACATATTTGAAAAAGAAATTGACCAACAGGTAGAACTAGCCATAGATGAGGCAGATATCATCATATTCATGGTAGATGTTGAATCAGGTATTACAGGAATGGATGAGGATGTCGCAAAACTACTAAGGCGTGTAGATAAGCCTGTTTTTGTTGCAGTGAATAAAGTAGACAACTCAATGCGAGAGGCTGAGGCTGTTGAGTTTTACGCTTTGGGTTTAGGTGATTACTACAGTCTTTCGAGCATTAATGGGAGTGGTACCGGAGAGTTACTCGATGCCTTAGTCGAAAAACTTCCTGATGAGACTGCACCTGAAAATGATCTTCCTCGTTTTGCGGTAGTGGGGCGACCCAATGCTGGAAAATCCTCTTTTATCAATGCACTAATTGGAGAAGACCGCTATATCGTTACTGATATTGCTGGAACGACAAGAGATTCCATAGACACCAAATACAATCGATTTGGTTTTGAATTTAATTTAGTGGATACAGCAGGTATTCGAAGAAAAGCCAAAGTCAAAGATGACCTTGAGTTTTATTCGGTGATGAGATCTGTACGAGCAATTGAAAATGCAGATGTATGTCTATTAATTTTAGACGCTACCAGAGGCTTTGACGGTCAAGTTCAAAATATTTTTTGGCTCGCACATCGCAATAATAAAGGTGTAGTTATTTTGGTGAACAAATGGGATTTAGTTGAAAAAAACACGCATTCGGTTAAGGAATATACTACTGCCATTCAAAAAGCAATTGCCCCATTTACTGATGTTCCAATTGTTTTTATGTCGGTCACTGAAAAACAACGTATTTATAAGGCAATAGAAACAGCTGTTCAGGTTTTTGAAAATCGTTCAAAAAAAATCAAGACTAGAGTTCTAAACGATTACCTTTTGCCTCTTATTGAAAAGTTTCCTCCTCCAGCAACTAAAGGAAAATTCATTAAAATCAAGTTTTGTACGCAGCTCCCTACTCCATATCCACAGTTTGCTTTTTTCTGCAATTTACCGCAGTACATCAAAGAGCCTTACAAGCGTTTTTTAGAAAATAAAATTCGGTCTGAGTTTGATTTTAGTGGAGTGCCAATGAGTTTGTTTATGCGTAAAAAGTAAAAGGTATTACCAACCTCCTGAGGCTCCACCACCACCTCCGAAGCCGCCTCCGAAGCCACCACCAAATCCACCTCCGAATCCGCCTGAACCCGATCCTCCACTTCGTCCTAAGCTGCTGAGAATAAAAGCGTCGGTAATTGGATCATAGCCTCTTCTTCGTCCTCTGGGACCACCTCTTCCACCTCGACTTGCCAGAAAAATAAATACTACGATAAACAGAAAGACATATACAAAAAAGCCCTTTAAATCATTAGAATTGCTAGATTGGTACGAACTGTCAAATGAACCGCTCAGTACTTCAAAGATCGCTTCAACACCCGAATCAAGGCCTCCGTAGTAATCACCGTTTTTAAATTCTGGTATTATACGTTGTTCAATGATTCTTTTACTCAAAGCATCGGTTAGTACAGATTCGACTCCGTAGCCCGTATTGATACCTACTTTTCGATCTTGATCAGCGACTAAGATTAAAATTCCGTTGTCTACACCTTTTTGACCAATTCCCCACTCACTGAGCCAATTTGCTCCTAAAAAATTAATTTCTTCACCATTGGTACTCGATATGTTGACCACTACAATTTGGGTTGAAGTGCTATCTGCATATTGAATTAATTTTCGTTCTAAGGCAGATTCTTCAGAGGCTGAAAGAATATCAGCATAATCGTAAAGTGAGGTTTCTAAGGAGGGTTTCTCGGGAATTTCAAATTGTGCTGCTGTAAAGTTCAAGCAGAGCAGAGCCAAAATGGCCGTAAAAATGTAGTTGGTTCTAGGCCTTTGAAATGCTGTCATCGAGTTCGTTTTTATCGTCACTTTGGTAGGGAAAATACTTTTTTAGAGCTTGTCCTGAGGCCGAAATACCATCGATTAATCCCTTTTTGAAATCAGCTTGTTTAAAGGCAGCCTGCATGAGATCTCGAATATCCTCCCAGAAATTGGCTTCAACGGCTTCGTTGATACCTTGGTCGCCGTAAATGCTGAATTTTTTGTCTTCATAGGCCAGGTAAAAGAGTACTCCGTTTCGCGCTTCTGTTTCATGCATTTGAAGCATTTGAAATACTTCAATAGCTCGTTCAGTAGTTTCTTTAGATCCGCAACTGGCTTCAACATGAACACGTATTTCTCCTGATGTTTGTGTTTCAGCTTTTTGAATAGCGGTCACAATTTCTTGTTCGTCTTCAGCGCTAAAAAGAGTTTGAACCTCAGCCATGTTTAAAAATTGAATTCAACCTCAGGTGCATCTTCGGCACCTTGATCTGCACTGAATAAAGCTAGTGCTTCGAAATTTCCCCAAGAGGCGACGAACTTCATCGGGATTTTTTGAATGCTAATGTTGTAATCTCCGGCTAGATTATTAAATCTGTTACGCTCAACATTGATTCTATTTTCAGTTCCCTCAAGCTGAGATTGCAGTTCTAAGAAGTTTTGATTCGCTTTAAGTTCGGGATAGCGTTCTACACTCACTAAAAGTCGAGATAAAGCCGAGTTCAATTCACCTTGGGCTTGCTGAAATTGTGCCAGTTGCGCTGAATTTGCCGCATTGATATCAATCGTTGTACTTGTAGCTTTAGCTCTTGCTTCAATCACTTCGGTTAAGGTACTACGTTCAAATTCGGCCGCACCTTGAACAGTTTTGACTAAATTTCCAATTAAATCAGATCTGCGTTGATATGAACTTTCAACATTGGCCCATTGTTTGGTAGCTTGCCCTTTCATTTCTACCAATTGATTGTTACTCGAGACATACCACGATACTCCGAGAAATCCAATTATTCCGATAACGACAAGTACGATTAATCCTTTTTTCATCCTTTATTTTATTTCTGTAATTCTTCTTTTATATCTATGAGCTCTGCTTTTAAAACTTTTAGTTTTTCCAGAAGCTGTTTTTTATTTTTTATTTTTTGATGATTGGTACTCAATTCTTGTTTAGCACCTTCAAGAGTAAATCCTCGTTCTTTGACTAAATTGAAAATGAGTTCAATGTATTCAACATCTGTAGGGGTATACCTGCGATCTCCTTTTGAATTTTTTTTAGGATTTAGTTTATTGAACTCTTTTTCCCAAAAACGAATCAGTGAGGAGTTTACACCAAAAGCGTCAGAGACTTCTCCAATAGTGTAATATCTTTTTTCTGGCAGGTTAACAAATGGCATTAATCTAAGGCCTCATTTGCAACTTCAGCTCTGTTGCGTAATTTTTCATAATCTTTTGCACTAAGCGTTCCAGCGTAAAAATTCAAAGGATTAATGGCACGACCATTTTTTCGAACCTCATAATGAAGGTGCGGTCCTCTTGAGCGACCTGTGTTTCCAACAAAACCTATGATGTCTCCTCTTCGAACTCGCTGACCTCTGCGTACTTTGTATTTACTTAAGTGTGCATATAGTGTTACATATCCATATCCATGGTCTATTCGTATGTGATTGCCATATCCGGCTGCTCTAGAATCTCGTCTAATCACCTTTCCATCACCAGTGGCATAAATAGGTGTTCCCGTTCGGGCAGAAAAATCCATTCCATCATGAAACTTTCGGACTTTGGTAAAGGGATCAGTTCGATACCCATATCCTGAAGCCATTCTTCTCAAATCTTCGTTTTTAATAGGCTGTATAGCAGGAATGGCTTTTAGTAATTCTTCCTTGCGAAGTGCATTGTCTTTGATGTCATCGAGTGATTTGGAATGCACAGAAATTGCCTTCTCTAAAAGTTCTACTTTTTTGACTGTTTCTTCTATGAGTTCAGAATTATCGTAGCCTTGATATTTTTCATAACGATTAACTCCTCCAAAACCAGCGTAAAAATTTTCCTCAGAAATAGGGTCCATTTCAAAAATCCTACGGTAAATCTCAGCGTCACGCTCTCTCAAATTTTCCAAAGCCTGCTCGATACGATTAGACCGATCTCTAAGTGATTCATAATCTTGCTCATAATTGTCAACTTCATAGGCAAGTCTGATTTCTTCTGGAGTTCTGATATATTCCGCTTGATTGGCGAGTAAGAATAGGAGAAAACCAGAAACTGCTGAACTCAGAATAAACCCAAATGTTCTTAGGTATTTTTTGCCTTTATTAGAAGTGACTTCTCTGTAGGATAAGCTATCGGGATCGTAATAAAAATGTGGTTGTTTACCCATGTTTAGTTAAAAGCTTTAAATGCACACTCAGTTTAATCTACAGCTTTAAATGCACGCTCATTTGAACGATGAACTGTTTCAAATTTACTAAAAATAGTTGAGTTGCTATGCCTATGGTTATTTGCTCTTTATAAAGGATGAAAAGCTCGAAGAACTGCAAGGGTATTCAATCATAATCTTTCTAATTGTTCTATTTTTGACCTGTTTTAATAAACGAAAACAACTGAAATTGAAATTACACCACATGAATTCAAAGGAAATACGACAAACTTTTTTGGACTTTTTCAGTAAAAAGCAACACCAGATAGTTCCTTCAGCCCCAATGGTGATGAAGAATGATCCTACTCTTTTGTTTACGAATGCGGGAATGAATCAGTTTAAAGAATACTTTTTAGGTAATTCCAAAGCGGAGATTAAAAGAGTTGCAGACACCCAAAAATGTCTCAGAGTTAGTGGTAAACACAACGATCTTGAAGAGGTAGGAAAAGACACCTATCACCATACTATGTTCGAAATGTTGGGGAACTGGAGTTTTGGGGATTATTTCAAAAAAGAGGCTATCGAATGGGCTTGGGAACTCCTTACAAAAATTTATCAAATCCCTAAGGAGAACTTGTATGTAACTGTTTTTGAAGGAAGTGCAGATGAGGACGGTTTATCACTTGATAAAGAGGCATTTGATTTTTGGAAAGCCATTATTCCAGAGGCACAAATTTTATTGGGTAATAAAAAAGACAACTTTTGGGAAATGGGTGAACAAGGACCATGTGGCCCGTGTTCAGAGATCCATATCGACTTGAGAAGTCTCCAAGAAAAAAGGCAAATTTCAGGTGCAGATTTGGTGAATAAAGATCATCCTCAGGTGGTAGAGATTTGGAATTTGGTGTTTATGCAATACAACCGAAAAGCAGACCGAAGTCTAGAGCCTTTGCCAGAAAAACACGTAGATACAGGAATGGGCTTTGAACGCCTGTGTATGGTTTTACAATCTAAAACCTCTAATTACGATACTGATGTTTTTACGCCATTAATTGGGGAATTAGAACGAATTTCGTCCAAAAAATACGGTGCTGAAGAAATGACAGATATCGCGATTAGAGTTATTGTAGATCACCTCAGGGCCGTTTCTTTTGCAATTGCAGACGGACAATTGCCCAGTAATAATGGTGCCGGTTATGTCATTAGACGAATTTTGAGAAGAGCAATTCGTTATGGATTTACCTTTTTGAATCTCACAGAACCTTTTGTCTACAAATTGGCAGACACCTTGATAAAGGAGTTGGGAGGCTTTTATACCGAATTACAAAAACAAGAGCAGTTGATTGTTCAAGTGATTAAGGAAGAAGAGCAATCTTTTTTAAGAACCTTGGAACAGGGCTTAAAATTGTTAGATAAAATCACCACAAACTCAACTACCGAGGTTATTTCTGGCGCTACGGTCTTTGAATTATACGATACTTATGGTTTTCCGGTTGATTTGACCGCTTTAATTCTAGAAGAAAAACGATTAAAATATGATCATTCTGCCTTTCAAGAGGAGCTTAAAAAACAAAAAGAGCGCTCAAGGTCTGCTGCAGCAACAAGTACAAGCGATTGGAATATTGTAAATCAAGGACAATTTGAATCTTTCGAAGGCTATGATGCTTTAGCGCTGAAATCGAAATTAATCAAATACAGAGCGATTACTTCTACTAAGAATGAAACAACCTATCAACTCGTATTTGAGTCTACGCCGTTTTATCCTGAAGGGGGAGGTCAAATTGGAGATCGCGGATCTATTGGGAATGACAAAGGAGAACAATTACAAGTAATTGCAACCAAGAAAGAAAATAATGAAATCCTTCATTTTGTAAAGGAATTGCCAACATATCTAGACGTAGGCTTTACCTTAAAAGTAGATGAGGCAAAACGAAGAAATACCTGTTCGAATCACACAGCAACGCACCTCTTACACCATGCACTTAGAAATGTGCTAGGTACTCACGTAGAGCAAAGGGGATCTTCGGTGAATGAAAATGGTCTGCGATTTGACTTTTCACATTTTTCTAAAGTACAAACTGAAGAACTTCTTGAAATTGAAAAGAGCGTGAATACGATGATTTCTGAAGCTATAGAACTTGTCGAAGAACGTGAAATTAGTATGCAAGATGCTTTAGATAAAGGCGCTATGGCACTTTTTGGGGAAAAATACGGGGATAAAGTACGAACGATTCAGTTTGGATCATCTGTTGAATTATGCGGAGGTACACATGTGCAGAAAACATCAGATATTTGGCATTTCAAAATCAAAGCAGAATCTGCGGTTGCCTCAGGTATTCGAAGATTAGAGGCCATCACTTCTAAAGAGGTTAAGAGTTATTTTAAGCAATTGGAGGGAGATCTCAAAGCCATTGACGATTTATTTCCCAAGGCTCAGAATACCTTCACGGCTATCGAACAACTGCAAGTTGAAAATGCGGATTTGAAAAGCCAGCTGCAACAATTATTGAATGAAAAAGCCGTACTTCTAAAACATCAAATGCTTCAAGATGCCGAGATCATAAATGGGATGAGGGTCTATACTTCAGTGAATCAATTAGACGCTGCAGCTCTGAAAAATATTTGCTCCGAAATTGGGTCTGCTGAACCAAATGCCATTGTAGTTATGGGTTCAAATCATGGTGCTAAAGCCTTATTGAGTTGTTACATATCAAAAGAGCTAGTCGACTCTAAATCGTTGAATGCAGGTCAAATGGTTAAAACTCTTGGTCGATATATTCAAGGTGGGGGTGGAGGGCAAGCCTTTTTCGCCACAGCAGGGGGTAAAAACCCAGGCGGATTAGAGAATGCTATCGAAGAGGCTAAAAAGCTAATTGCGTCAATTTAGTTCAACAATTCCGGAGGATATTTTTCCAATATAGATCGCACAAAAGTTTCAATGCGCTGACTTCTTTTTTCTGGACTTTCTTTAGGATTGAGCATGCCAGTTCCCTTTCCTTGCCAAATAAGCTGCTTGCTTTCGCTGTCTAAGATATCGATATATAGACTACCTTCAATACTGCTGCTGACAGATGTTTGATTTCCCCAGTAGGGAGGACCCCAAAACCCTCTAGAATACCAGCCAAAGGGATTCGCCCATCCCCAACCTAAATTATTGCCCTGAAAAATATCTACTCTGTTTTGCTCTCGTGTTGATAAACTCATAAGGATATCTGCATTTTCTTGTAGAGTAAATCCTTTTTCTTGCATCACGATTTCGATAGATTTCATCATTCTTCGCTTGTCAAGTTCAGAGATCTTCATTTCATCAATACCAGGTTTAAAAAAAGCAAAACTTTGATAGTTGTTAAAATTGACTTCTGGATCGTAGTCTGCAAATACTCTTATACTTCCGCACGAACTGATAAAGGTCATCACCAAAGCAATGAGTAATACGTTTTTAGTTTTCATATATAGTGTTTTAAAAGGCGTTTTTATTGACGTCATAACCATAGGGACAATGTCGGCAACCACTGCTGCAACAATAACCCCTCTTAAGGTGGTATTGTTTGGTAAATACACGATACCCTCTTTCCATATAATAGTCACCTTCTTCTATGGGCACTGATCGATTCATATCTTAAAAATAAGAAGTCAAACTATCTTTAACTTTGATTTCTCAAATTTTAACATGATTTACAGAATATTTTTAACACTATGAATTCTCGTATTCAGAAAATAAATCATCCCGAATTGATCAAAAGGAAAATTCAACTTTACATCAAAAGAGAAGATGAGTTGCATTCTGTTATTTCTGGAAATAAAATTCGCAAGTTGAAATATAACCTGAAGGCTGCCAAAGCGCAAAACAAAAAGAGGCTTCTCACTTTTGGCGGTGCTTTTAGTAATCATTTACTCGCAACAGCTGCAGCTGCAAAAGAACATAAGTTTAAGGCTGTTGGAGTGGTTCGCGGAGCTGAATTGGCGCATCAAGACTTAAACCCAACTTTGTCTAAGGCGGTTGGATTTGGAATGCAACTTCGCTTTGTAAGTAGAGATTACTATAAAAATTTAACACAGCAGAATGCTGAATTACCCCCTGAAATCAATGGTTCTGATTTATATGTCATTCCTGAGGGTGGGGCTAATGAACTAGCCGTTCGAGGCTGTCAAGAAATATTGACTGAAGCAGATGAAGACTTTAATTTTATTTTTTGTGCTGCAGGAACTGGAACAACAATGGCAGGATTGGCAAAATCGATAAAAGCACCTCAAAAACTCATAGGAGTTGCTTCACTGAGAGATTTGAGTTTGAAAGACCGTATTGCAGATTTATCAGAGCAATCAGAATTTGAATTGTGGGATGAGTATCATTTGGGAGGATATGCGAAAATCAATTCAGCTTATATTCATTTTTTAAATGACTTTTACCTTCAAACCAAAGTGCTTTTAGACCCAATTTACACAGGAAAAATGATGTATGCCATCTTTGATAAGGTGAACTTTGGTAACTTTGAAAAAGAATCTCAAATTTTGGCTATTCATACAGGAGGGCTGCAGGGTATTCAAGGAATGAACAAGAGACTCCACAGATTGAAAATGCCACAGTTGTTATGCGAATAAAAAACTTTTTTCTGCCTTTGATAACAGTTTTATTTCTAGGGTCTTGTGGCTCCTCATACACTGTTGTTCGAAGTGACGAAAGATCGAAACCAAACTTGCCGTTAAATACTGAAGGGGATTACGTCGAACGGATAGAATTTATAACAGAAGAATATAATTTTGATACAAATTACAGATTAGAATTACCTGAAGACCCCGGTCTTTTTAAGCGTTTTGAATTTAGAAGTACAGAAGAATACATTAAAGGCTTTGCTCCGGTTGCAAAATTAGAAATGATGCACTTTGGAATACCTGCGAGCATTACCTTGGCTCAAGGGATTCTTGAGAGTGGAGCAGGAAGAAGTAACTTGGTTCAAAAATCAAATAATCACTTTGGAATTAAATGCCATCAAGGGTGGAATGGTCCATGGGTTAGCCATGACGATGATGCACCTTCAGAATGTTTTAGAAAGTACAATTTACCGGTGTATTCTTACCGAGATCACTCGGTTTTTTTGAGAACTAGAAATCGATATGCTTCGTTATTTACTTTGGCGATTGACGATTATAAATCATGGGCTAGAGGTTTAAAGAAAGCAGGCTATGCGACAGATCCAAAATACCCGCAAAAATTGATTAGTATCATAGAAAATTACCGACTCCATCGTTACGACGATGAAGTGTTAAAATCTAATCTAAAGAATAAAGGCTGGCTCGTTATGGCTAATATGCCCAAAATAAAAACGAAAAAGTCACAGTCGACAGACAAAATTCAAGTTCGCTCAGGTGACACACTTTATAGCATTTCAAGGAGATTTGGTGTTAGTGTAGACGAACTTAAAAGAGCGAATGCCCTAGAAGACAACATCATCAGTGTAGGGCAAGAACTAATAATTCGACAATAAAATTACAAATGATATATCAACGAAGTAGTGCTTTGTTTGAAGCGGCTAAAAAAGTTATCCCCGGAGGTGTAAATTCACCAGTAAGAGCCTTTAATGCTGTAGGAGGAACACCTATTTTTGTCAAATCTGCCAAAGGAGCTTATTTGCAAACAGAAGATGATCGGCGTTTAATTGATTACATCTCTTCTTGGGGTCCACTTATTTTAGGACATGCTTATGAACCTGTCATTGATGCGATTAAAAACACGGCTGAAAAAGGTACTTCATTTGGAATCCCGACAGCAGTCGAAACAGAGATTGCCAATTTAGCGGTTTCAATGGTGCCCAATATTGACAAGATACGATTTGTAAATAGTGGTACAGAGGCTTGTATGAGTGCTGTTCGTTTGGCGCGGGGTTTTACCGCCAAAGAAAAGATAATCAAGTTTGCTGGATGTTATCACGGTCATTCAGATGCCTTTTTGATACAGGCAGGCTCTGGAGCTGTTACCTTTGGAAGTCCAAGTAGCCCGGGAGTCACTGAGGGAACTGCCAAAGACACCTTATTAGCTCGTTACAACGATATTGAAAGTGTAAAAGCCTTGGTTGAGGCTAATCAAGATGAAATTGCATGCATTATTTTGGAACCTGTGGCGGGTAATATGGGATGTATCATTCCTCAAGCTGGATTTTTAGAGGAACTTAGATTTATTTGTGATGCACATGGTATATTACTCGTTTTTGATGAGGTCATGACAGGATTTCGTTTGGCTGCAGGCGGAGCCCAGGAATGCTTGGGTATCAATGCAGATATAGTGACTTTTGGAAAGGTTATAGGAGGTGGATTGCCGGTAGGTGCCTTTGCAGCTAGATCAGAAATTATGAGTTATTTGGCTCCCCAAGGTCCGGTTTATCAAGCCGGTACCTTAAGCGGTAATCCTTTAGCAATGAATGCTGGTTTAGCTATGCTGACTGCCTTAAACAAAAACCCAAAGGTGTTTAGATCTCTCGAAGAAAAAACAGCGCTTCTCGCAAAGGGTATAGCCGAAGTTCTTACAAAGAAAGGAGTAGTGCACACTGTAAATCGATTGGGTAGCATGATGTCGCTGCATTTTTCAGAAGAGCCTGTAATTGATTTTGATTCTGCGAGCCGGGCTAATAACGAGGTCTTTAAGAAGTATTTTCATGGAATGCTTAAGGAAGGTGTTTATTTACCTCCCTCGGCATTTGAGAGTTATTTTTTGAATGATGCTTTATCGCATGCCGACATTGACTTTACTATTGAAGCGGTGAGAAAGGTTTTTTAGTTTAAAAATGATGTGTAATAAAAAATCGGTCCGAAGACCGATTTTTTTGGAATCAAATAATTAAAAAACTATTTACAGTGAGTATTTTCTTTACATAACAACTTTTCTCCCCCTTTTGATTATCGAATAAGCCGTTCTTTTACGTTTATCTTGTTGGGCTTTTAGTTTTCTAAACAATTCAAATTGATCTTTACTTAAAACGTTTTTCATTGTTCGTTGAAAAGCGATTTGACGGTCTAAATTTTCTGCTTTTCGCTCGTAACTTCTGCCTTTCTTTTCTTTCATTTCAGGTCTAAACTCCTCCATAGCTTTACGCACTTTCTTCGCCTGCTGTTCGCTTAAATCTAAAGCGAGGGTTAATTGCTTTAGGCGTAGTTCTGTTCGTTGCTCTGGATTCATTTTTTCGGCCATTTGCTTTTTGTGATGCTGCGCATAGCTGTTAACGCTGATGAAAACAAAACTCAATACAAGGATAATTTTCTTCATAATTTATTTTCTTTTAAAGTTTGACTGCGATTTTCGCTCTGGGTTTAAAAGGGGTATGCTAATAATGTGTTAAAAAAAACCACCTCCTATGGAAGTGGTTTTATAATAGGGTTGATTTTTACTTACTCTCCATCGAGTAATTCATCTATCCTTGCGGATGCATCTTTGAGATGGTATCTTTTTCTCGTGTCAGTTAAAATCAGACTTATGATTAAACTTTCACCACCCACAAAAAAAGGCTTCGTAAGATTCAGTATCAGAGTGATTTACAAAGGAAAAGCCATTACCAAAAATATTGGAATAAAGGTGCATAAGAGCCAAATAAGGCGTAAGAAAATAGTAAACCATCCCTATGCAAATGAACTAAATAAAAAGGTAGCAGAAGAGTTGTTTAAGGTAAGAGAATTGGTCTACTCCCTAGGGGCTGGAATTATCACTTTTGAAGAGATAAAGGGTTTAAATAAGGGTCTGAAAAAAGACCTAGAAAAAGACCTTTTTGAGCATATCTATAACACTAAGTCTAATTCGGCATATAATATTTATAGTACGGCAATAAGAGCGTATAAGAAGATTAACAATCAAAAGAAGTTGCAATTCTGTACAGAGTCACTAAACAATCTAATACTTAATTACGGAGGTTCTGGTAGTACGATAAATACTTACGTGGCATCTATTAAAGCACTAAATAAAGAGGCTTACAGGCTTGGTCTCGTAAAGGAACTCATAGAAACTAACAAACTGCATAAGGTTAAGAGGAGTCTAAACCAGATGACAACTGTAACACCAGAAGAGATAATAGAGAAGATTAGGGATAGTAAGCCAGAGGATTATAAGCACTGGGTAGTTTTTGTATTTAGTTTAGTAGGTAGAGGCTTGTACTTTACGGACATTACCACTTTTGACATAAACAACCCTAGACATAAGAGAAGTAAAACAGGTGTTGTGATGCTATATGAGAGTAATAGAGACCTTTTAAGACACTTATATAATCAGTTGGACATATCAGATATTAAGAGAGGGAAGTTTAAGCAGAGTCAGGCAAAAAAGAGTTTAGGTCTTAAGGTAGCACGTAAAACGTTTGAGACTACTGCTTTGGGGTTAGGTATAGACAAGACTATTAGAAGACAGTTGTTAGGTCACACTGTAGAGGGTATAGAGAGACACTATGCCGATATGAATAACGAGGCAGTAAAGGCACGCTTAATGGAGGCTTATACTAGGGTGTTAGAAGAACTAAAAATTAAAGAAATTATGTCTGAACTAGATAAGAAAAAGGGTTCGTAAATCGTCTCGCGCTAGCATTAGGTTGATTTGTTAGTTAATGTAATATTAAGACTGCTTTTTTTAAGGACTAATGTTTATAAGTTTTCTTCGTTCCAATCCGCAAAATGCCTTCTTGATTTCGTTATATAATTAGAAGTGATTAAATGCTTCTATAAATAACATTATTATGAAAAAGGACACCAATCAAAACCTAGTAGAAGCACTAGATGAGGTTATTACAGAACGAAGCGTATTTGAGGTTTTAAAGCAACAAATAGAAAAAGGAAGCCTTCCAGCAATCCGTCTTTACTTTAACTACAAGTACGGTAAACCACAAGAAAAATTAGACGTTACTTCAGAGCAACTTTCTCTAGACTTTAAAGACCTCGTAAAATTTGAGTAAGATGATAAAACAACTATACTTTACCGACATCAAAGAGGCGCTTAAAGCTAGTTTTACTCAAGATATAGCGTGTTATATAGATAGAAAGATAAAAACCCGTTGTTGGCTCTCTAAAGGCGTGGTAACGTATTTTGAGAGTACCTAACCTAATTATAAACTATACTTATAGAATACACCCTAAAGTAAACTAGCACTACGAAGAGGGTGGTTTAAGTTTAAGTATATGTCTTATAAAAAAGGTTCAGTCACGTAGTATTTATATATACTATATGGGTGAGCCTTTTTGCGTTAAGAACTTGTAGAGTATTTGTGGAAAGGTTACGTTATATACAAGGGTGTTACTCTTTATGTCATAATATTTTTGCATTATGCAGGATATACGGACAGAGTTGGATTTAAAAGACCTTTACTACGAGGAACTTTATGCTAATCGTACACAAGGAGTAATAAAACTGCCTAAACCTCACGTGATTATAAACACCAACACAAACCCTTTAAAGGACAAGGATTATTATAATGGGATGTATCTTGATTATGATAAAGCCAAAAATCGCCTTAAGAAAAGTCTACGTACGTATGCTTACGGATACTATAAACGATTAGTAGAGCAAGGAGACGAGACAACCCTTAAAACACACCTAAACCAACTCTTTGACGAACTTTTGCCTGTAGACGGACAGATTAGAAAGGTGTTTGATGTTGATTTTCGTAATGTAGTAATAGAAGAATCTATAGAGTTAGCAAAGACAAAAGCACCTGATATATTTCTTGCCGAAATACGTTACTTAAAGAACCCTTTTTATAACCAATTCGTTAGTTGGGAAGATAGGCGAAGTCTAAAGTCTTTTGAGAATGAACTAAAACAAGAAGCAACAGTAAAGCATAACCTAGACCTTATCTATACTGCGCTTATAGACTGGGACACTAAATGTAAACTTACCCTTAAAAAACTTTCTTCTGGAACAGGACTCCACTTAAGTACAATTAAACGATATCTTAAAAACTATAAGGAACTAAAAGACCTATATAACGACATAAAAAACTCTAGTAGTAAAGGAAGTGATATTGGCTTTTGCTACGATGCAAGTTATACTCTTACCGACTCTATGATTTCTACGAAAAAACATATACCGACAAATAAAGAATTACAAAAATCGCTTCCTGAAGAAAAACAAAAGATGATACAGAATACCTCTATAAAAGCAGATGAAGAATACCTAATACAAACCTTTGAAGAACAACCAACTCTTCTGCCAGAAGGTTTTAAAATAGAGGATAGTATGGGTAATAAGATGACGCTTCCATACTCAATTATGAAGTCCTATTTCCTAAAAAAGAGAAGTAAAGAACTTGAAAAAAAGTATAGATTAAAAAAAATAGGTCGTTGAGGGTAATCTAATTTATTTGGGTAGGTGGTATCCCTACGGGATCCACCGTCTTTTGCCACTTTTTAACGTAAAATGAAAATCTACGAATTGTGCAGTCTTACGAATTTAACCTTCTGTGCACTCACGAATAGCTTGACGTAAGTGAAACGAAACTGTTTCGCCCTAACGGGTTACTAATGTGCATTTTAATCACGAAAATTGTTTATTTTGAAATATGAAAAAATTATTGTCATTTATTTTATGCTTTGTTTTCTTTGGTTGCGGGTCTTTTAAAACCTTTCGTAAAGCATCATTGAACTCAAATGTTTGGATAGGCGAACCAATTCGTAATTCTGAAATAAAATACAATGGTGATTTGTTCTTTTTTCGTCAATTGTCCGACGATACGCAAATTGCATTGTATTATGAGGAACAAATTGAAAACGATTCAGGGCTTGTGTACACCACTATGATGCAAAACTTTGGATGGACTTTTAACGGCGATGGTTGGAGTGGTAACGGTGTTTATATGCGTAACCACAAACTTGGTCATATGTACGTCAACTTAAAAAAACGTATGGCGCTTCATATAGACTATGCGAATGAATACAAAGCGTACAAGATTAAAATTATAAATTGAATTTTGTTTTAATTCAACCTCTTACCGCTAATATTACATATCCTTTCGCCTAAATCTAAAACAGAGCACCACCTGATTGATTCGCTATTAATACATTGCTTAAAAGTCAGGCTTGTAATCAAATCTATTTCCTTTTACAATTTTTAAATTGACTACTATGCCGTCACAATCTGAAAAAATACTATTTATCTTCTCTACAAGCATTTCCATCATTGGTTCATAGACACCATATATTTGAGTGGATAGTGGATTTTCAAGGATTTGAAAACGACTGTCTCTTATGGACATTATAAATTTTTTTATTATCAATTCGTAATCGTCATTTAAGGGCATAAGAGTAATTTCAATGGATGTATTCATAGCGACTAATTTATAGGATAAACATACAATCTAATTCTAATATTGAAAAGGTGCAGTTATCACTACACTAGTATAAAAGTCGTCCGAACATACCGCACAAAAAAGGGCGACAACTCTTAAAGATACCGCCGTCTTTTGTTAAAGAAAAGTAATTATACCGTATGTATGACTTAGGTCTACAAATAAATCATACTGTTTTTATAGTGGTCAAAGCAGCAGAATACTTAACAAAATAAAAAAATGATTCTAAATATAAGACATCCTGAAAAATTGTAGGAATTCCAGGTGTATGAACCCATTTATTTGATTTACTTAAGA
>NZIQ01000011.1 GCA_002691685.1 Flavobacteriaceae bacterium | reverse complement strand
GATAAAGATTGGTAAGCAATGAAGTCTAGAAAATTACATTTTCTAATTTCTCTTTTGTACATAGGCATGTCATTTGCTTATGCGCAGAACAATGCTGTAGTATTTGAAGCTAGTTTGAGTAAAAGCAAATTAGGGGTTAATGAAAGACTACGTGTGGTCTTCAGCATGAACAAAGACGGTGACAATTTTAATCCCCCTTCTTTTAAAAATTTTAAGGTCATCGCAGGCCCTACCCAACAGATAAGTTCTTCTTTTGTGAATGGAAAAAGAAGTTATTCTAAATCGTATACCTATGTCGTTCAGCCCTTGCAAAAAGGAAAATTTGAAATCGGACAGGCCTCCATTGAAATTCAGGGTGAAACATACAAAACAATTACACAAAAGGTAGAAGTTACCTCAGCAGTCGAAAATCCAAATGCCCCAAAAAGTGCAGCCTCAATAGCAGAAGAGAGCCTCTTTTTAGTCGCCGAGGTATCCAATACCAACCCTTATGAAAACCAAGGATTCTTTGTGCGGTATAAACTTTATATCGACCCACAAGTCAATGTGACTAATTTCAGACCTATCGACAACCCGAGTTATCCCAATTTTTGGAACCAAGAAATTCCAATCAATCAGTACACCACAGAAGAAACCACTTATAAGGGCAAACGCTTCAGAGCTGTGGTATTAAAAAGAGTAGTTTTATATCCTCAAAAATCAGGAAAACTCGAGATAGAACCTTTCGCCTTAGATGTGAGTGTAGACGTCCCTACAAGCCGCAGAGATTTTTTTGGAAGACCAATGTATGCTTCTGCAAACAAAGTACTTACTGCTGGTAAACGCAGCATCAATGTAAAGGCCCTACCCACAACTGGAAAACCAGATTCATTCACTGGAGGTGTTGGAGATTTTGACTTTTCAATTGAGGCGAACAGAGCTCAATTAGATGCCTCGGAATCCCTGCAAATAGAAGTCAAAATAACTGGTAGTGGAAACCTAAAATTAATGCAATTACCCGATTTACAATTGCCATCATCCCTTGAGGTTTACGAACCTGAGTTTAACGAAAACATTCGCACTAATCTTGGAGGAATGGAAGGAGACATCTCCAAATTATATACGGTTGTTCCTTCTTATAAAGGAAGTTATCCGGTACAGGAGATCGCTTTTAGTTATTTTAATCCAAAAACCAAAAAGTACGTCACAACGTACTCTGAACCCATCAATATTGAAGTAATCAATGGGCCTTCAGCAATTGAAGAAAAAGAAAACAAGTCAAACTTTGTTTCAAAAATGGTTATCCCAACAACTTCTTCATTTCACTTTATCAAGGTTCAGACTTCCTTTGAGGGTGCCAGTGGCAAAGGGTTTGAAGAAAAAGGATTGTTTTACATATTATTCGCGCTTCCTTTTATCCTCTTGCTTATCTATGAAATCACAAAGAGGTCTATAGTCGTGTTGAGCCCTAATGATGAGAACAGGGCACTCAAATCTGTTCAGAAACTAGCTAAAAAACATCTATCAGAAGCCCATAAGACCTTAGATCGTCCTGAGGCTTTTTATACGGCTTTAGAACAGGCCCTATTCAAATTCTTACAAGCCAAGCTGAAAATAGACATCAGCGCTATAACAAAATCCAATATTGAAGTTTTGTTGAATCAACGGCAAATAGAAAGTACCATAATAATCCGGTTTATTGATTTAATAGAACTTTGTGAACTCGCGAGATATAGCAGTGGGACTATTGAAAAAAGCACTGAAGAAATCTACAAAACGGCAGTTGAATTACTAAGTGACTTAGATAAACGATTAAAATGAAACAAAAGCTGATTTACTGTATACTCCTTAGCTTGGCATTAAGTTATTTCTCTTATGCACAAGAAAAAGACGTATACGCAATTTTCAAACAAGCCAATGAATATTACAATCAAGGCGAATACGAAAAAGCAATCAACTCATATCAGCAAATAGAAGCTCAAGAGGTTATTTCTGCAGAGTTATATTTTAATTTGGGAAACAGCTTTTACAAAAGCAATAATATCGCAGAGAGTATTTTCTATTACGAAAGGGCACTTTTATTAAATCCTCAAGACAAAGAAATCAGAGATAATTTGGGATACGCCCAAAATATGCGCATCGACGCAATTGAAACCATTCCCATAAGCTTTTTTCAAAGCCTTGGTAATAAGATAATTTTTTTCCTCAGCATCAAACAACTGTCTATACTTGCATTGTTATCCGTCTTGTTTAGCCTTTGTGCTTATATGGTATTTAGAGAAAGTATAGATAGCTCTCGAAAACGAACTTCATTTACCTTATCTATTTTATTTTTAATAACAGGCCTTACTTCTTTTGGGCTAAGTAGAATAGCACTTTCAGAAGAACAAAAGGATAGACCAGCCATTTTATTTGGAAAAGAGGTCTTGTTGCGCGCTGAACCAAATCAAGGCTCAGAAGTTTTTATCACCCTACATGAAGGAACAAAAGTTGATATTTTGGATATATTTGAAGATTTTAGTAAAATAAAATTAGCCAATGGCCAAACAGGCTGGATAGAAAAAAACGATTTAAAAGAGATTAAATAAATTGAAGCCGATTATCAAACGTAACGTTATCTTTTTGTTCCTCTTTGCTTTTTTGAGCAAAGGAGTTTTTGATGCTCTTCAAATTGATGAAGCTTTTACCTATGAATTAATGGAGGGTGGTGAACAAGAGGAATCGCAAAACAAAGAATCTAAAGAAAAATTAGAGTTATTCAATTACTCTGAGAAATTCTCTATTAAATCTTCTTTCTTTACTGAATTAGGACAGGTGAGCACGTTGATAAATTTTATTAGAGAATCTTGGTTTGACGTTCCAAGCCCACCTCCAAGAGTAGTATAAATACTATTCAAAAAAATTAATTCCCTAAAATTTAAAATTTACGGTTATGCCGACACAAACAAAAGAAACACAACATCAAATAACGCCAGAAATCGCGTTACAAAATTTAAAAGATGGTAATCACAGGTTTACCCTCAACACCAAAAGAAATAGAGACCTTTTAGGTCAAGTAAAACAAACTGCTACTGGACAATTTCCCTTTGCTTCAGTTGTAGGATGTATAGATTCCAGAGTTCCAAATGAGACTATTTTTGATCAAGGTATCGGAAGTATCTTCAGTGCAAGAGTAGCTGGAAACATAATCAATGAAGATATTCTAGGTAGTTTAGAATTCGCTTGCCAAGTTGCCGGAACAAAACTGATTGTAGTTTTAGGTCACACTTCATGCGGAGCAGTAAAAGGAGCCTGTGATGATGTAAAACTCGGAAACTTAACACACCTATTGGCCAAAATAAAACCTTCAGTTGAGGCAACTAGCTCAGAAGATGGAGCAGACCGCTCTTCTCAAAATAGCACTTTTGTCAATGCAGTTGCTGAGACAAACGTCAACTTTGCTATTGAACAGATCAGAGCTAAAAGTGAAGTTTTAAAAGTGTTAGAAGACGAAGGCAAAATTGCCATTGTCGGAGCAATGTATGACGTTGCGAACGGTCAAGTTGAATTCTATAAAGCATAATTACATGAAATCATTATTTACAAACTTAAGAGGTGATCTATTTGGAGGAATCACAGCTGGAATTGTTGCCCTCCCTTTAGCACTTGCCTTTGGAGTAAGTTCGGGACTCGGACCAAGTGCTGGTCTATATGGAGCTATTTTTATCAGTTTTTTTGCAGCTTTGTTTGGAGGTACTCCAACTCAAATATCAGGACCTACAGCTCCGATGACTGCAGTGAGTATGGTGATTATTGCTTCGATTGTTGCCGTTAACGACGGTGATATCAACAAAGCACTCCCTGCTATTTTAACAGTCTTCTTTTTGGCTGGACTTATACAAATTGGTCTTGGGGCCATTGGAGTTGGGAAATACATCAGGTACATTCCTTATCCAGTAGTATCAGGTTTTATGACGGCTATTGGTGTCATTATTTTAATTACTCAAATACTACCTGCTATTGGATATTACGTAAAAGAAGATGATGCTTTCGTCACTCAATTTGAAGTATCTGCCAAAGAGGAAATTCTTAGAAATATTTTGAAAGAGGAATCCGCTGAAGGCACATTGGTTGTTGAAGATTTTCAAGAAACGATCAACAAATCCCAAAAAATTACCAAAGCAGATATAGCCAAAGAAGCAAAAAATTTGGCTTCAAAAGAAGCCTCAGGAGTTTTAGGAACGCTAAAAGTACTGCCGAGAGCTCTTGGGAATATCAATTGGCTCGAACTATTGTTAGCCTTGAGTACCATTGCTATAATTTATGGATTTAAGCGGATTACCACAGCGGTGCCGAGTACTTTGGTCGCTTTGATTGTGGTTTCAGGAGTAGCTTATGGGTTTGGATTAAATTATAGGCCTATTGAAGAAATTCCTCAAGGTTTACCCATTCCTAAATTAGAAATCATAACACAATTTGAGCTATCTGCTATTACACCTTATATATTCACTGCTTTAACCTTGTCATTGTTAGGAGCAATTGACTCTTTATTGACATCTATTGTGGCGGATAATATGACCAAAACAAAACACAATTCGAATAAAGAATTAATAGGTCAGGGTATTGGTAATACAATTGGAGCTGTGTTTGGAGGAATTCCAGGTGCGGGAGCAACGATTCGTACGGTTGTAAATATTAATTCAGGGGGTAAAACCAAGTTGTCAGGAATGATCGCTGGGGTACTTTTACTTTTTATTTTATTGGCGCTTGGTCCTGTAGCTTCACAGATTCCTGCAGCAGTACTTGCAGGTATTTTAGTAACCGTTGGTATTGGCGTAATGGATTATAAAGGTTTAAGAGCTATTCCTCACTTGCCAAAGGATATTAAACTTGGGCCACTTAAAATCAGTTCTGAAGTAACCATTATGATCATAGTACTCGTGCTTTCATCCATTTGGAACTTGGTTTATGCCGTAGGTATTGGACTAGTCATTGCTTCTCTAATGTTTATGAAGAAGATTGGAGATATCACTGCAGCGCATTCTAAAGTTAATTCTCTAAAAGAAGAGGCGTGGTCAGACGAAACAAAGCTATCTGAAGGAATGCAAACCAATTTTTATTTCAAACATATCAACGGTCCTCTTTTCTTTGGTTCAACTTCAGAATTCCAAGCCTTAGCAGCAAAAATTCCTGAATCTGCCAATGCTGTAGTCTTCAGAATGAGTAAAATGAGCTATTTAGACCAATCCGGTCTTTATGCCATTGAAGACTTGGTTATTAGTTTGAGAGCAAAAAATGTTGATGTTTATTTTATCGATATCGATGAACAACCTCGTTATATGATGGAGCGCGTAAAACTCATTCCTGATCTAATCGATGAACAACACATCTTCGATAATTTAGATTCCTTCAAATCACACGAAGCTCTAAATTCAAAAGAATAGCATTTATTAAATGCTTACTTTTGGCCTTGATTTAGAGGAAATAATATGATTCAACAAATCGAGGAACACATTACTAAGGTTGATGCCTTCACCGCATCAACCTTAGATGATGTGGAGAAATTCAGGATAGAATATTTAGGTAAGAAAGGAATTCTCAACCACCTTTTTGCCTCCTTTAAAACTATCCCTAATGATCAAAAAAAAGCATTTGGTCAAAAACTAAACGAACTCAAACAGAAAACGACCTCTAAAATTGAGAAGCTGAAGACAGAAATTAATACTGCTTCAGCTCAAAGTCAAATCCACGCTATGGACCTCAGTCGAAGTGGATATCCATTTGAGATAGGCAGTCGACATCCAATATCTATTGTTCGAAATAAAATTGTCGATATCTTCGCGCGAATTGGATTTAACGTGAGTGAAGGTCCTGAAATTGAAGATGACTGGCATAATTTCACAGCTTTAAATTTACCCGACCATCATCCCGCAAGAGACATGCAGGATACTTTCTTTATACAAACTAACCCCGATATCTTATTGCGCACCCATACCTCTTCAGTTCAGGTGCGTTATATGGAACAAAATACGCCTCCGATTAGAACTATTTCTCCAGGAAGGGTGTATAGAAATGAAGCTATTTCTGCAAGATCTCATTGCTTTTTTCATCAAATTGAAGGTTTATACATAGACGAAAGCGTATCCTTTGCTGATCTTAAGCAAACAATTCAACACCTTACAACAGAGCTCTTTGGAAAGTCTAAAATTAGGTTGAGACCCTCTTACTTTCCATTCACTGAGCCAAGTGCGGAAATCGATGTTTACTGGGGCTTAGAAACCGAAACTGACTACAAGATGACCAAGGGAACAGGCTGGTTAGAAATCGCAGGTTGCGGAATGGTAGATCCCAACGTTTTAAAAAATTGTAATATAGATCCTGATAAGTACAACGGTTATGCCTTTGGAATGGGAATAGATCGAATTGCACTGTTGCTTTACCAAATCAGTGACATTCGTTTGTTGAGTGAGAACGATATTCGTTTCTTAGAACAGTTTAAAGCCTCTTTCTAAGCGTCTTTTTTCCAATACTTAAAAGGATGCGTACTGAGAAATGAATTAGAGTATCTGTAATCTACACTCACCTCTGCTCCAAACCAACTCGGCTTGGTAAACTTCTCTTCTTCTGAAGCTAACTCAATTTCAGCTATGATTAAACCGCTGTTTTCACCCTTAAACACATCCAATTCAATAGTGTGTTCACCTGACTGAATAGCATACCTTACTTTTTCCACCTCATAGAGTTCACACAAAAGTAAAAGCTGTTCTGCCTCTTCCTTAGAGATTTCTTTTTCCCACTCAAAATTTCGAATACCTATTTTTTTTCCTTTAATGGTTAGAAAGGCCTTGTCATTGGAAATTCTCACCCGTACAGTTCGCTCAGCATCTTTATTGAGATAGGCTTGTCGAATGGATAATTGTTGAAAAGAAAGCTCTTCCCATTTTAAATTTTCAGTGACTAAAAATTTGCGCTCAATTTCTAAACCCATTCGAGGAAATTAACTATTCGCAACGTGTTACTCTAAGAGTATTCACCATTCCTCTTGCCTTAATCGGCATAGAAGAAAGACTTACAGTCATGTCTCCTGCTTTAAGCATATGATTGTCTTTGGCATATTGAATGACATCTTCAATAGTTTCATCAGTTGAAACCATTTTGTCATAGTAACAAGCGTATACTCCCCAAAGAAGGTTTAATCGGCCTAAAATGGTTTTATTATCAGTAAAAACAAGAATGTATGAGTTTGGTCTACGAGCAGAAATTTGAAAAGCCGTATATCCAGAATTCGTTAAAGTACAAATCACCTTTGCTTCTAAATCGTTAGCTAATTCCGAAGCTTGTTGGCAAATCTTATTCGTGATGAAACGACTTTTTTGGTCCACTTTTATTGAATCTGGCACCGAAATCATTGGAGACTCCTCAACCGCTTTAATTATACTTGCCATTTTTGCAACTACCTCAACAGGGTATTGTCCTACAGAAGTTTCTCCTGAAAGCATAACCGCGTCTGCCCCGTCCATAACTGAATTTCCAACATCATTCACTTCTGCCCGAGTTGGTGTCAAACTATCCATCATAGTCTCCATCATTTGCGTGGCGATGACAACCGGTTTATTATACGTCTTAGACATATTCACCAACTGCTTTTGTAAAAGAGGAACTTCTTCAGCAGGGACTTCAACTCCTAAATCACCACGGGCCACCATAATAGCATCAGAATTCATTACAATTTCTTTCATATTAGTAATCGCCTCTGGTTTCTCGACCTTGGATAATATTGGTATTGGATTTGTAGCGTGTTCTTTTATCAACAGACGTAAATCATCAATATCTTTAGCGTGACGCACAAAAGATAAAGCAATCCAATCCACGTTTTGACCAATAGCAAAAATCGCATCTTTAATATCTTTTTCCGTTAAAGCTGGTAATGAAATCGAAGTGTTCGGCAGGTTAACTCCCTTGTTTGATTTGAGCATACCCCCTTGCAAAACTTTAGTCGATACCTCATTAGAACGATTCGTTTCTAAAACTTCAAATATCAATTTTCCGTCGTCCAAAAGAATTTTTTCCCCAGAATTAACATCCTTTGGAAATTGGGAATAATTCATGTAAACCCTATCCTTATTCCCTACAAAAGACTCGCCAGTTACAAAGGCGATCTGATCACCTGGATTCAACATAACCCCATCTTCCATTTTACCAACTCTGAGTTTAGGTCCTTGTAAGTCAGCTAAAATAGCTGTGTGCCGCTGTAATTCATCGTTTAGCTCTCTGATATAATTGATGCGCTGCTTTACATCCTCGTAATCAGCATGAGAAAAATTTATTCTAAACACATCAACGCCAACAATCATCATTTCACGTATAATATCCTTAGACGCGCTCGCAGGTCCTAAAGTGGCTAATATTTTTGTTTTCTTATTTATTGGCATAATTAAAAAGTTAAGTGTGTTTTGGATTTTATGTTTTCAAACGGAATGTAATAGGCAGATAAAACGTCTTCTAATTTGGTGATTTCATGTTCGATATGGGCTAATTGATCATCTCCAAACTCTCCGTCTAACACCAAGAAATAGTCTGCTTCTTTGCACTCAGGCAATACATAAAATGTTTCTTCAAGAGAAGCTGTTTCGTTAAAAAGACTATTTAAAGGACTGGAATCAATGGGCTGCTTTTTACTTATTTGACTGGTTTTATTTTTGATTAATCTGTACTCTATTTGCAATACTTCATCCTGAAAAAAGAAATATGGAAATTTAACATCTTTATAGAAATCTAAATCTTTTTCTCTTTTCAGTTGCGAAAATAAGCAAGTATTTATCAAAAATGCCAATCTATATGAAGGAAGGCCGCTGTATATCGCCAAAATAAACTTGGGATCAACTTCATCGAAAGTCAAATGGTATTTCTGTTTTTTCAATGATTCGATTTTATTTGATCTTGAAGGGCAAAATAAGCTCTTTTTGCTGCTTTCTCTTCAGCTCTTTTTTTGGAAGTCTCTCTTCCCTTAGCAACTACTTTGTTATCGATGTGCAATTTAACAGAAAAGTGTTTTGTTTTTTGATTACCAGTGTCTTCATATACCTCAAAATTGAAGGGGTATTTTTTCTTTTGACACCACTCAATCATAAGGCTCTTATAACTGACTACTTTACCTTCTAATTGATCAATATCGATATAAGGCTCAATGAGTCTTTTGTTTAAAAAAGTATAGCAATAATTGTATCCTCTATCTAAATATACGGCTCCCACCAAGGCCTCAAATATGTTGCCATGAACGTTTTCTCCAAAATTTCGATTAGGAATTTTACTCTTTAAAAAACGGATGAGTCCGAGTTCTTTTCCGAGTTCATTTAAGTGGTTTCTGCTTACCACCTTAGACCTCATTTTAGTTAAATAGCCTTCATCTCCATGCGGAACCTCATCAAAAAGATGCTTTGAAATAATAACCCCCAAAATAGCATCACCCAAAAATTCGAGACGCTCGTAATTGATTGGGTTTCCGTTTTTGTCCTTTACATTGAGTGACCGATGTAGAAAGGCTTTTTCATAAATGACGATATTCTTGGGAGGGAAGCCCAATAACTCCTTTAAACTTAAAAAAAATTCCCTTCGGTGTTTAGGAAGGGAATAATAATTTCTAAAGCTTGAAAAAAGCATACACTAGTCTGTATATTTTTTTAGTACAACACAAGCATTGTGTCCTCCAAAACCAAAGGTGTTACTCATTGCGATAGTCACCTCTCTTTTTGTTGGAGAATTCAAGGTCAAATCTAAACTTGAGTCAATGTTCTCGTCTACATTTACATGATTTATTGTAGGAGGAATTGTCCCTTCTCGTATCGACATTACAGATGAAATCGCTTCAACTGCTCCTGCCGCTCCAAGTAAATGTCCTGTCATTGATTTAGTCGAATTGATACTGATGTGTGAAGCATGCGCTCCAAACACCTTAGATATTGCTTTCAATTCAGCCACATCCCCTAATGGAGTAGATGTTCCATGTGTATTAATAGCATCAACGTCTTTGGCTTCAATTCCCGCATCTCTCAAGCAATTTTCCATTACTCTTACCACGCCTACACCTTCAGGATGTGGTGCCGTCATGTGATAGGCATCCGAAGATAGTCCTCCTCCAATTACCTCAGCATAAATTTTTGCTCCTCTTTTCAAGGCGTGATCCAAATCTTCCAGTACTAAAGCTCCACCTCCTTCTCCAAGAACAAACCCATCTCTTTCGGCATCAAAAGGTCTAGAAGCCGTTTGAGGTGAATCGTTACGCGTAGATAAGGCGTGCATCGCGTTGAATCCACCAACGCCCGCAATTGTAACTGCAGCTTCACTTCCACCTGTAACTACAACATCGCAAGTACCTAAACGAATGGTATTGAGCGCATCAATAATAGCATTAGCAGAAGAAGCACAAGCCGAAACTGTAGTATAGTTAGGCCCCATAAATCCATTTTTTATGGATATATATCCTGGAGCGATATCCGCTATCATTTTAGGAATGAAAAAAGGATTGAATCTTGGGGTTCCATCACCCGATGCAAAATTCAATACCTCGTTTTGAAAGGTTTCTAATCCTCCAATACCTGCTCCCCAAATAACCCCCACTCTAAATTTATCTAAGGCTTCTTTGTCCAATGCTGAATCAGCGATAGCTTGATCAGCAGCAACTGCTCCATACTGCGTAAAGCGGTCCAATTTTCTAGCATCTTTTCTATCGAAAAAATCTAAGGGATCAAAATCTTTGATCTCACAGGCAAATTGAGTTTTAAATTTGGAAGCATCGAAATGTGTAATCTCAGCTGCGCCCGACTTACCCGCTAAAAGTGCATTCCAATATTGGTCAAGTGTGTTTCCGACAGGTGTAACTGCACCCATGCCTGTGACAACTACTCTTTTTAATTGCATAGTGTATCGTTTGACAAGTTGAATTTAGTAAAAAAAAATCCATGAAGGCATAAGCCTCATGGATGTTTGTATTTTCTATGAATTGAGACAGTAGTTATTTAGCGTCCTCAATATAGCTTATAGCTTGTCCTACTGTAGAAATATTTTCAGCTTGGTCATCTGGAATTTGAATATCGAATTCCTTTTCGAATTCCATAATCAATTCTACTGTGTCTAGAGAGTCTGCTCCTAAATCGTTTGTGAAGCTAGCTTCAGCAACTACTTCGTTTTCGTCAACACCTAACTTGTCAACGATAATTGCTTTTACTCTTGATGCAATGTCTGACATAACTTTAATTTTAAATTAACGAGGCAAAAATAGTAAACTTTACTAATTATCCTACCGATATTTGTAAAGACCTTCAAAGTGATTTTAAAATTTAAAAATCAAAACCATGAACAAGCTCATTATTTTGGCTTCAGGATCTGGCTCTAATGCCATTAAAATAATAGAATACTTTGAAAATCTAAATGATACAATTGTCTCTGCTGTCCTAACTGACAATAGACACGCCAGTGTTTTAGACAAGTGTAAAGCTCTTGATATTCCTACAGTATATTTCAGTGCAGCCCTTTTTGGTTCATCTGCATTTATAGATTTATTAAACAGTTTTTATCCTGATTTAATCATTCTCGCAGGATTTCTCAAAAAAATTCCCTCAGAGGTCATTGTTAAATATCCAGATAAAATTATCAATATACATCCCTCCTTGTTGCCAAAATACGGCGGCAAAGGAATGTACGGTGCAAACGTGCACAAGGCTGTAAAAGAAAATAAAGAGTTAGAATCTGGCGTTAGTATTCACTATGTCAATGAAAATTACGATGAAGGACAAATTATAGCCCAGTATAAAGTGGATATAGATATTGACGATAGCATTGAGCAAATAGCCAAGAAAGTACAGCGATTAGAACATCTACACTTCGCCCCAACCATAGAGACAATTTTAAAGAAAAATGGGTGAAATAAAAAAACATATCGCACTCTACACCGATGGAGCTGCCAGAGGAAATCCTGGACCGGCAGGCTATGGAATTATCTTAGAATGGATTGGCACGAACTATATTAAGGAATTTTCCGAAGGATTTGAATGTTCAACCAATAACAGAATGGAATTATTAGCAGTGATTGATGGACTTTCAAAAATCAATACACCAAATTGTATCATTTCTGTTTATTCTGATTCAAAATACGTTACAGATGCTATAAATAAAGGTTGGGTGTACCAATGGAAAGCCAAGGGCTTTAAGAATAGAGTAAATGCCGATTTATGGAAACGATTTTTGTCTGAAATAAAAAAACACCAAATTGAATTCATTTGGATTAAAGGACATAATCAGCATCCCCAAAATGAGAGATGTGATCTTTTAGCCGTGCAGGCTAGTTTCAAAGAAAACAAAGAAATCGACAAGGGGTATATCCAGACAAAATAACTAGTTTATTAAACCCTATATTTGTGCCTAAATTGCAAAAATGTCTAAACTACTCATTGCAGGCACTGTAGCATACGACAGTATTGAAACTCCTTTTGAAAAAGTAGATTACACCCTTGGAGGAGCAGCGGTCTACATTGCACTAGCTGCAAGTCAATATCCAGTAGATGCAGCAATTGTTTCTGTCATTGGATCAGACTTTGAGCAAGATCATCTAAACTTATTAGGAAACAAAGGCATTAATCTTGAAGGAGTTGAAACAATTCAAGACCAAAAAACATTTTTTTGGAGCGGATTGTATAAAAACGACATGAATAGTCGCGAAACTTTGACAACTGAACTGCACGCACTCGCACATTTTAATCCGGTTGTTCCAGAATCTTATAAAAACCCGAAAATAGCAGTGCTAGGTAATCTTGACCCAACAGTACAAATGAGTGTGTTAAATCAATTGAGTCACAAACCAGAATTGGTTATTTTGGACACCATGAATTACTGGATGATTCATACCCTTGATAAATTAGATGCAATCATTGCTAAAACAGATTTACTTTCAATCAATGACGAAGAGGCCAGAATGTTGAGTGGCGAATATTCTCTAGTTAAAGCAGCAAAAAATATCCTAAAAAGAGGGCCAAAATACTTAGTCATAAAAAAAGGTGAACACGGCGCCTTACTGTTTCATGAAAATGAAGTGTTTTTCGCTCCAGCTTTACCATTAGAAGAAGTGTACGATCCCACAGGAGCAGGAGATACTTTTGCAGGAGGCCTTGCGGGTTACTTATCACAAATAAAAAACATTAATTTCGAGCATATAAAAAATGCCGTTGTTCACGGTTCTAATTTGGCTTCATTTTGTGTAGAACAAATGGGCGTTTCAAGAATGGTTAATTTAGAACGAGAAGAACTTGTGCAACGACTTAGATATTTTAAAAAATTAACCCAATTTGATATTCATTTGGAATCTTAAGTTCTATTAAAGTATGAGTGATCCTATAAAACACGAGTGTGGTATAGCACTGGTTCGTCTTCTAAAGCCGCTTTCTTATTACAAAGAAAAATACGGATCATCATTTTACGGAATAAACAAGATGTACCTGTTGATGGAAAAACAGCACAATCGAGGGCAAGATGGAGCAGGTTTTGCCAGCATCAAACTCGACATGAACGCTGGAAGCAGATATATTAGTAGAGTTAGGTCTGTAGAAAAACAACCCATAGCAGATATCTTTGAAAAGATTAATAGACGAATAAATGACCAAAGTGCCAACCAAAACTTTCAATCAGACCTAGAGTTAAAAGAAGCCATTCCCTATGTTGGAGAATTAATGTTAGGTCACGTGCGCTATGGAACTTTTGGGAAAAATAATATCGAAAGTGTTCATCCTTTTTTAAGACAAAATAATTGGATGCACAGAAACTTAATCGTTGCAGGAAACTTTAACATGACCAATGTGAAAGAACTTTTTCACAACTTGGTGGAGCTAGGGCAACATCCCAAAGAAATGGCTGATACCATAACCGTAATGGAAAAAATAGGTCATTTTCTAGATGATGCCGTGGCCAAATTATACAAACAAATTAAAAAAGAAGGTTTTAACAAACAACAAGCCTCTCCGTTAATAGCCTCCCGTTTAGACCTTGCCAAAATATTAGGTAAAGCTGCAAAAAATTGGGATGGAGGATATGCCATGGCGGGATTATTAGGCCATGGTGATGCATTTGTTTTAAGAGATCCCGTAGGTATAAGACCTGCTTATTATTATCATGATGATGAAGTAGTCGTCATCGCATCTGAAAGACCTGCTATTCAAACCGTATTCAATGTCCCCTTTGAATCAATCAAAGAAATTACTCCCGGAAAAGCCTTAATCATTAAAAATTCAGGTGAACTCAAATTAAATCAAATCCTCGAGCGCAAAGAACAAAAGTCGTGCTCATTTGAACGCATCTATTTTTCTAGAGGCAGTGACAAAGAAATTTATCAAGAGAGGCAAAATTTAGGAAAACTCATTTTTCCTAAAATTTTAAACTCAATCAATAAAGATTTGGGAAATACGGTGTTCTCTTATATTCCAAATACTGCAGAAACATCTTTTCTGGGACTGATTAAAGAAGTAGAATCCCATTTGACAAGGCACAAAAAAGAGCAAATCCTAGAGCTCAAAGGAAATATCAATTCAGAGAAGCTTCAAAAAATACTTGACGTTCGTCCAAGAATTGAAAAAGTAGCTATCAAAGATGTCAAGTTAAGAACCTTTATTACCCAGGATAGCAGCAGAGACGATTTAGTTTCTCATGTTTATGATATATCATATGGCTCAGTAAAGAATACTGATTACTTGGTCATTATAGATGATAGCATAGTTCGGGGAACCACGCTCAAAAAAAGTATTCTCCGCATTTTAGATCGACTCAATCCTAAAAAAATTATAGTCGTTTCATCAGCACCTCAAATCCGCTATCCTGATTGCTACGGTATTGATATGGCCAAGCTTGAAGATTTTATCGCTTTTAGGGCCGCAGTAGAACTTCACAAGTCACAAGGAAATCATCAAATACTATCTAAGATTTATCAGAGGTGTTTGAACGCCGACAATAATAACTACAGAAATTTCGTACAAGATCTATACAATCCATTTACCGAAGAAGAAATCTCCCAAAAAATAGGTGAATTATTAACCCCTCCTGAAATTCAAACACCTGTCGAGATTGTATTCCAATCCATCGAACAATTACATGAAGCATGTCCAAAAAATTTAGGCGACTGGTATTTTACAGGTAATTATCCTACTAAGGGAGGAACCAGAGTCGTAAACCAAGCTTTCATCAATTACTACGAAGGCAAGAATCAAAGGGCTTACTAATTTATTTGCGTTGCTCAACCCTATTAAATGGGTATTCATCGTTGAAATTTAAATTCAAAATACGTGAAGTATTACTTTTCCATCACCATAACAAAGTAGGTTATGTTCATGGTAAGATTTGGGGTTAAACGGATGAACAATTGTTCATCCGTTTTTTTGTATACTCCATTTATGAACTTCTCAATAATCTTAACATAAATTAAGAAAGCACGAAATTGGTCGTAATTGATTTTGATAATTACTCAAAAATGGACTTTTGAAAGTATATTC
Organism: Flavobacteriaceae bacterium; assembly: GCA_002691685.1. GTDB lineage: Bacteria > Bacteroidota > Bacteroidia > Flavobacteriales > Flavobacteriaceae > UBA3478. The sequence continues at coordinate 7,189 of NZIQ01000011.1, read as the reverse complement.
GTATCACCATTACATATTATTGTTATAGGTTTATGGTAAGATTTGGGACAAAAAAAGGACAGCAATGCTGTCCTTTTTTATTTTGACGTTTTACACTTGAATTAATTAGCTGCCCTGAGCATAATATTCACTTACTTTCTTCCAGTTTACAACATTGAAAAAAGCAGCGATATAATCAGGTCTTCTATTCTGATAATTTAAGTAGTAAGCGTGCTCCCAAACATCTAATCCTAGAATGGGTTGTCCTTCACATCCGATTTCGGGCATCAGTGGATTGTCCTGGTTTGCTGTAGAGCATATTTCAAGTTTTCCTCCGTGATGAACACATAACCAAGCCCAACCAGAGCCAAATCTCGTAGCTGCTGCGTTTGAAAATGCTACTTTAAAGTCGTCCAAAGAACCGAAAGAAGCATTAATCGCTGCAGATAATTCTGCACTCATTTCAGTAGCCTCAGGACTTAAAATTTCCCAAAAAAGATTATGATTAAAATATCCTCCTCCATTGTTTCGAAGAGCTGTATTACTCATATCTAAATTTGAAAGCAAATCTTCAATGTCTTGATTCTCTAAAGCACTTCCCGAGACAGCCGCGTTTAATTTAGCGGTATAACCCGCATGGTGCTTGCTATGGTGGATTTCCATAGTTCTTGCATCAAAATGAGGCTCTAAAGCGTCATATGAATAAGGTAAATCAGGTAATTCAAAAGCCATAATACGTATCTTTATTACAATTAATTTCTAACAAAAATAGCCCATATCAACCATATAATATAGCCGATTTGATTTCGAGTAGTTTTAAAATTTACAATGCTTCTGCAGGTTCGGGCAAAACCTTTCAATTGGCCCAAAATTATGTAGGTCTTATTATCGCTAGATACAAATCACAAGCCTATAAAGAAATTCTCGCTTTGACCTTTACCAACAAGGCTGTTGGGGAAATGAAAGATCGTATTTTATCCGTATTATCAGACTTTGCCCAAGGTAAAGAAAATCCTATGTTGAGCTTCATTGCAAACGATTTAAATTTAAACAGTACTGAAGTTAGACATAGAGCGCAATACGTTTTAAAAGACATACTTCATAATTACGGCTATTTTGAGCTCTCTACTATAGATAAATTTACCCATAAAATACTGCGAACCTTCGCCATCGACCTCAAACTTAACAGTAGTTTTGAAGTAGTAATTGATCCCAAAGAAATCATTAGGGAGGCCATAAATCGAACTATCAATCAAATAGGCATAGATGAAAATCTAACAGAAATCTTAACCGCCTATACTTTTGATAAAGTTCAAGAAGGAAAAAATTGGAATATTGCCTTTAAACTTCAAGAAGAGAGTAAGGTGCTTCTTGAAGATTCTTTTAGAAATGAATTCAAAAAATTTAATCAGATCGATATTGAGCACATCATCAATTACCGCAATCAATTCTTTAAAAGTGTTAAAAACTGCGAAGAAAAAGTTCAAGTTCATCGAATAGAATGTGAACAATTTCTTCAAAAACAAAACATTACAGCTGCAGATTGCAGAAATCAAACCTACTCGAATTGGTTGACACTAATTAAACAGCAACAATGGGAAAACGATAAGCTAAAAGAGAACAAAATTTTAGGACGTTTTGAGAAAAAAACAGTCTTTTCAAAAAACGTTACTTTAAATGACTTTGAACTTCAAGAAATCGAAGAATTAAGTGTAAAGCTCAATAAAGAAATAGTTGAGATTTACAAAATAAAATCAATCATTGAATCTATTTCAGCCTTTACCATCCTTCAGAAAATCTATGAGAATTATAAATCTATATGCGATGAAGAAGAATTGCTTCCGATAAGCGAATTCAATGCCGTAATTGCCAAAGAAATTAAAAATCAACCCACACCTTATCTATATGAAAGACTCGGAGAAAAATTCAAGCACTTCTTCTTAGATGAATTTCAAGACACCTCAGTAACGCAATGGCAAAATCTAATCCCCTTATTTGCAAATGGATTAGAAGGAATTCAAGAAGACAATCAAGCCGGTAGTCTTTTTATTGTAGGTGATGCCAAACAGGCAATTTATAGATGGCGCGATGGACATGCTGAACAACTGATCGAACTCAGTCAAGACAAAAACAACCCTTTTAGTGTCAAGCCAAAAACCATAACTCTTCAAGATAATTACAGAAGCTCAAGAACTATTGTGAAATTTAACAATTCCTTTTTTAAAAATTCCTCCACTGTTTTTGAATATGATGACTATAGACAGTTGTATGCAGATAAGAGCAGTCAAAACCCAAAAGTTGAGTCCGAGGGTAAAATATGTATTCACTTTTTGAAAAAAGCCGAAAAGACATCGAAGCAAGAACCGCATCTCATAAAACTTAAACAAGATTTGCAAAAGGTCATTCAAAAAGGCTATCAATACAAAGATTGTGCTGTCCTAGTTCAAAGAAACTCAGAAGCCCAAAAAGTAGCTCAGTATTTAAATGAAGAAAACGTTCCCTTGATTTCAGCTGAGGCACTCTTAATCAAAAATCACCCAGCAATTAATTTTTTGATCGCCATTTTAAAGTTTGTGCTCAACACTAAAGACCAAGAGGCCGCTTTTGAAATCTTTGATTTTATTTACGTGAATGATGAAAAGCGATTTGAAAAAACCAAAGAAGCTCTAACAAGACCTGCTGAACAACTTAAAGCATTAGGTTTTGATACCGATCTATTAAAAAACGAATCTTGTAGCAATGTACTACACCTAACTTTAGCTCAATTTAGGTTTCCTTCAAATCCGGACGCCTACATAGCTGCCTTAGTAGAAGAAGTGCACAATGCAGCTCGAAAACAGCAAATTTCTGTAGCTTCCTTTTTGTCGTATTGGTCGCTCAAATCAGATAAAATAAGTGCCAAAGTTCCTTCTAGTATAAATGCTGTTCAAATCAACACCATTCACAGTGCCAAAGGTTTGGAATATCCCTTGGTCTTTTTACCCTTCTTCGTTTCACCGTCAAAAACAACCAATCAAAAAATGGCCTGGTTTGATATTGACACTAAGGTGCTTCCCATAAATCGAATTCCATTAAAAATTCAAAAAAACACCACCTATTTTTCCTCAAAGGGAAAGGATGTCTATGACACTGAAGTCCAGAAAACTATCTTGGATAAAATAAATTTAATGTACGTAGCTTTCACGCGACCTGTTAATGGCCTTTTCGTCTATACCAATAAAGTCGGCAAAGATTCAAAAGCTAAAATGTCATATGAGATATTATTGGCTAATTACTGTGGCCTTTTTGAAGAAGGTCTTTTTAATATTGGAGTATTACCAAAGGTGAGCAAACAAGTAGAAGAAGAGCGCCTTTCGAGTTTGATTTATCAAACATCTCAATTCTTTCATTGGCAAAAAGGCAATTATAAAAAAGCGAGTTTCAGTTCAGCGTCAATTGAAAAAGGGGAAATTGTGCACCATAAATTGGCGCTTATTGAAAAACGATCAGATTTAAAACTTCTCGAGCTAGAATTATCTGAAGAAGAACGCTGGGTATACGAAAAGTGTGAGGCCATTGTCAATCACCCACAATTATCAGCTTTTTACAAAGAGGATGTAATCGCCTATAACGAAAGGCCCATTACACAAATAGACGGCTCAGTCTCTATTCCTGATAGAATAATTTTTTCAGATTCAAACGTAGCTATAATAGACTATAAAACTGGTAAGGTGAACATCTCTCATGAAAAGCAAATCGAAAAATATGCCCTAATTTTATCACATATGGGTTATGACGTTACACACAAAATACTCGTATACATCGATGACGAAATAACCATTAAATCCATGAACTAATGCATAAAAAAATTGACCTATACCTAAGTAAAGAATTAGAACGAACTAAAGATGCGGGACTTTTCAAAAAAGAACGAGTTATCACTTCAAAACAAGGTCCAGAAATTGAACTAGCAGATGGACAGCGCGTTCTTAATTTTTGCGCTAACAATTACCTAGGATTATCTTCTCACCCCGAAGTGATAAAGGCAGCCAAGGAGACTTTAGATACACATGGATTTGGAATGTCTTCTGTGCGCTTTATATGTGGAACACAAGATATTCACAAACAACTTGAAGCCGAAATAGCCTCTTTTTATCAAAAAGAAGACTGCATATTATACGCTGCTGCCTTTGATGCTAACGGAGGACTATTTGAGCCCTTGCTAGGGCCTGAAGACGCAATTGTTTCAGATGCCTTAAACCACGCCTCTATTATTGACGGAGTAAGACTTTGTAAGGCAAAACGCTATCGCTATAAAAACAACGATATTGAGGACCTGAGAAGCGCCTTAACCCAGGCCAAAAAAGACAAGGCCCGACACATCATGATTGTTACAGACGGAGTATTTTCGATGGACGGTTTGTTAGCTCCGCTTGATAAAATTTGTGATTTAGCGGAAGAATTTGAAGCACTAGTGGCAGTTGATGAATGCCATTCTTCGGGCTTTATAGGTAATCTTGGTATCGGAACCTTGGAAGAAAAAAATGTGCTGTCCAAAGTAGACATCATTACCGGAACATTAGGAAAAGCTCTGGGAGGCGCTATGGGGGGATACACCGTTGCAAGTAAAGCTATAATTGAAATGCTTCGACAACGCTCTCGCCCTTATTTGTTCTCAAACTCTCTTGCTCCTGTTATTGTTGGTGCTTCTTTAAAAGTTTTTGAGTTGTTGAAAGAGGATCAAAGTTTAAAAAAACAACTCAAAGCGAATACAACACAATTCAAATTAAAAATGATCGACGCCGGATTCGACATCGTCGATGGCGAATCTGCTATTGTTCCTGTAATGCTTTACGATGCTAAACTAGCTCAAGAAATGGCCTCTGAATTACTCAAAGAAAATATTTATGTTATTGGTTTTTTCTACCCTGTGGTTCCTAGAGAAAAAGCAAGAATACGCGTGCAATTGTCGGCAGCACATACAGCCCAGCAAATAGAAAAAGCCGTTGAAGCCTTTGTTAAAATCGGAAAAAAGCTAAATGTGATTTAATTCGATTTTAATCTTTAATTTTTTTTTGTCAGTCCGACATTGTATTTTTACGTGTTACTATTAACTTAAACTTAGACATTACAATGAAAAATTTTAATTCATTATTAACAACAGCGGCATTTGTATTTGCTATAACTTTTGCAAGTGCACAAGATTCAGATTGGAGAATTAGCTTTGGTTTGAACGCAATTGATACCTACTCAACTGGAGCAGAAAGCTCATTAGACGATTTCGGTTTCGAAGCGGGTGCCTTATTTGAAGATTTCTTAGTAGTCAATAACTGGAGTATAGAGCCTTCTATCACTTACGGTGCTGTATCTAAGAGCATTGGAGACAACTTCAGAGTTGGAGTAAGAGCTTCGTATAACAGCATCACTAAATTAGGTGGTGGAGAAACAGGAGGTAGAATACCTACAGAAAGTTTAAAATTTTATAATGCTGACGCCACTGTAAGTTACACAGTATTAAAAGGTAAAAAAGTTGAGCCATATATCGAATCTGGTGTAGGGTATACACAAATTGATGGCGAAGGAAATGCTCATTTAAACTTTGGTGCTGGTGCAACATACTGGATGGGAGAAACTATGGGCCTTACCTATTCAAATACAATGAAGCTCTCTCAGGAATCAAACGTTCCAAAACACTGGCAACACTTACTAGGTCTTACATTTAAACTGTAATACCCTAAAATAACATATTCAAACCCGGCTTTATACAAGCAAACCTCACAGAAGATTTGTTAAATAAAGCCGGTTTTTGCGTTTTAAGTAAGAAAAGTCTTAATTTTGTATCTTAAAACGTCCCCAATGAAACACATCTCACTTTTATTTATTTTATCAGTATGGTTAATACCTACAGAAGGGTTTGCTCAAGAGGATAATAACTGGTCTTTTTCGGTAGGTCTAAACGCGGTCGATTTCAATGTATCTAGTCCTTACAACAATCCATACACATCTTCAAATAACCCTATCGCCTTTGAAGGAGAACCTTTTTTCAAGGATTTATTTGAGCGTTATGACATGAATTGGAATTGGTCGGCGTATTTCCTTGAAGTGAGAAGATATACTCGAAACAATTTTTCACTAAGTGGTAGAATTTCTTTCAATGAAATCACAGAAATTGCGCCTCCGAGAATTTTAGGAGAAAATATAAACTACAATTATTACAATGCTGATTTAGGAGTGAATTATACCCTTTTTGAAAAAGGAGTGTTTGAACCTGTTATAGGATTAGGAGTGGGAATAACAAGGATAAACGGAAACAGCCAATCTCATTTAAATTTCAGTGGAGGGCTAAATGTATGGTTTAAAAATAATTTAGGTTTGCTTATTAACTCACTGTACAAAAGCAGTTCTAGTAGTACTTTTTATAATTATTTTCAACACAATATAGGTCTTACATATAGACTCTAAAAAGTCTGAGACAATACTACCGAACGGCTTTATATGAACTTTTTTCACTATAGTTTTGCAATATAAAGTAGGGCTAGTGCGTTATGGATATAGAAAAAACTTTCTTATACCACAAAACTCCCCAAAATGAAACATCACATCACATTTTTAGTTATGCTATTTTTATGGATAGTTCCATTTGATGGATCTGCCCAAGAAAATGGTTATTGGACATTTTCAGCAGGTTTAAATGCCGTTGATTTCAATGTGTCTGACCCTTACACGTCGTCAAATACGACCATTGAATTCGGCGGTGAACCCTTTCTTAAAGACTTATTTCAAGCTGGCGACATGAATTGGAATAGTAGTGCCTTTTTCTTTGAAGGTAAAAGATATACACAAAGTAATTTTTCATTAAGCGGAAGGATTGCCTTTAATAAAATTACTGAAATTGTACCCCCAAGTATTTTTACTGAAAGCATGAATCAAAATTTTTACAATGCTGATTTAGGAATTCAATACCATCTTTTTCAGACAGGACCATTTGAACCTTACATTGGAATGGGAGCAGGAATCACGCGAATGATGGGTAATAGCCAATCACATTTAAATTTCAGTGGAGGGCTAAATCTTTGGTTTAACGACAATGTAGGTTTAACCGTTAATTCCTTATTTAAGAGTAATCCAAATGCATCCTTCAATAATTATTTTCAACACAATCTTGGGTTGGTTGTAAAAACAAAGAAAAAAGATCAAGACAACGACGGTGTGCCTGACACAGAAGACGAAT
>NZIQ01000010.1 GCA_002691685.1 Flavobacteriaceae bacterium | reverse complement strand
TCTCAAAGCGGGTGCAAATATAGAAACTCTTTTTACTTCACACCAAACATTTGTAAATTATTTTATGGAAAAATATCAAATAAATTGAATGTCAATACTTAAAAAGAAGGCACCAAAAAAATTGAGAGCGAAAATTAAGATACGACTTATGAAAAGAAATTCCAAATCAAACCAAATCGAATAACGAAATCGTGGTGTGGAATCTGTGGAGCTGAATAATAGTTAAATCCTGTAAATGAAGAGTTTACATGTTGAGCCTTAAAATAAATTCGAGTTCTTTTTACCTTAGCATTGATGAAGAGATCGATCAGAGGATAACCACCAATGACCTCCTTCTTTTGTCTAAACATACTTCCAAGTACAGGGTGATATGCGTCCGCCTGATAAGCTTCAAAGTACTTTGCTCGAATTCCTGTTTGTATAAACATGGCTTTTTGAAAAATATCCGAAGAATAATAAAGTGTAACTCGACCTAAATAGTCAGGCAGGGCAAAATGCGTATTTCCTTGTAAAATTTGCTGATAGTGAAGCCTTACATCTAAACCCCATTTACCTCTAATTATTCTATTGTGATATTGAAAAGCGCTCCATTGAACAGCCTTGTCGGCAGTTTGCAGCCCCACGTTTTTCAAATCATCAAAAAAAGTATTAACCTCATCATTTGGCTGAACAGCGAAGTATCGGTAACCCTCAATTGACTGAAGATCAAAGCGAAATGAGCCCCATTTTTTGTGACTGACATTAACCTTCAACCCGGCTAATTTTTGGAGTTCAGAGGTTTCGTTAAACCAATTAAAATTTTCATAATCACTTTGATACATTTGATGTTGAAAGTCAGCCGCGCGTTCTTGGTAATTTATACTTGCAGTGTAAGAGAAGTTAAGCGAATCTTTAACCGGCATAATCTCAGCGCGTAATGATTTTCCCACCACATTAGATTGAATTGGAAATTCAACCTTTACCCCAATGCGGTGTGCAAATATTTGCTCATCCGTTTGTCCTCTTAACAACAAATCTTGCCCTTTGATTTGGTTGGGAATTATCCCTTCTGTTGTTATAAGCTTTGAAGGTGTGAAATAATTGGAAAATAGACTTTTCAATCCTACGCTCCAAGCACCCTTATCTGATCGATTTAGGGTGATATTCAAGTTGTTTTCAAAACTCTGCTTTTTAATTTTATCATCTACACTTCCAGAGATAATTAAGTCTCCATAATTACTGTTTGCCGAATCTTGTTCAAATTGAAAAAACCTAGAATCATAATGCAATTTATGACTGAACTTAATCCAACTTTTCCATTGGTAACTGTGATCGTAATAAAAGGCCCGACCAACAATTCGAGACTTTGCGTTAGTGTGAAGAATATCAATTCGAGAGCGGTCTAAAAACTCCGGATCACCCAATTCAAATTGCAACTCTTTTTTCGTAATTCCACCATTTTCTTCAAACTTAAAATCTTGATAGGTGTAGAAAAAATTGCTTATGTATTTCTTATTCTTGGAGTTGTAGGATATGGTGCTTCGAAATGCTCCAGACTCACTCTGTTGATAGTCATACTGACCCTGAGATCTAAATCCTCTATGCGCTAATGAAATATTTAGCCTTGGGTTAAGGTTAGTCGCTAAAACAGCGTCCAAGTATTGACCCTTCTCAAGCGTTGTTCTAAACATCAATTCAGTTAAAGGAGTGGCCGTTCGATAAAACCTCAAATCTGATTTTTCAAAAAAACCGTATTGTTTGGCTTTAGCACCTAATTCAGGGCTGGTCTCATCAAAATCAACAACCCTAATCAATTCATTGTATCCTTGAAAATCATTACTCAGGGCAAGCAGCCCAAACATATCTTTACGAAGCTCATTAAACTTAAACTCTTTATCAATGTGTAAAGAGGTATCTAAAACAACAGTATCTCTTTTTATGTTGATGAGTTGATACTGATCAATACTTGCTTCTGCAGACTTGATATTCTTAGATTTTGAAAAACTTAAGGTATCTGTAGTTTGAGTGCTTAAGAAATCACTTGTTGATAGTTTAGGTGTCAAGTTAGGTTGAGGATTTTGACCGTAAACCACACCACAGAGTACACAAAAAAATACTAAAGCTTTGTACAATACGTTAACATTTACAAGCGAAGGTACAATGATTTCTTAAGTTTTAAACATCTCTGCTGTTCATAAAAAGAAGCGTACTTAAAATAATTTTAAGCTTAAACAATTTTTGAACTTACTTAAAATTTAATGTACTTTAACACAAATTTAATATAGATGAAAAAGCAGCTTTTGCTGAGCGGATTATTTTTAATTAGCTCACTTTCTTTCGGTCAATACGTGCAAGACGCACCGTGGATGTCTCTCCTAAAAGACAATTCGACCTCTCAGGAAAATACAATTCAAGATTATACCCTCGAAGAACTTAATGAGGCTTTTGAAACCTACTGGCAACAAAAAGAGAATGACCCAGAACAAAAAGGTAGTGGATTCAAACCTTACATGAGGTGGTCTAATTATTGGCAGTATCACCTTAACGAAGATGGAAAAATCAAATCTCCATCTCAATTATGGTCTTCATATATAAACAAAATAAATAGTGAAAATGCACCCAATGAGACAAGTGATTGGCAAAATTTTGGTCCTGTTAATGTCACACGTCTCAACGGAGCTACACCAGGTATAGGCCGGATAAACCAAATGGCTGTAGATCCCACAAATGACCAAGTTTGGTACGCAGGAGCGCCATCAGGTGGTATTTGGAAAACAACTGATGGAGGATCTAACTGGACTCCTCTATTTGACGAATTCCCTCAAATTGGTGTTTCTGGAATCGCAATAGATCCAAATAATACCGACATAGTATACATTGCTACCGGAGATGACGATGCACTAGACAGTTACTCTGCTGGAGTATTTAAATCAACCGATGGAGGGAATAGTTGGACTAATACAGGGCTATTAGTTGAGGATATGGGTAAAGGCGAATCACTAAATGAAATTGTCATCGACCCTTCCGATTCAAATATCATTTGGGTGGCAGGAAATTCAAAAGGTTTACAAAAATCTACAGATGGTGGAGCAACCTTCACCTTAATGAAAGCCGGAAACATCAAAGATTTTGCCCTAAAACCAGGCGATTCCAATACAATATATGCAGTTGACAGCGATGATTTTTTCAAATCAACAGATGGTGGAGCAACGTTTACAAATTTAGATGGTGATCCAGATGAGTCCGTTGAAGTACTTCCAACAGCTTCCTCGCGAATTGTAATAGGTGTTACGCCAGCAAATCCAGAAGTTGTTTACTTGCTGTACGCAGATACCTCTCAAAATGGCTATGCTTATTTGGGTGTATTTAAATCGTCAGACTCAGGAGAGACCTTTGCACAATCAACAAATACAGTTGATGTTTTAGAGTCCTCTCAAGCTTGGTTCGATTTGGCACTTACAGTTGATCCTAATGACGAAGACATTATATATACGGGCTGCTTAAATGTTTGGAAATCATCAAATGGAGGAGACATTTTTGAAAAATTAAATAGTTGGAGTGATTATACCCCATCATTCACACACGCTGATATTCATACGCTTAAGTTTTTTGGAGATCGTCTATATGTTGGATCTGATGGTGGTCTATACGCAAGTGATAATGGAGGAGCATCGTTTACAGATTACAGCGATGGACTGCGCGTTACCCAATTCTATCGAATGGATATTGGTAAAGGTGCAGACCGAGCCGTAGGAGGAACTCAAGACAACTCAGGATTCATTTATAGCAATAATCAATGGTCCATTTATACCGGAGGTGATGGTATGGATTACGAAATAGATCCCTCTAACAACAACGTAGCTTACGGATTCACCCAATTTGGAGGTGTGCTTTGGTCAACTACCACTTTTGGACCTTTAAGCGGCGTTACCTATAGACCATCTAATGCATCAGGTAATTGGATCGTTCCCTTAACCGTAAATAAAGAAGGTGAAGTTTTTGCTGGATATGAAGCGGTATGGAAATTAGTAGCTGGAGAATGGAGTCGATTGTCTGATAACTTGACAGGAAATCCTATGGACGATTTAGAAGTTTCTCTTAATGATAGTAATATCATGTATGCAGCGGTGGATGATAGAATGTATATTTCAACGGATGCAGGGGGTGATTTTGACTTCTTAACTTCTTTTGACAATCCTATTTCGGACATGTCTATCAATAGTAACGACCCCAATAAAGTATACGTGACACTTTCGAGAAGAGTTGGCTCAAATCCAAATAGCCAACCCTCAAATCCTCAAGTAATTGTGGTCACAGTGGATGAAAATCAAGATGCCACACAAGAGGACATTACTTTTGATCTTCCTACAGATCAGGCTTTCTTGACGATTACACATCAGCCTCGTGATATAAATAACAGTCTATTTATAGGAACGTCTTTGGGCGTTTATCGCACAGACGACACCATAGATTATTGGGAAGACTACAATACCAATCTTCCGAACACCTCGGTGAGTGATCTCGATATCAGTTTAGAAGATCAAGTTATTGTAGCTTCAACCTATGGCCGTGGATTTTTTGTTTCTCCCATCGATGTAACTCTTCCAGATGAAGAGGTTGGAATTACTTCGATTAGCCCATCTAATAATATTATTAGCTGCAGCATATCTGACATTAATTTTACTGCACTTAATGAAGGTTTAAATACTGTAACCAAATTATTGTCAAATTATTCATTTAATGGAGAAGCTCCGATACAAGAAGAATTTGACGTGAATCTAGAACCAGGTCAAGAAGTAACGCTTACTTTGAGCAACGTACCCGCTAATCTCAGTGGTCTTGTTCAACTCAACATTGAATTGACTTCTGACGGAGATACCTTCACAGATAACAATCAATTGAATGCGAGTTTTATTGTCAATGAGTTTGCCAACGGAAGTGAAGTATTTGATTTTGAAGGTGAAGATGGAGGTTTTGTCGCTTACAATGAAGGAGGTAACGGCAGTGTATGGGAACGCGGAGAACCCACAGGAACTGTGCTAAATCAAACAACCTCCGGAACAAATGTCTACGGAACGATTTTAGCTGGGGATCACCCTGACGAAACTAAAGGATATCTAATTTCACCCTGTTATGAACTTGCAAACATCACAGCTCCTGTGCTTAAATTCAATATGGCATTTGAGTTAGAACAAAACTGGGATGTCGTTTATGTAGAATATTCGACAAATGGTGGCGTAAATTGGAGTGTTTTGGGCTCTATTGATAGTGAACCTAATTGGTACAATTCAGATCGAACAGAAAATACATCAGGAAGTGATTGCTACAACTGTCCAGGAGCACAGTGGACTGGAACAGCATCAGAAATGACCGAATACGCCTATGATTTCGTAGCTAATGCTGCAAGAGGCGAAACTGATTTGACCAACGAACCCAACGTAATATTCAGAATAGTATTCCACTCGGATCAATCTGTTTCTGAAGAAGGCGCTATTATTGACGACTTCCAAGTTTTTGGAGTTCAAGATGATGAAGATGATGATAATGACGGAATCTTAGATGTAGACGATAACTGTCAATATACACCTAACCCTGATCAAACCGATACAGATGACGACGGCGAAGGAGATGCCTGTGATTTAGATGACGACAACGACGGAATCTTAGATGCAGACGACAATTGTCCTCTTGTATTCAATCCAGGTCAAGAAGACTTTGATGGAGACGGCATTGGAGATGCCTGTGATGAAGATATCGACAACGATGGAGTACTGAACGAAAATGATCTTTGCCCAACAACTGAAAGTGGAGCAATTGTCGATGTAGATGGTTGTCAAGTATTTTCTTTACCGGCTAATGCCTTTACTGTAAAAACGGTTGCTGAAACTTGTAGCGAGAATAATAATGGTCAAATAATTATTGATACAAACCTTTCAGAAGAAGTTAAAGTAACGCTACTCAATGATGTCGAAGAGGTCATTACAAGTGAAGAGTTCACAAGTACCTATACCTTTGACAATATAATTGCAGGAGCATATGAAGTGCGTTTGAGCATAAATGAGATTCCTGATTACAGCAGAAGCTACGGAGTTATTGTAGGTGAACCTGAACCATTAAGCGTGCAAACAGTGATGAACAACTCAGACGAAGTAACACTGCAATTACAGGGAGCATCTACTTACACTATCAAAGTGAATGAAGAAACTTTTGTCACATCAGAGAGTGAAATTACTTTGAGTTTAAATCAAATTGAAAATCAAATTGAAATCAGTTCTGATTTAAATTGTCAAGGAAGTATCATGAAGAAAATAGTTTTAAGCGAAAAACTATATGTATATCCAAACCCAGTGAGAGACGGAATAGTCAATGTTTACTTAGGTTCTGCTGAAAAAAATACTGCAATTGTAAGTATCTATCAACTCAATGGCCAAGCCGTTTATCGAAAATCTCAAGAAGCGGACAACGGATATATTACAAGTAATATTTCGGGATTAGCCCCTGGCCTCTATATACTAAATGTAGAAGCAGAAGACGCCGTTCAACAATACAAAATCATCAAGAAATGAAAATAAACAAACAACTTTTAGGATTAGTTATAGCAATGGTAATAATGATTTCATGCTCCGGAGATGGAGGTGGTGGAACTACAGATAACGATCCCGTAACAGATAACGATCCCGTTGCAGTACCAGACCCTAAAGCTTCATCTTTAGTGTTTCCAGAAGACAATACCACTTGTTTAGAAGGAGAATCTGTAAATGCTAATTTCAGCTCTATAACATTTGACTGGAGTGACGCTCAAGATACAGATACTTATACGCTTCATGTTACCAACATGGAGACCAATGCTGTGGTATTTAATCTAGCCATTAACGATGGGTCAGAACGAACACTGCAAATCGAAAAAGGAAAACCTTTTTCTTGGTATATCATCTCGAGAGCATCAGGAACCACTGCCACAGCACAAAGTGCTACTTTCAAATTTTACAATGCTGGTGATGGAATTGAAAATTATGCTCCATTTCCAGCAGAAGCAGTTCAACCAGCACGAGGTGCTTCACTAAGTGGGGTTACCTCAGTGAATTTTGAGTGGGAGGCTTCTGATGTAGACGATGACATAACCTCTTTTGAGGTTTTTATGAGTACCGCAACTGAAACAGTTGGTGACAACTCAATAGGAACAAGTGAAACAAACACTTTAGAAGGAATCGAGGTAAGCGCAGGAAACACCTATTATTGGATGGTAGATACTACTGACAGTCAAGGTAACCAATCACAATCTGAAGTTTTCGAATTCAGAGTGAATTAAATCCCTTAGGGTTGAAGCTTCTTCGGTGTTATTCAGAAAAGAATGAATTCGAAGCAGGAATAGATGAAGCAGGCCGTGGTTGTCTAGCCGGGCCTGTTACCGCAGCGGCTGTTATTATGCCTCATAGCTTTGATTTAGGCACCGTTGATGACTCTAAAAAGCTAAGTCGGGAACAGCGCTTGGATCTAAGACCTATTATCGAAAAAGAAGCAATGGCCTATAGCGTAGTTCATATTTCTCATCGTGTAATCGATCAGATAAATATTCTTCAAGCCACATTTAAAGCAATGCATCAGTGTGTGGATGAGTTAAGCGTACAACCAGACCTTCTGCTTATAGACGGTAATCGATTTCCAGCATACCTAGGGATTGTACACAAGTGTATTGTCAAAGGGGATGCTAAGTATCAAAGTATTGCAGCTGCTTCTATTTTAGCCAAAACATACAGAGATGAATACATGGAAGAATTACATAAAAAACATCCTCAATACAGCTGGAATTCAAACAAAGGCTATCCTACAATTAAACACAGATCTGCGATAAAAGAGTTCGGCCCAAGCAAATACCATCGCACATCTTTCAAATTAATCAAAGAACAGTAGTAACTTTGTGCTATGAATAGAAGCTTTATAAGAGGTTGTATTCTCAGCCTAATCTTTATTTTTAGTTGTAATCGTAAAACGCAACAACCTACCTCAGATCTTTCTTACCTTCCAAAAGATGCACAGTTTTTAACGCAAATAAACAGTTGGAACACATTCAAAAGTAAGCTTCAAGAGGTTGACATTTTGAATTATGTACAAACAGAGTTCATCAACAAAAAATCCTTGCAAAACTTAACTGATTTACTCTCTTTAAATACAGAAAGAGAAGTGCTAATCGGTCTTTATAATAAGGGTAGAAAAGAACAAGACTTCTTGGCCGTAACTTCAGTTAAAAAACAATATCTCGAATTGCCTTTTACACTTGAGGAGACAGAAAATTATGAACAGTGTATTATTAAGACATACCGATCAATGACCAAGAGTTTATATAGCATAGAAATAAATGATAAACTTTTAATCAGTTCTTCGCGTATCATCATTGAAGAAAGTTGTCGTGCAGCAGACACGTGGCCGAGTGATGAAAAGCTCGATAAGTTATTCAATTCAGCTGATAAAAAAGTTGATTTTAACCTCTACTACAAATCAGATAAATCCTTAAAAACATTGAAAAAAAACCCTCTTGAATCACTTAAAAATTTATGGATTGGTCTTGATTTTTCTATTACCAACAATAGGGTTCAGGCCATAGGCGCCGCTTGGCCATTGGATGAACGAACTAATTTTTACTCCAAATACTTGAATCAAAAACCTAGTGTCTTCAAAAGTCTTCAGAGTACACCAAAAAACATTATCAATGTAAAGAAT
Organism: Flavobacteriaceae bacterium; assembly: GCA_002691685.1. Lineage (GTDB taxonomy): Bacteria > Bacteroidota > Bacteroidia > Flavobacteriales > Flavobacteriaceae > UBA3478. The sequence continues at coordinate 7,803 of NZIQ01000010.1, read as the reverse complement.
TATGCTTATCCTGAATCTACCAATGAAGCGGCAACAGATTTTGGTATTCAAGAACTTAGTTTAACGCAAACTAAAAGTGGTAATGGGCTTTACGTTTACGGAAACAATTTTATAAGCTTTTCGAATATAATAAGCGATAACAGTAAACTAGAACAGGATTATCTCGGACGGGAAATCCTAAAATTAAAAGATGATATCCCCTCACTTGACTTCCTTAAGGCATATGGATATAGCGCCGATTTCAACTTCAGCTGTACCTTAGATAATGGTTACTTCTTTTCAGATAAAAAGGCCGTAGTTCAAGAATTCATCAAACTCAACAAAACCGAAGATACTTTTGAAAAGGAATTGTTATACAAATCTATTCGCACACAATTTTTTTCAGAAAGTCATTTGAACAACATAAGTGTTAACGGGGATTACAGCAGCAGCCTTCAGCTGAAGGCCGAAGATTACTATCACATTTTAAACCTTTCTATTCAAAAGAACATTTTGAAGAAAAAAGAAGTTGAAATCACACCTGTAGTCAATTTAAGTGTCTCCAATGCCATAATTTCAAGACCTCAATTCGTCAGTAATCACTACACTAAAAATGCTGAGATTGTATTCCAAGACGAAGATTATCATTTACAACGCTTAACCATTGATGGGTCTCAGGTACACAAAAAGATAACGCTAGACGGTCCTCTACAAAGTAAAGTGTACGAGGTTGACCGCTTTAAAAACAACAAATATCAATTGGCATTTTGTACAGACAAAAGTCTTTATTTAATTGATCGCAAAGGGAAAAATGTAGCTCCATTTCCAATCAGTATTAAAGGACTTCCCCTTAAAAATCTAGCAGTATTTGATTACGATAACAATAGAAATTATCGCTTTTTTGTAACCCAAAATAATCAACTACGCGTCTATGATGCACAAGGTAAAAAAGTAAAGGGATTTAATTACAATCAAAGCAATTCAAGTATACAATCTGAAGTCAAACACCATCGATTAAAAAATAAAGATTATTTGGTTTTTGCACTGAATAATGGGGAATTGAAAGTTCTTCATCGAAACGGCAAGCAGCGCATAAAAATCAACAAAGTTTTTAATTTTTCAAACAATCCTATTGAAGTATATCAAGATAAATTCACCTTCACTGATCAGGAAGGTATTCTTCATCAAATCGACACCAAAGGTCAACATTCACAATTGGACTTTGAGAAATCCGAATTTCATTTTTTTGATGCGAGGAAGGATTACAAGGTTTTTTTAGATAACCATAGAGCACATATCAATAATACCAAGAACATCCTATTACCAGTAGGTATATATGACCGACCTCAGCTTTTTAAAGTCAAAGGCAATTCATTTGTGTTTTTTCTGAATAGCAGTAATAGCGAAATCTATGCCTATGATCGCGAAGGTATTAAAATAGAAGGTTTTCCTATAATAGGACAATCTTTAATCGATTTAAAAGACATTGACAAAGACAAGAAACTAGAATTCATTACCCTAGACGATCAAAAAACACTTTCGATCTATCGCATGGAATAAATTCAACCTCAAAAAGATGGGCAAAATGTTTGACTAGCACATCTTTGACCTCACTGAGAGTAGGGCAATTATTTTGAAGTTCCTGCTTCATTGAAGTCACTGCTTTACCTTGTATGCCGCAGGGAACCATCATATCGAAAAAACGCATATCTGGCTCGACATTTAACGCAAACCCGTGCATGGTCACCCATCTAGAAGCTCTAATTCCCATGGCACAAATTTTACGTGCTTTAGAAGTGTTTACATCCAACCACACTCCCGTTTCTCCTGAAGAACGTTCAGCCTGAATTGAAAAATCATTCAAAGTCAAAATAATAATCTCTTCTAAAAACCTTAAGTATTTATGTATGTCACTAAAGAAATGATCCAAATCTAAAATGGGGTATCCTACAATTTGGCCGGGACCGTGATAAGTGATATCTCCTCCTCTATTAATTTTATAGAACGTAGCTTTTTGATGAGCCAATTCAGAATTACTGATGAGCAAATTTGAAAAATCTCCGCTTTTACCAAGGGTAAAAACGTGGTCGTGCTCTACCAATAAAAAGTGATTTGAGGTAAGGTGCTGAGTGTTTTGTCTTCTATTGGCAATCTTCTTATCAACTGTTTCTTTAAACAACAATTCTTGAAAATCCCAAGTTTCTTTATAATCTCTTCGACCTAGGTCTTGAAGGAGTACCTTTTTATTCATCCCTACAAAAATAAAGATAAAGCGACCTACTGTTCGAGTATCACTGTAAAATTATACTGTTCTGGATCAGTGGTTAAATCTTTATAATTCACCTCTATAAAGACAGATTTCATATCTGAACTGAGCTGGGCTCCTTCATAACTCACCGACCTTACTTTGCCTGGAAAATTGTATTTCATTTTGTAGGTAGAAGCGTTTAAAATCATAGCAGATTCGCTTAGGCTATCCAAGGCATTACGAAATAACTCAGCATTTTTAATTCGAGCTTTTCGCTCAAATCGATTTCCTTTAAAACTATATGAAACCTCTACACCATCATTGGTCACTATAGGTGCTCCTTTTGTTCTTTGATCTCCAAAAACAGAACTTTTACTAAACGTTTTAAAGGCATCACTTACGTCCTCAATTTTTTGAAAATCTGTAAGCATTTCGAACAAAAATAAATCAGCACTTTCATCCATTTGGATTCGCAAACTATAGGGCTTGAGTTTCATCAACTCTTCTTGTTCTTTTACCGGTAACTGAGCTATGCTATCTTTGCTCGCTTCGAGAATATCAGAAAAGACAACCAAGGAGTCTACCTTTTTGACCACCTTATTTTCCTCATCCGAATTCATACCGTCCATCATTTTAATAAATTCTGAACCATTAAATCCGATGCTGAGCTGACCAGTTTTATCTGAATTGAAAGTGACTTCTTCAGTAAAAACACAAGAAACCAAAAAAAGGCTGACAAATAGAAATAGAATTTTTTTCATTACATATTACACACTAGGAATCAATCTAAAAATATATTTTTTCGACAACATATATTACTTTTGCCCTACAAATTTATTTTATGCCTTTGTCAGAACAAGAAGTTGTCAGAAGAGAGAAGTTAGCGAAACTTCGAGAATTAAATGTCAATCCTTATCCGGCTGAGTTATTTCCAGTCACACACCTCTCAGGTGATATAAAATCTGATTTTAAAGAAACTGCTGAAGTAGTTATAGCCGGCAGACTTATGTCTCGCCGCATTCAAGGTAAAGCTTCATTTGCTGAACTTCAAGACAGCGTAGGTAGAATTCAAGTGTATTTTAACCGAGACGAGATATGTACTGAAGAAGATAAAAGCAAATACAACGAGGTCTATAAAAAGCTTTTAGACATTGGAGATATTATAGGTGTTAAAGGTACCTTGTTTACCACACAGGTAGGTGAAAAAACAGTTATGGTAAAAGACTTTACGCTTTTGAGTAAATCTCTTAAACCATTGCCTTTACCTAAAGAAGATGCAGAAGGTAAAATTTATGACGAGTTCAACGACCCTGAATTGAGATACCGCCAGCGTTATGTCGATTTAGTGGTCAATCCTTCGGTCAAAGAAACCTTTATTAAAAGAACAAAAATAACCAACACTATTCGCTCATTTTTCAATGCTAAGGGATATCTCGAAGTAGAAACTCCTATTCTTCAACCCATTCCTGGAGGAGCCTCCGCAAGACCTTTTATCACCCATCACAATGCTTTGAATATTCCGCTATATTTGAGAATTGCCAATGAATTGTATCTAAAGCGTTTAATCGTAGGAGGATTTGATGGGGTGTATGAGTTCTCAAAAGACTTTAGAAATGAAGGAATGGACCGTACGCACAATCCTGAGTTTACGGTTATGGAGCTTTATGTCGCCTACAAAGATTATTTCTGGATGATGGAGACAACTGAGCAGTTATTAGAGCAAATAGCATTAGACAGTAATGGAGATACCATCGTTGAAGTAGGCAATCAGAAAATCAACTTTAAAGCACCTTATCCAAGAGTGCCTATTTTACAAGCTATTGAAACACATACTGGCCATAATTTGAATCATAAAAATGAGGTTGAGGTTAGAGCAATTGCTGTTGAACTAGGACTAGAAGTAGAAGATCACATGGGATATGGTAAACTCATCGATGAAATATTTGGCGAGTGCTGTGAACACCACTACGTGCAACCCACCTTCATCATTGACTATCCTAAAGAAATGAGTCCTTTAACTAAGGAGCACAGAGAAGATGAGCGTCTAACCGAACGATTTGAATTGATGGTCAATGGTAAAGAGTTAGCGAATGCCTATTCAGAGCTCAACGATCCTATTGATCAAAGAGCCCGTTTTGAAGATCAACTCAAACTCTCAGAAAAAGGAGATGATGAGGCGATGTTTATCGACCAAGATTTTTTAAGGGCATTAGAATATGGAATGCCTCCTACCTCTGGAATTGGTATAGGTATTGACCGACTTTGCATGCTGATGACCAATAACAGCTCCATTCAAGAAGTTTTATTTTTCCCGCAAATGAAACCCGAACGCGAGGCGGTGGCTTTAACCGATGAAGAAAAGGCTATTTTGGAGATACTGAAAAAGGAAAATAGAATGCCTTTAAACGATTTAAAAACCCAAAGTGGCTTATCCAATAAAAAGTGGGATAAATCCATTAAATCACTGAATAAAAACAATTTAACAAAAGTTGAAAAGACCGAAGAAGGACTTTTTGTTGAGATGGTTTAAAGAAGTCTAAATCACTTCAAATAAGAATTTCAAATAGAAGGATTACAAAAATGTAGTTTCTCTTTTTTGTGAATTGAAGTAGTAGATTATAGCAGATGTGACTGCATTTACTGTCACGAATTCGTCACTTAATAAATATTTAAAATAGAACATATAACCAATGAAACACCTTATCCTAATTTTTGTTTGCTTAATTATCTTCAATATAAGTGCTCAAGAAAAAAAAGATAATCCCATCATCAATTTTGAAAAATTATGGTCTGAATTTAACGATCGATATGCAAATTTCGAGTTAAAAACTGTGAATTGGGATAATAATTATAAAGAGTATAGACCCCAAATTAATAAAAACACAAGTTCTAAAGAACTTTTTGATGTTAGCTGTAAAATGCTTCAGGAGCTTAAAGATGGTCATGTAAATATAATAATCAACAAAAACAATATAACGGAAGAAAATTGGTGTGGTTCAGGAAAAAAATTCCACATCCTCGAAGAGTTTTCAGAATTCGATTCTCTTAAAGTTGTTGTTAAGAAAACGCTCAAGAAAAAAAAGTTCTCTCCCCTTATAAATCAGGGAAAAATAATTCAATATTCAGTCTCAGAAAAATATGGGTATTTAAGAATTGATGGCATGGAGGGCTTCAAAATTGGAGAATTAAGTAAAGTAATGAAAAGTGCCATTAATATATTTGAAAATAAAAAAGGTGTTATTATCGATGTTAGATTTAATGGTGGAGGTGAAGATAAAGTATCATATCAAATTGCTGGAAGGTTTACAGATAAGAAAAGATTAGGACATTATAAAAGAACAAGAATAAAAGGAACAAAGGCATATACTGAATTAGATTCTTGGTATTTAAAACCAAAAGGAAGTAAACAATTTACTAAACCAATAATTGTTTTAACTAGTGATTGGTCAGCAAGTGCTACTGAAATATTTGTTATGGCAATGAAAGAACTACCCTATGTTACTATTGTTGGGGATAATACTGAGGGGATATTTTCAGATATGTATTTTTTCAAACTTCCAAATAAATGGAGAGTATCATTGTCTCACCAACAGTATTTTTCAACAGATATGAAAAACTATGAGGGAATTGGTATACCTCCTGATTATAAGGTGTTGAATTATAAAAAAGATAAATCCGATTTAGTATTAGCTAAAGCAATTGAAATACTGGATAATAACACAAATTGATAAAAATTGAGAAAACAGAAGATCAAGTAATGATTAGTCTTGTCAATTCTTAGAAAAAAGTTTAGCTTTCTACTATGAATACCTCAAGGAAAATAGGACTCATTGCCGGGCCTTTGCTCTTTCTTTTGTTTTATCTCAATGCAGGAGCTTTAATAAATGAAAAAGCCGATTTGGTGATTGCCGTCGCTTCGTGGATGATAGTTTGGTGGATTACTGAATCCGTATCTATTTCCGTAACTGCACTTTTGCCCTTGTTGCTTTTTCCGATCTTAAGGGTAATGGATATTAATACAGTAGGAGCGAATTACGGAAGTTCCATTGTCTTTCTGTTCTTTGGTGGGTTTGTGATGGCCTTGGCGCTAGAGAAGGTTAATTTACACCGGAGAATTGCACTGACTATTATACATCTAACCGGAACATCTCCTAACAAAGTCATCCTAGGATTTATGCTCGCTACAGCCCTATTGAGCATGTGGATTAGCAATACAGCTACCGCCGTGGTTATGCTCCCTATTGCCTCTTCAGTGATCGCTTTACTTATAACAGACGAAGATGGTTTTACCAAAAAAGATAAGAATTTCGCCATTAGTGTAATGCTTGGAATTGCATTTTCAGCTAATTCTGGAGGAATTGCCACCCTTATTGGAACCCCTCCAAACTCTGTAATGGTAGGGCTTTTAGAAAACGAATACAATATTCAAATCTCATTCGTGCGTTGGATGATGTTTGGCGTTCCTCTATCTGCTCTTTTAATAGCCATATCCTACGTATTAATGGTCTATGTCATATTTCCTTCAAAAGGATTAAAATTCAACGCCAATAATAATGTTATAAAAAGTCAGTTAGACGAAATGGGGCCTCTAAGCGGAAAGGAAAAACAGGTTTTAACCATTTTTGGAATCACCATTTTTTTATGGATTTTTAGAGCGCTTATAAATCAATTATTTCCTGAACTAAAATTGAGCGACACCAGTATTAGTTTATTTGCGGCTATAAGTCTTTTTGCCATCCCACATCGCTTTAAGAAAGGAGACTTTATTATTAATTGGAAGGATACCTCCAAACTTGCATGGGGCATTCTAATTCTCTTTGGTGGAGGATTGGCCCTGGCAAAAGGCATGTCCAGTTCTGGAATCGTCGATTTGGTAGCTCAAGAAATTGCCACTAGCAATCTAAGTGTATCAATAACCGCAGTACTCTTGATTTTTCTTATGCTCTTTATGACAGAACTCATGAGCAATGTAGCACTTGTTGCTGTATTAGCACCGGTTGTAGTTGGTATCGCCATAGGATTAAATATTCCTATACTCCATCTCTTGATTCCAGTGACTATTGCGAGCAGTTGTGCCTTTATGTTACCCATGGCTACTCCCCCGAATGCCATCGTATTCGCTAGTGGCTATATCAAGGTTTCTCAAATGGCTAGAATTGGAATCTTATTGAATTTGATATCTGTGGGACTTTTAACTCTTGTCTTTCAAATTGTTATGCCCCTACTCTTCTAAAAAGTATAGTTCATATTCCAAATCGCAAAGATCTATAAATGAGATATCTATAGAGTTCTTAGGTACTGCGTAAGGATCAAAGTTTGAAGGTAAATAAGACTCCGTATCAAATCCTAAATCAAAGTCTTCGTTTTCAACTTCGACAAAAGAAATATCGTTCACTGAAAATTTAGAGGAATCTGCATTTTTATGGATTAAAACAGGTAGGCTTAGTAATAAGAAAATTAGGACAGTTAAGGTTGTTTTTGTGTATACCATTTATTAAATATTATTGATGATTTCATATTTAAGACGCAAAGTTAAATCAGATGTTACAATTGTTTAAACATTTTAATTTTATTTA
>NZIQ01000009.1 GCA_002691685.1 Flavobacteriaceae bacterium | reverse complement strand
GTATACAAAGAATAAAATAGGCCTAACTATGGGTATTAACAACTTTGTAGAGGTATTTGACGAAAAATATTACCGTCATTTAAGTGGAGGTATTTTGGAAGCTTTTGGTAAATTATTCTTTAAAAATCTCAAGATATATCTCTATCCAATGCTTGATCGGGACACTAATGAACTTTTGACAAGTAACAATGTCAAAGTACATCCTCGGATGAAAGAACTGTATAAGTTCTTTAAATACAATGGAAAAGTGATGGATATCACTGATTATGACCCTGATATACTTGATATTTATTCGAGAGAAGTTTTGCGGATGATTATTGCCAACGAAGAAGGGTGGGAAGAATTACTTCCTGAAGGTATTGCGGAAATCATTAAGGAAAAAGAGCTTTTTAGATCGATTAAAGAACTACCGAATTCCAAGAAGTTACTAAACGCTTAAGCGTTTAGTAACTCTAGTAGTTGTAAACCATGTGTTTTTGTGGTGACTTTTTTGACAACATGTGTTACTGTTGCGTTCTCATCTAATACAAAGGTTACACGATGAATACCATCGTACTCTTTCCCCATAAATTTTTTTGGTCCCCAAACGCCAAAAGCATTTATGACTTCGTGCTGTTCATCTGCCAGTAAGTCAAAAGGGAACTCGTACTTATCTCTGAAGTTTGTTTGCCTCTTTGGGCTATCAGCGCTCACTCCAAGAAGTGAATACCCTAAACTTTTCAATTCATTAAAATGATCTCTTAGACTACAGGCCTCTGCAGTGCAACCAGGAGTACTTGCTTTTGGATAGAAGAATACAATTAATTTTTGACCTTTATAATCACTTAATCTTACTTCTTTACCTTCTTGATTATGGGTGTTAAATTCTTTTATCTGCTCCCCTACTTTACTTATATTCATAATGTTTTTTTTGTAAAAATACTAGGTTATGACCAAAAATGAAAAAGTTAAATATTGTATTGAACAACTTGAAATTCTTTATCCCGAGATACCTATACCTCTTGATCACAAGGATACATATACTTTGTTGATCGCTGTTTTAATGTCTGCTCAGAGTACTGATGTTAGGGTGAATCAAATTACTCCATTGTTATTTGAAAGAGCTGATAACCCTTACGATATGGTTAAATTAAGTGTAGATGAAATTCGTAATATAATTAAACCTGTAGGCCTGTCTCCAATGAAATCTAAAGGTATACATGGCTTATCTCAAATATTAATTGACAAGCACAATGGTGAAGTACCACAAAATTTAGAAGAGCTCGAAGAATTACCCGCAGTGGGACATAAGACTGCTTCAGTGGTAATTTCGCAAGCCTTTGGAATTCCAGCATTTCCTGTCGATACGCATATTCATCGCTTGATGTATAGATGGGGATTTTCGTCTGGTAAAAATGTAGTGCAAACTGAAAGAGATGCTAAACGTTTATTTCCTAAACATAAATGGAATGATTTACACCTTCAAATTATATGGTATGGTCGAGAGTATTCTCCAGCCAGGGGTTGGAAATTAGATGAAGATATTATCACTCGTACTATAGGACGGAAATCTGTAATCAATAATTATAAAAAAAAGAATAATACCTAATTCTGAAATTGTTGATACATGCCCAAATTCGTTTTTCTATAACGCAAGGCTTTTGAATAGTTTAAAATGAAATCAATGCTTTGGCTTTTAACTTTAAAAGTAGTGGTGAAATGATCTGCTTTTTGGTGTTCAATAGTGTTCATATGGATAACGTTTAGCTATTATAACGAAACTATTGGATATTTATTGTATCCGTTTTATCAATAAATTATGAGGCAGTCATAACTAGTTTATGCTTTTCAATCATTTTGCGAAGATTGATAAGTGCATATCTCATTCTACCTAAAGCAGTATTTATACTCACATCTGAAATATCAGCAATTTCTTTGAAGCTCATGTCCTTATACAACCTCATAATAATGACTTCCTTTTGATCGTCTGGCAACTCATCAATTAACACTCTGAGATCCATATTAATTTGTTCTTTAATGAGTTCATTTTCAATGGATGGATCTTCATCTTTGATGATTTCGAAAATATCGAAATCTTCTCCATTATTGTAGCTTGGCATTTTTTTGTTACTTCTAAAATGATCAATGACTAAATTGTGAGCTATTCTCAATACCCAAGGAAGAAACTTTCCTTCCTCGTTGTACTTTCCTTTTTTTAGTGTATTAATGACTTTAATAAAAGTATCTTGAAAGATGTCTTCAGCCAATTCTTGATTTTGAATTTTATTAAAGATATAGCTGCTAATTCTGTCGGAGTGTCTGTGGATTAAAATTTCCAAAGCTTTTTCATTACCACTGATATAATCCTTTACTAAAATTGAATCTTCTGTTATCGTTTTCATAATCACGTTTTAAATTGTTGTTGTTGGTTATTTATTACGTGACCAAATCTATCTGAAGCCTTTACTGATTAGAAAAGTATGTTGTGAGTGAATGGAATTTTGATGTTAACTTGCAGAAAATTGTTATGAACGGTCTCAATAGGCCTAAGAAACGTCTTAATATTAATGAGTAAATCTGATATCGAGATTAAGGGTGCAGGCATGCACAACCTCAAAGAATTAGATGTAACGATTAAGAGAAACAAACTTTCCGTCATCACCGGTGTATCTGGTTCTGGTAAGTCAAGTCTTGCTTTCGATACTTTATATGCAGAAGGTCAACGACGATATGTTGAAAGCTTGTCCTCTTATGCGCGACAGTTTTTGGGTAAACTTGATAAACCTAAATTTGACTCCATAAATGGTATTGCTCCTGCTATTGCCATAGAACAAAAAGTTAACTCTTCAAATCCAAGATCCACTGTAGGAACGGTTACAGAGGTGTATGAGTATTTAAAACTACTCTATGCTCGCATTGGAAAAACGTACGATCCCTCCAGTGGAGAACTCATTAAAAGACATACTACTACAGATATTGTTAATCGTGTTACGCGATTAGCCGAAGGAAGTAAATGCCTTTTATTATCCCCTATTGTTGTTTCTAAAGAGAAAGAACCTAATAAGGTTTTAGCCCTTTTGGCAAAGCAGGGTTTCGCAAGAATATTTAAAGACGGTGCTGTAGAGCGAATAGACAAACTAGAAAATTTTAACACCTTTAAGTTTGATCTTGTAGTTGATAGAATTGTGGTGAATCAAAACGATGAGGCTTTTTTAAATCGACTATCTTCAGCAATAGATGATGCCTTTTATCAAGGAAAAGGAATCGTAAAACTGCTGCAACTTGAAAATGACACAACTGAGTTGTTTTCATCTAAATTTGAACTAAATGGTAGAACATACTTAGAACCTAACATTCACCTTTTCAGTTTTAATAATCCTTTTGGAGCTTGTCCTAAGTGCGGGGGTTACGGAGATATTTTAGGTATTGATCCAGAATTAGTCATTCCCGACAGCAGTAAATCTATATATCAGGGAGCCATAGCACCATGGAAAGGAGAAAAGTTTTCGTGGTATAAAGAACAGCTTATAACTACTAGTAGCAAGCACAAGCTTCCCATTCACAAGCCTTGGTTCGAGTTAAGTGCTGCACAAAAACAGAAAGTTTGGAATGGTACTAGAGAATTTATAGGTGTTCATCGATTTTTTGAAGAACTAGAATCTCAAAATTATAAGATTCAAAATCGAGTTTTACTATCCCGTTATAGGGGCAAATCGATTTGCAGTTCATGTCAAGGAACCAGACTTCGTGAAGACGCGAGTTTCGTTAAAATAAATACGCACGCAATAACTGATTTAGTTCACCTACCAATTTTAGCATTGCATGATTTATTTTCTTCTTTTGAATTTAATGATTATGAGCGAAAGGTTGCAGAGCGCTTAATATATGAGATACAATCTCGTTTGTCCTTTCTTGTGAAAATTGGTCTTGGATATCTAACGCTTAATAGAAAGTCAAATACTTTGTCTGGAGGAGAGACGCAACGCATAAATATTGCAACTTCATTGGGAAGCAGTTTGGTGGGATCAATGTATATTCTCGATGAGCCAAGTATTGGTCTGCACAGCAAGGATACAGAGCAACTGATTCAAATATTATGCGAGTTGAGAGATTTGGGCAATACTGTTATTGTTGTCGAACACGATGAGGATATCATGAAGGCTGCGGATGAAATCATTGATATTGGTCCAAAAGCAGGACGTTTAGGAGGGGAATTAGTGGCGCAAGATTCATTTGATGCCCTCCGATCTTCTTCAAGTCTAACTGCCAAATATTTACACGGTATAGAGCATATTGAAATACCCAATAGACGAAGGTCTCCTAAACTAAAGATTGAGATCAAAGGTGCTCGTGCTAATAATTTGAAAAATATTGATGTTTCAATTCCTCTCGAATGCCTAAGTGTAATTACAGGGGTTTCTGGTAGTGGTAAGAGCACACTGGCACGAGACATCCTCTATCCTGCTTTGCACAGGGCAGTGCACGGTCATGGAGATAAACCCGGCGAATTTTCGGAACTCACAGGTGCCCTCTCTGAAATCAAACAAATTGAATTTGTTAATCAAAACCCCATTGGAAGGTCGTCTAGATCTAATCCAGTTACTTATTTAAAAATATATGATGAAATCAGAACTCTTTATGCAAAGCAGAGAAGAAGTCAGTTAAAAGGATATAAAGCCAAACACTTTTCTTTTAACGTAGACGGTGGTCGTTGTGAGAAATGTAAAGGAGATGGAGTGGTTACCATAGAAATGCAGTTTATGGCAGACGTGAATATTGTCTGTGATGTCTGTAAAGGAAAACGATTTAAGAAGGAAATATTAGAAGTAAAATTTCATAAAAAAAACATATCGGACGTCTTAGATTTAACTGTTGACGAGGCCATTACTTTTTTTAATACCCATGGTGAAGATAAAATTGCTGAAAAACTCATGCCTTTATCTGCGGTTGGTATGGGTTATATTTGTCTAGGACAATCATCATCAACCTTGTCAGGAGGGGAAGCTCAGCGCATTAAGTTAGCTTATTTCTTATCTAAAGGAAATCACAAAGAACATTGTCTTTTTATATTTGATGAACCAACTACAGGTCTTCATTTTGATGATATAAAGAAACTGCTTTACGCTTTCAACCAACTTATCGAAAACGGACATTCTGTTTTAGTTATTGAACATCATTTGGACTTAATTAAATGTGCTGATTATATCATCGACTTAGGACCAGACGGAGGTGAACAAGGTGGAAAGGTGGTTTGTTTTGGAACTCCTGAAGAGATTTTAAGCCAAAATCAATCATATACTGCTCAATTTTTAAAAGAAAAATTATCGTAACCCTAAAATGCGCAGCATCGTTTGAATACTAGATATCCACTTTAATTTAAAACACAACATAAAAAAGGCCCCAGATTCTATAATTACTTTTAGCAATCCCCACAATAGAGATTTAGCACTAAATACACTCATAGAAAAAATTACTATTAATACTGTTAGCATAATAATCGACTTAAGTAAATTAAGACTAAAGGGATGAATTTTATGTTTGCTCCAAAGCAATACAAGTTTGAATAGAAAAAAACCAAAAAGTGTTAGAGCTGTTGCTAATGCTGCTCCATTAATTCCATATTTTGGAATGATACTAACATTTAAATAAACACCTATTATCCCAAAAACTAATGCACCTATTAAAAAGTTAGTGTAAGAGTTTGAAAAAATTAAAACGGCATTGCCAATGCCGATTATAGCTTCTAGCAACCTAGTGAGTCCAATAAGTAAAACGATAAAATAAAGTCCTTCGTAAGCTTTGGGTAAAAAGGAAGAAATCAAGTTCATATTTGTAAGTAAAACAAAGAAAATAAATCCACTGGCTAGAAATAAATGAAAACTACTATTCTTAGTGAACTCATCTAATTCCTTGTGGGTTTTGTTCTTTAAGTAATCGGCAGTGACCGTATTGGTTATATGCTGCATCGATCTTAGGGGAATTGCAATCACCGTGGCTATATATACCCCAACTGCATATAGAGCAACTTGACCAATTTCCAAATAACGACCAATCATAAACTTATCTAATTCTAAAAAAACAACGGTTGAAAAAGCGCCAAATATTACAAGTATGCTGTACGTTAAAATGTCTTTCCTAAACGGAAACCATCCTTTGGCAAAACGAATCTTTATTTTCGTTTTTTGAAAATATACAAGCATTAGCAATACTCGAAGAATGTAAATCGCACAAATCAACACAATAATAGTGGTCAAATTAAGATTCGCATAAAGATGTATCAACAGGAGTACACTTATGCCCAGTCGAACAAATATTTCTTTTAAAAAGGTGCCAAAAACCGTCTTTAAATGAATTTTACTAATCGCAAAACATATTTCAAATACAGCCATTGCCAGACCAAGTAACCAAATAAATGGGATCAATCCTTCTAATTCTTCGGTTGTTACTCCTATCAACGATTTGAATATTCCTTGACCTAAGTAAAATACCAAACCTAGTACTACAAGATAGAAGGAATAGTACTGTAGCAGAATTTTAAAAATCTTTTCATTCTCTTTAGATGTATCTCTTCCGAGGTATTTAATTATGGTTTGTTGAAGACCTCCACTTAAAATTGGATTTATTAGTGTAGAACTTGCTAGTAAAAAAGCAATAACCCCGTAAGAAGTCATATCGAGAAATTGCACGAAAAACACCAAAGTATTTAACGCGCCAAGAATGAATCCTACTAGTGTTAAAAGACTATTATAAGTGGTTTGTCTAACTATGACTTGCATTATTTACAACGATATTAGCCAGGTCTTGTGTCAATTTTTTTCTGTGAAACTGTTCCGATTTAATACATTCTAAATCTAATGTATTGTTTTTAAAGTCTTCAAAAGCATTTAAAAGAAAAGATTTGAGCTCATCTTTATTCGCGTATGTCAGGTATGTTCCAGCCATTAAGTCTGTAATTAGTTCTCCTGCTGACCATTGCTTTGGACCTATTGCCAAAATAGGTCTTCTTACACCTAAATATTCAAAGAGTTTTCCAGGAATAATTTCACTAGTTTGTTCACTATTGATTTCTATTAATAGTAAAAGATGGCTTCTTGACATGACCTTAACGGCATCTTTATGAGAAATATAACCATGAAATTCAATTATGGATTCTAATTTATAGTGTTCAATAATCTTTTTAAAATTGTTTGCTTGTTTGCCGTATAAATGCAATTCAAATCGAGAGCTGAATTCGTTGTTTTCTTGACACAATTCAGCTAATACTTCCCATAAAATTTTAGGATTTCGATCACGAAGTAAACTGCCTACATAGGACATTGTAAATTTTTCTGGATTAGGCTTTAAACTTGGAGTATCAAAATCAAATCCATTAGTTATAACGTGTATTGGCTTATCTGTCAATTTTTCAAAATTAGCTTTGGTCTTTGGACTAGTGACGATAATATCATCACTATTGCGTAATACCTCTCGTTCTAATTTTTGATGTTTTTGTGATGATTTCTTGGTTAATCTCAAGTATTTATGATAAGAAATTGTTGTCCATGGATCTCTAAAGTCTGTAATCCATCTTAAATCTGTTTTCTTTTTAATCTCCATTCCAATTAAATGCACGCTATGTGGGGGCCCCGTGGTTATTAAAGTATCGATGTCAGAATGCTCTTTTAATTGTTGAAAAATAACCTCGACAACATTTTTTTTCCAGTATTTTCGAGCATCCGGAATAAATAAATTACCTCTCAAATAAAGAAGGGTTTTTTCTATTAATGATGGATTGGAACTCAGCATCCCCGAGGATAATTTCCCGGTCTTTTTAGCAGAAAAAAAACTAAAAATTTGATTCGGCTCAAAAATAGGCACTTTAATGATCTCTAGACTGCTTTCAGTGGCCTTATCCCACTCTAGATCAATAATTGGATAACTGGGATTTTTAGGAACAATTACAATAGGTTCAATATTAAATTGAGGAAGGTATTTTACAAACTTTAACCAACGTTGAACCCCAGGTCCACCTGAAGGAGGCCAGTAATAAGATATTATAAGGACTTTTTTCTTCAAGCCTGTTTTTGTTTTACAAAGTTGTAAGCATAAAAAGAAATCAAGAACAATAATATAATGTGTCCAAACCAATGCGCTGTCTCAGCTTTTGACACAATAATAGGATTAAATCGCATCTCAATTTGATATTTTCCAGCGGGCAAGAATGCGCCTCTAAGTGCATAGTTTACTCGCTCCATTGAAATCGGTTCATTATTAACAAATAACTGCCAATCTTCTGTTGAAATCATTGGATACCATTCCGAAAAAATTACAAATGAATTTACATCACTTTGGTAATCATATACATGTAAATCTGCACTATGAGAGACACTTTTTAAACTCTTATATTCATTTGACTTTATACTTGGACTTATACTGAACTGTTTTGATGGATTTTGGATTATTGCTGTATTGCTTAATTCAATATCAGCCAAGGCCTTGATTGCTTCGTCAGCATTTTTTGCAACGACTAAAGAGTCGACGAACCAAGCGGCCCCTAAATTGTCTTCGTTCAAGCTATAGCCAGGTCCCTCTTCAGTTTGATTAATCAAATACTTTACATTAAGCATGTTTATTATTTGAGGATTACCATTAAAGATGTGATAATCAAAAAGGTTTTGAACATAATTGGGTTTAGCAGCGTGATAACCACCAAGTGAATTGTGGAAATAAGAAGTTTTAGCTCCGTTGAGTCCTTCGTTTAGATTATAAACCCTGTAATAAGATTTATCTTTTTTGATAGCTTGGTCCACAACTGTTTCTTCAAAAGGCGTTTCGATTTTATTTTTACTCACCCAATCATCACTTGTAAAATAACGATCACTGACTCTGCCTAGATCAAATAATACAAGGATTCCACAACCTATATAAAATAAAAATCCGTTTTTAAGTTTTGCATTCGTTTGAAGCCATATGAGAGAAGTCATAGATGCCACTAAAATAATTCCCATAAGAATATCATTTGAATAAACACTTTTTCGATCATCTATAAGGGCTTCAACAAAACCTGCTCCAAAGTTTTGTGCGTAATACATGTCGTTTAGACCTGAAAATGAAAATAGGCCTCTTCCAAACAATAGTAAAACTCCAAGGATTACTAATCCGCCTGAAGTTTTCAAGAGTTTTTTTTGATTTGGATTTTTTAAATAATCTGATAGTCCAACTACTGCAAGAATAGGCAGACAGAATTCAATTAAAACTTGAATAGAAGAAACTGCTCTAAACTTATTGTATAGCGGGAAATAATCAATAAAAAATGAAGTCAGTATATCAAAATTTTTACCCCATGAAAGCATCAGGCTCACAACTGTAGTTATCCAAAGTATTTTATTGAGTCTTCTCATCTTCATTGAAAAACCAAGTAAAGCGAGAAATATAACAAGTATACCTAGATAGGCAGGTGCTGCTATAATAGGCTGATTACCCCAATATAGTGGAGCTCTTTGAGTAAAGTCTCTAGCTTGTTTATTTGTAGCCCCTAACCTTTTGAGATAGTTGAAAGTAGAAGAATTGTCCGATAGGGGTTCGGCATTAGATCCTCCATAAAACCTTGGGAAGATTAGATTAAGACTCTCTCCTATTCCATAACTGTATTGAGTGATGTATTCGTAATCTAGACCACTTATATTTTCTTTTGTTCGGCCATCAGCATCTAACATTAGTTCGGAAGTGCCTCTTGTGCTCCACTCAGAATACATTTTAGTAGTAATTAAAGTCGCTGCATTACATAAAATTCCAATAATTAATGATGTTAAGAACAAATAAGAAGCCTTAATGAAAGGTTTGAAATTTTGAGTCTTTATGGCTTCATATAGATAAAATAAGCCGGCAATTAATAGTAAAAAACCGAAATAATACGTCATTTGATAATGATTTGCGACGAGTTCTAATGCCCAACCCAAGGAGGACAAGAGTATACCTATTAACCATTTAGATTTTTCAAACAGTAAGAGAAAGCCAGAGAGTAATAAGGGGAAATATCCTATTGCATGGGCTTTAGCGTTATGACCCACATCGATAATAATTAAAAAATAGGTAGAAAATCCAAAGGCTAGAGCTCCTAAAATGGCGATGCGAAAATCAATATTTAAAACAAGCATTAGTACATAGAAGGATATCAAATACAAAAAAAGATAATCCGCTGGTCTCGGTAAAAACCGAATAAAACGATCGATACTTTTGATAAATTGCGCATTGTACTGCGCTCCTAGTTGATAAGTGTACATTCCTCCAAATGCAGCATTAGTCCAATACACTTCTTTACCTTCACTATTACGTGTTTGATTTCTTTCATTGGCCATACCATTATATTGAATAATATCAGATTGAAATAGAGCTTCTTCTTTTAATATGGGATTAAATACTACTACAGATACAAGTGCGAAAGAAACAAAAACTAAAAAGTGTGTTAAAAAATGCTTATTGGTAAATATTTTAATCATTCAAAGTCTATTTAAGATGTAAATTTAAGCAATAGAATCTTCCTTTTATGCTTTGGCACCCCTCAAAGAAATGTTATATCTTGAACTTGCTCTTAGTTAGTTTTGTATTCAAGTCTTATGGACAATACACAGAGGTGATCAATACGAATCGTCCCGGGGTAACAATTGGGGCCTTTGGAGTCTCAAAAAGTGTTTTTCAAATCGAATACGGGTTTCAAGGTACATCTAGTAAACACAGCGTTAAAAATTATACGGCTAATTCTAATCAATACGAACTAGATATCCGTAAAGGGGTATTAAAAGATAATTTGGAATTATTTGTGAATGTGCGATTCACCCAATCTGATAGCACAATAAATAAGTTTTCAAAATCGTATAATAGACAAGTAAGTGATTTAAGTGAGCTGAGAATAGGCTTAAAATACCTGCTTTGGGATCCTTATAAAAAAACCAATTTAGGTGAGAGAAATATATATAGTTGGCGAGCGAATAAGGTTATTCGACTTCAAAATTTTATTCCTTCTATCGCGCTATGGGCATCGACAAGTTTTAATTTGGAGGATAATTCGTTTATGAATAATCCTATGGTAAGTAAATTTTCACCTGCTGCGGGAATTATTACTCAAAGTCAATTAAACGATTATTGGACTTTGACAAACAATGTCTTTGTTTTCAATCTATTAGATAAACCGGCATTCTACTATGACTTTAGAAGTTCAATTATAAAAGGTTTTAAAAATAGTAGATGGAGTATCTTTATAGAGCAAAATACAATTTATGGAGACCAATATGCAGACTTAATTATAAGGTCAGGTATAGCTTATTTATCTTACGAAAATCTTCAATTTGATTTGTACGCGGGTTATAACGTAAAAAGTACTCCTAGATTGTTATCGGTGGGTTTTGGAGGTTCGTTTAGAATAGACAAAAGCGATCAAAAAAGATTAAAAACAAGATATTAACTAAAATGCAATGTCAATGATTAATGTTGTTGAAGTCAAAAACTCAAAAGATCTGAAAACCTTTGTTAAATTTCCATTTAAACTTTACAAGGGAAACAAATACTGGATACCGCCTATCATTAAAGAAGAACTTGAAACCTTTAATCAAGACCTAAATCCTGTTTTCGAACACGCAAAAGCTCGTTTCTTTTTAGCATATAAAAATAAAGAACTGGTGGGTCGAATTGCGGCCATTGTAAATTGGACAGAGGTCAAGCAACAAAATGTTTTAAAAATGCGCTTTGGATGGTTTGATTTTATCGATGATTTGTCGGTTTCAGAAGCACTACTTAAGAAAGTTTATGAAATTGGAACAAGCTTGAATTTAAAATATATGGAGGGCCCTGTAGGGTTCTCTAATCTTGACAAAGTAGGTGTCTTGGTCTCTGGTTTTGATGTACTTGGAACTATGATTACTTGGTACAATCACGCCTATTATCAAAAGCACTACGAGTCTTATGGCATGACCAAAGAAAAGGGCTATTTAGAAAGTCATTTTCCTGCAGTTAATGCTGACCCCAAATTTTTTGTTAGGCATAGTAAGGTTATCGCTGAACGTTTTGAGCTCAAAACAAAGAATTTCACAAGCTCGAAAGAATTGATGCCTTATGTCGATAAGATGTTTGATCTTTTTAATGAAAGTTACGCTAAGCTCTCTTCTTTTGTGCCTATATCAGACCGACAAAAAGACTACTTTAAAAAGAAATATTTGAACTTTTTAAGTCCAGAGTATATCAAATTTGTTGTAAATAAAAGTGACCAATTAATCGCTTTTGCTATTGTCATGCCTTCGTTCTCAAAAGCATTACAAAAGGCCAAAGGAAAAATATTTCCATTTGGATTTTACCATCTCTTACAGGCCAAAAAGCATTCTAAAGATGTTACTTTTTATTTGATTGGAATACGTCCAGATTATCAAAACAAAGGTGTTACCACTTTATTATTTACAGATATGAAGAAGACCTTTGACATCAAAGGGGTTCAAAATTGCCACAGAACTCCAGAGCTCGAAGACAATCATGCCGTACATAGGTTATGGGAGAATTTTGACCCTAAGATTGTTAAAAGACGAAATACCTACAGGAAAGACTTTTAATCAACTTTAACCGCCGCGGATAACCTTTTGTAAACTCCAGACTCTAGGCGTTCCCTGATTTTAGAAAAGGCTACTAAGGTTTCCTCAACGTCTTGTAAGGTGTGCGTTGCAGTTGGAATAAGTCTAAGTAAAATTAATCCTTTAGGAATAACTGGATAAACTACAATTGAGCAAAATATTCCGTAGTTTTCTCTTAGATCCTTTACCAAAGCCATAGCCTCTGGAATTGTACCATTGAGATATACAGGGGTTACACAAGAAGATGTATTTCCAATATCAAATCCATTTTCTTTTAAACCGTTTTGAAGGGCATTAACATTTTCCCACAATTTGTTTTTGAGCTCAGGTTGAGTTCTTAACATATGCAGCCGTTTTAAAGCTCCCTTGACGTAAATCATCGGTAGCGATTTTGCAAACATTTGTGATCTGAGATTATATTTTAAATAATCGATGATTTCTTTATCTGCCGACAAGAATGCTCCAATTCCGGCTAGGGACTTCGCGAATGTGGCAAAATACACGTCGATATCGTCTTGAATTCCTTGCTCTTCTCCTGCACCAGCCCCTGTTTTTCCAAGAGTTCCAAATCCATGTGCGTCATCAACTAAAAGTCGAAATTTGAATTTCTTTTTGAGTTCAACAATTTCTTTGAGTTTACCTTGTTCACCCCTCATACCGAAAACGCCTTCTGAGATAACTAGAATCCCTCCATTTTGTTGTTCAGCGAGTTTGGTAGCCCGTTCAAGATTCTTTTCAAGGCTTTCAATGTCGTTGTGCTTAAACGTAAAACGTTTGCCCATATGTAGTCGGACACCATCTATAATACAAGCATGACAATCAACATCATATACAATAATATCATCTTTGGAAACTAAGGCATCAATGGCAGACATTATCCCCTGATAACCGAAATTTAAAAGATAAGCAGCCTCTTTCTTCGAAAAATCAGCTAACTCATTTTGCAATTGCTCATGATAATCAGTATGTCCACTCATCATTCTCGCTCCCATAGGATACGCAGCTCCGTAAGATCTGGCCGCCTTGGCATCTTCTTCAATGACTTCAGGAAGATTAACAAGACCCAAATAATCATTAACACTCCAGGTGATAACATCCTTTCCTTGGAATTTCATTCTATTCGAAATTGGACCTTCTAGTTTTGGAAAAACAAAATATCCCTCTGCAATTGAAGCCCACTTTCCTAAAGGCCCCTTATTTTCAATAATTCTGTCGAATAAATCTCTCATATCAATAAAACGTCAATCGTATTTTCGGTGTCAAACTTAATACTTTTAAGTGTAATATTAAGATTTCGTTGAGCCTATTTAATGTAGTTGATGGGGGTTTCTTTTCGTTGTGTTTCTTCTTCTAGAAAGCCCTGGTCGTTCATCCAATTTTCACTGTATATTTTACTCATATAACGCGAACCATGGTCGGGGAAAATGATTACAACAATACTGTCTTTTGTGAAATAGCCTTGTTTCGCATATTGCTCCATGCCTTGTAGGGCCGCTCCTGAAGTATATCCCACGAACATGCCTTCAGTTTTAGAAATTTTACGCGCCATAAGTGCACTGTCTTTATCTGTGACCTTAGTAAAAGTGTCAATCACTGAAAAATCAGTAGCAGTTGGAATTAAATTTTTTCCCAAACCTTCTATGCGATATGGGAAAATCTCTTTTTCATCAAAAGTTCCAGTTTCATGATATTTTGCAATCACAGAACCATAGGCATCCACACCTAAAACCTTCACATCCTTATTCATTTCTTTTAAAAAACGAGCGGTGCCAGAAATAGTTCCTCCTGTTCCACTACACGCGATTAAATGTGTGATTTGTCCCTTTGTTTGTTCCCAAATTTCAGGCCCTGTACTTCTGTAATGAGCTTCGGTATTAAGCTCGTTAAAATATTGATTTATGTAAATCGAGTTAGGTGTTTCTTTGTGAATACTTTTGGCGACTTCGTAGTAGGACCTCGGGTCTTCTGCAGAAACATGAGCAGGGCAAACATGAACTTCTGCTCCCATTGCCTTTAGGCCTTCTATTTTATCCTTAGACGATTTGGAACTTACCGCAAGAATACATTTGTATCCTTTAATCATACTTGCCATCGCTATGCTAAAGCCTGTATTACCCGATGTAGTCTCAACAATAGTGCTTCCTTCTTTTAAAATTCCTTTACGCTCAGC
Organism: Flavobacteriaceae bacterium; assembly: GCA_002691685.1. Taxonomy (GTDB): domain Bacteria; phylum Bacteroidota; class Bacteroidia; order Flavobacteriales; family Flavobacteriaceae; genus UBA3478. Next base: position 7,719 of record NZIQ01000009.1, on the reverse strand, counting down.
CTCGTTTATGATAAAGGATGCTATACGATCTTTAGCAGAATGACCTGGGTTAAAGGCCTCTATTTTTGCATAATGTAAGCCTGGAATATGGGATACAATACCATTTAACTTTACCAAAGGAGTGTTACCTACTAGTTCGAGAACGTTATTGTAGGCATCTATTGGTTTCTGCATAAAAAAAAGTATTGGTTAAAAGCATTCAAATATAAGAAAACTAGCTCAAATCGATGTCATAAGCCATTATTATGCCACTCTTTAAATTTTAAAGATGTGTTTCATTTAATACCTTCAACATAAAGGCATATTCTTTGGCTACCTCTTTAATGGACTCGAAACGACCTGAAGATCCTGAATGTCCTGTATCCATATTGATTTCAAAAAGGAGTAAGTTTTGATCTTTTTTCTTTTTTCTAAGACGAGCTACCCATTTAGCAGGTTCCCAGTATTGCACCTGTGAATCGTGTAATCCAGCGGTAACCAATAAGTGTGGATAATCCTGACTCAAAACATTGTCATAAGGTGAATAGGATTTCATGTAGTTAAAGAAGGTGGGATTATTTGGATTTCCCCACTCCTCATACTCCCCAGTTGTCAGGGGAATACTTTCATCAAGCATTGTGGTTACTACATCTACAAAAGGTACCTGTGCAATAATAGCCTTAAATAGATGTGGATATTCATTTAGTGCTACACCCATAAGTAATCCTCCTGCTGAACCTCCCATACCGATAAGACTTCTTTCATTAGTGTATCCTTGCTGAATGAGATGTAAGGCACAAGATTTATAATCATTAAAAGTATTTTTCTTTTGAAGCAATTTCCCTGAGTCATACCAAGGTCTACCCAAGTACTCCCCTCCTCTTAAATGGGCTATGGCAAAAGTAAATCCACGGTCCAGAAGGGATAGACGCGCCAATGAAAAATAGGGGTCTATAGTTGAACCGTATGAACCATAAGCATATAAGACTAACTTTTTAGAATCTTTAGTTCGATGTTCTTTATGATAGACCAAACTAATCGGAATGCTTTTCTGATCTTCTGATGTCGCCCAAATTCGCTTTGATTCGTATAGAGTCTCGTCATAAGTACCTAATACTTCTTGTTGCTTTAAAAGTTCAATATTCTTGGAGTGTAAATCAATTTCAAAAACAGATGGTGCCTTTGTTAAACTGCTATAGTAGTAGCGTAGTTTTTGGGATTTAAATTCTACATTTGTTTGGAAATGAGCTACATAAGTTTCACCTAAAAGTGGAATACAATAGGTTTCTTCTGTTTTCCAATTTATAATTTTGAGCCTGCTTAAACCATTAACCCTTTCATCTATACAATAATGAGACTCAAAGAATTCAAAATCTTCAATTAAAACATCTTCTTTGTGTTCAATGAACTCCGTCCAGTTTATTTTATCTGTTTTATGAATAGATGTGCGCATCAATTTAAAATTATACGCACCATCTTTATTAGTCAAGATGTAAAAGTGATCTCGATAATGTGCTATCGAATATTCAAGCCCTTTTTCTCTTGTATGAAAAATTTCAAAAGACGATTCATGGGATTGTGCATCACAATACTGATATTCATTAGAGTTTGTACTTGAACTTTCAATTATAATATAAGCTTTAGACTTTGATTTGTATACACCTATGGAATTTTCTGTGTCTTTTTCTTCATATATCAATTCATCTAGCTTACCATCTGTTCCAATAATGTGTTTGAATATACGATACGCCCTAAGGGTTACAGGATCTTTTCTGGTGTAATAAACAGCCTTGTTATCATTTGACCAACAACAGCTTCCCGTCGTTTTTTCAATTTTATCCGCCAATAATTCACCGGTTCTTAAATCTTTAAAACGCAATTGATATTCACGTCTAGAAATAGTGTCTATACAAAATGCAGCAATGCTATTTTCTTCATTAATTTTGTAGGCGGCGAAGTGATAATAGGCATAGCCTTGAGCCATCTGATTTACATCAAAAAGTAATTCTTCTTTTGCAGTTAAGGACTCTTTCTTTCTTGTAAAAATGGGATATTGCAGATTTTTTTTTGTTTTGCTGATGTACCAGTAACCGTTTTTGAAAATGGGTAAAGACTCATCGTCTTCTTTAATTCGAGAGCGTATTTCTGAGTAAATTTTATCTATCAACTCATCACAATTTTTCATATGATGCTGATAGTACTCGTTCTCTGAATTGAGATAAGGAATTAAATCAGGATGCTCTCTATCATTCATCCAATAGAATTCATCAACCCTGGTAGTACCATGATTAACTAAATTTTTTGGATATTCTTTTGCTTTGGGATTTTTCACAGTGACGCCATGTTTTTGAGGGTCTCTAAAACGTGATTATGATCCTGGTCAGAATAATCTAAGTGGGTAACAAATCTAAGTTTAGTGCTGTCCATAGCAATTAATTCAATATGATATTTTTTAAACTCCGAGATAATGTGATCTGCGGAAAAATCTACGGTATCGATATTAAAAATCACAATGTTGGTTTCCGTAGGTTCTACTGAATGCACCCATTTTATAGATTCTAAGGCTTCAGAAAGTTCTTTGGCTTTACGATGATCTATTGCCAACCTTTCAAAGTGATAGTCCATAGCAAAACTTGCCGCATTTGCGAGATATCCAACCTGTCTCATACCTCCTCCCAAAATCTTTCTTATGCGAAGAGCTTTTTCAATTAAAGTCTTTGAACCTAATAAGGCCGAACCTATAGGAGCTCCTAATCCCTTACTAAAACATACCGAGATTGTGTCAAATTGCGCGCCATAATCTTTTGGGTCGTGATTTTTGGCCACTAAGGCGTTCCATAAACGAGCCCCGTCGAGATGAAAAGCCAATTGATGTTTAGTACATATACCTTTGATAGCCTTTATTTCTTGGAGTTCATAACATGCTCCACCCCCTTTATTGGTCGTATTCTCTAAACTAACTAATCGAGTTTTAGGAGAGTGGTAAAAATCAGGTGGATTAATTGCCTGTTTTACTTGTGTAGCAGAAATTCTGCCCCGATCACCTTTGACAAGTTTGCAAGAAACACCGCTGTTAAAACTTGCTCCACCACCCTCGTAATTAAAAATATGTGAATAATGGTCGCAAATTACCTGATCACCAGGTTCGGTGTGTAATTTAATTGCAGTTTGATTGGCCATTGTTCCACTCGGAAAAAAAAGAGCCGCTTCTTTGTCAAAAAAACGAGCAACTTTAACTTCAAGTGCATTGGTGCTTTCATCATTTTTGAAAACGTCATCACCTACATTTGCACTCATCATAAAATCGAGCATCTCCTTCGTTGGTTTGGTTACCGTGTCACTAATTAAATTGACCATTATTCAAAACATTGATATAGTGCTGGCATTCCTATTGGAGAACCATCGGGAATCTTAACCCCCTTTTGATTACTTTTAAAACCTTTAGGGTTACCGAGAAAAGAGTTCACTTTTTTCAACATATAAATAGCTGTAGGATCTGTAGGCTTATCGCTTAGATAGGTTTTTAATCGCATCATTTCAAATACAACTTGTTCCGTAACTTGTGGATAAGCATTTTCATCTGAGGCAACGACCATAAGATGTTCTAATACACTCCAATTGATTATTTCTTGAATGTTTGCGTAATATCCTTTGTCGTTTTTACTCTTGACAGTATGATTTAAAAGTTCTTTTAACAAATCATCAAAACCGTATTGTTTTTGATCTAAAGCTTTTTGCTGCACCATTCTATTCATACGTTCAGCATTAAGTAAAAAGCCCAAAGTAAAATTAGCAGATGTTTCAGCGGCTGCATAAGCATCAAAAGCCACTCCAGTTTTTGACTTAAAAGATTCACGTGTTCTAGGGTAACCATAGGCTCTAGGAGGAAACAAATTCAATTTTTCCTTAGGAATTGCAATTTCAGAGGCCTTTAAAGTTCTTAAGAGTGCAGACATTGCCTTTTTTTGCAGCTCTTTTGAAACATAACTTGGTTTATTAGTAGGACTGCCCACTTTTGAATATTCATAATACATTCCACCCAATAATTTTGCTGCTGCTTCTGTTTGATAACGATGAAAAAAATAGAGTGGTACAAAAACATCCTCTAGCTCTGAATAAGCAAAACCACTTGGGATATTACTCTCAGAAAAGTTAGCGATTCCACGCTTTCTGACATCTAAAACACGGTTTAATTCGTCAGTTATATCATTTCCATTATCCCACAAATGTGCGTTAGCGTGAGCACTTGAAGTTGGTCGTGCATCTGAATCACTGATGAACTCAAGACCCTGACTATGAGCCTTGTCTAAAATAGCATTTAGCGCTTCATTTTCGTTTACACCGTCAGCAAAATCACTGTAGGCATAAGCCACAAATACCTTGTCCCATTCACCGATTCCAGTGTCATAGGCTTCTTTGATTTTCAAATTGCCATTTCTGTCATATTCGAACATAGGATGAGGATAGTCCATCACAGAAGCTCTAGAATTCGTGCTCGAAGCAAAATTGTGAGCAAAACCAAGGGTGTGTCCTATTTCGTGTGCTGAGAGTTGACGAATTCGAGCAATTGCCAATTCAAGCATGGTATTATGATTTTTATCATTCACCTTATAAGGACTTTTCATTAGGGCTTGAGCAATCATAAAGTCTTGACGAATTCTTAAACTACCCAAACTTACATGGCCTTTAATAATCTCTCCTGTTCTTGGATCAGTAACACTGCTTCCATAACTCCAACCTCGTGTAGAACGATGAATCCATTGAATGACATTGTATCTTATATCTAGAGGATCTGCATCTTCGGGTAGTATTTTTACCTGGAATGCATTTTTATATCCAATTGCTTCAAATGCCTGGTTCCACCAACGACCTCCTTCGAGTAATGCAGATTTAACGGGTTCAGGTGTTCCATTGTCTAAATAATATATGATAGGTTCTACAGCCTCGCTAATTGGGGCATTTGGATCGACTTTCTCCAATCGATGTCTTCTGACATACCTCTTCATTATAGGCTCTTCTACTGGAGTCGCATAATCCATAAAAGTGAAGGGATACACGCCGGATCTTGTATCGAATTTTCTCATCTCAAAATTCAATTCAGGTAATTCTATAAAAGAATGGTGCTGTGCTATTGTAACAGCACTTGCATCAGGGGTCACTGATCTAATGTAGCCTCCTGTTGGAGTGCCTGCAAAGGTCAAATACACGTCAAATTCAATATTTTTTTCAAAAGCTTTTGTGCGTTCTGTATTTAGTGCGCTGCGCTTTAAATCTAAACTGTAGCTTCCTTGTTGAGCACGTTTTAAACGCGCAGAAACTCCGTGAGCATCTCTGTATAAAAATGGTGTAAGATCAATTAAATAGCCATTTTCACTTTGATCTGTAATTGGAAAACTATGTATAATAGATTTGGCAAACGCTTGTTCAACAGCCTTAACTTCCAATTTATTTAAACTTAATGCTCTATAATCTTGATTTGGTTCAAGCATCATGAGCTTGTTTCCCATTTTTTTGAAATACACCACTTTTTCACCTCCCAGTTGGCCTCGATCTAAACCGATGTCATTACTTCCTATACCACTGCTTAAAGCGTGTACATACAAAAACTCTTTCTCTAAATCTGTAACTTCGAGATAGACTTTGTCGGCTTGCTCATCGATGTAATAATTGAAAAAACCTTCGTTTTTTTGATAATTCTCAATGTTTTCAAAACTTTGAGAAAATAAGGAGGTGCTCAAAAAGAAAAGACAAATTGTATAGAAAGATTTCATGGCCTTGTAATTTTAGAAGAATAAATTTATCAAATATATGCTTGATAACATCACCCTTTATATTTTTGTTCATGTAATTTACAGTTATGGTACAAGAAGAAAAGAGTAAAAATCTAATTGATCGCCTAGGTGCGTTAAGGAGGTATCTTTGACATCGATGCTAAAATAATAGACATCCAAAATCAAGAAGAAAAAACCTTAGAGCCCGGTTTTTGGGACAACCAAATCGAAGCTCAAAAACACATGAAAAAACTAAAAGGTCTTAAATTTTGGATTCAATCTTTCGATCAAGCCCAACTAGCTGTTCAAGACGCAGAAGTTCTTTTGGAGTTTTTTAAAGAAGGAGAAGTCATCGTTGAAGAAATTGACATACAGTTGGCTTCAACAGAAGCCTTAATTGAAAATTTGGAATTTCGAAACATGTTGTCTGAAGAGGGTGATGAACTTTCTGCAGTACTGCAAATAACGGCAGGAGCAGGCGGAACAGAAAGCTGTGATTGGGCGTCAATGTTAATGAGAATGTACCAAATGTGGGCGGAAAAAAACGGCTATACTCTGAAAGAACTCAATTTTCAAGAAGGTGATGTCGCAGGAATCAAAACAGTGACTTTACAAATCGATGGTGAATTTAGTTTTGGATGGTTAAAAGGCGAAAATGGTGTCCATCGTCTTGTTCGTATTTCACCGTTCGACAGTAATGCTAAGAGACATACTTCTTTTGCTTCTGTTTATGTTTATCCCTTAGTTGACGATAGCATTGAGATTGACATCAACCCTTCTGATATTGAGATTACTACAGCTCGTTCTAGTGGAGCTGGTGGCCAAAATGTAAATAAAGTTGAAACAAAAGTGCAATTGGTACATAAACCAACAGGTATTCAAATAAGCTGCTCAGACTCTAGATCTCAACACGATAATAGAGCTACAGCATTAAATATGCTTAAATCTCAATTATATGAGATTGAGTTGCGTAGGAAACAAGAAGCGCGAAGAGAAATAGAAGATTCTAAGATGAAAATTGAATGGGGTTCGCAAATTAGAAATTATGTGATGCATCCTTATAAATTAGTTAAAGATGTTCGCACTTCTGAAGAAACTGGAAACGTAGAGGCTGTAATGAATGGAGACATTAATGCTTTTCTCAAATCATATTTAATGATGAATGGGCAAAATGAGACTTCATAAACAACATAAAAGGTGCTTAATCAATACCAATAATTAAACGCCTTTTGAATCTAATTAAAATTAAGATTTGAAAAAACCTGTGTTACTAATAAAAACTCTTATCTCTTTTTACCAATTTCATTTTTGAATTATTTCTGATTTTAACGATTATCAATACTTAATTTCTTCATTACACAGATTCTAATGACACTCCTCTGGACTGATATATCAGTAACAATGTTTATTTTTGTTTGATTTTCGGCGCAGTTCGAATTAAAAATATTAACATAATATTAACATTTATAAACTAAACGAACATGATAGATATTCGTCCTAATAATGTGAAAAAACTTTTTTTGTTCCTTATTGTGCTAATGACATCAATTCCAATTTATGGCCAGTATGGCTATGGAGGATACGGAGGATATGGAGGCTACGGAGGCTACGGAGGATATGGCTATAACCGATATGGTAGAGGGGCAACAGGAATTCCAAGGCCTAGTGTTCCTAATGAAGAGGCTGCACCACCAACTGCTGAGGAAATTGTTGAACAACAACTTCTTGTAATTAAAGAAAGAGTAGATCTTGATCCATTTGAAACTGCTATTGTTCAAAGCACACTGCTTGAGTTTACCAAAAAACGTATAGAATTACAGATTCTTAAACCTAGCCCAGAAGAAGCTCAAGAAGCGGCTCGAAAAATTGCTGAAAATGAAGAAAACAGATTACGACAAAATCTTAGTGCAGAAAAATTTCAAGAAATCCTAGATTTAAAAAATCCTAAGGCTAGAAAAAAAGATACGGT
>NZIQ01000008.1 GCA_002691685.1 Flavobacteriaceae bacterium | reverse complement strand
TTATTTAAGTTATTCAAGCTCACACCTCTTCGTTCAATTGGAATAAAATAAAACTTTGTCCTTTCAGAGCTATTTAATTCATAAAGTGTTTTCTCTCTTAAATCTGGAGTAAGTGAGCTTATAAAATCATTTGCAATATCTTCAATGTTATTTTTACCAATTTGACTGTAAGTCATATGAGTATAAAGAAAAAAACAAATTGTTATCAAATTTTTCATTATGCTTGATTTAAACTTTCAATTTACATAATAAAGAATAAAAATAAAGGGATCGTTATGGGATATCCTCTAACTTTTATAATGGTAATGTTCAATTAATGAATTCATAAAAGTGGAATACTCCAACTCGGAATTATTCATTTTACATCAATTCAAAAAGCCACTATTTATTCTATAATTTACTGCCAAATAAGTGCCAAAATCTGGCAGTTTTAGCCAAATTTAGTGGAAACTGCCAAGCTTATTTCGTATCTTTAATAGCCTTAACATCTTGAAATTGTGAAGGTGTTGACTTGATGCGAGCCCAGTAAATACAAGGCATAAAAAAACCCATCATCTCTGATGGGCTGTTGCTCCCCCTCAAGGACTCGAACCTTGGACCCTCTGATTAACAGTCAGATGCTCTAACCAACTGAGCTAAGGAGGAATTTGGCTTAATAAGCGGGTGCAAATATAATGTTTATCTCAATCTGCACAAATAATAACGAAAGCTTTGTGCGAATATTATTTATGACGTTATTATTTGAAAATAAACTTATACAAATCGTTACCGTTTGCAAATAAAAGTAGGGCAATCAGTAGAAAGAATCCGACCATTTGCGCAGCCTCCATAAACTTATCGCTTGGCTTTCTGCCAGAGACCATTTCATACAGTAAAAACATGACATGACCGCCATCTAGTGCGGGTATAGGCAAAATATTCATAAAGGCCAAAATAATCGAAATAAGAGCGGTAGTTGACCAAAAATCAGCCCAGCTCCATGTATCTGGAAATAAACTTCCAATGGCAGCGAATCCTCCAACTCCTTTGTAGGCTCCAGTAGCAGGATTAAATATTTTCTTTAATTGCTTTACATAAGATCCAAGTGTACTAACTCCTTTGTCAATTCCAGCCGGAAATGCTTGAAAAAAATTGTAGTCTACTTGAGTTACCCCTAAGTAATTTAAATCTTCTAGAGTTTTAATGGGAGGAATTCCGCTTAAAACACCTATGGTGGCTGAGTCACTAACCATAAGGTTAACCGATTCCACAGCGCCGCTTACTCTTTTAACTTCTGCGCTAATTTCTTGACCCTTATATTTTTCTAAGATCGATTTGACTTCATCATAAAACTCGACCTTATCGTCACCTAAACTAAGAATCTGATCTTCAACTTCAAGCCCTGCATTAGCATTGTGCGAGTCTTCAGGAATCCCTCCAATCATAAATGGAATGCGATAAGCTAAAAAGCGGGCTTTCTCATCGTCATCAATAAGTTTCGAGATGAAGCCTACGGGAATATCTTTTGTTTGTGTTTTTCCATCTCTAATAAGTGTGACCTCTTCGCCATTGACCAATTCTAAGAAGACCGAACGAAACGATTCAATTGCTGTTCCGTCTATGGCCAGAATCTTATCTCCAGTTTTTAATCCTGCAGCATCTCCAATTTCTTCTTCTACGACCCAAACTCCACCTTTGAGGCTATCCATGGGGATGTACTGGTCACCATAAGCCCATGCCAAACCGATGTAAATGATTACTGCCAAAATAAAGTTAACTGTAACTCCACCGACCATTATGATGAGTCTCTGCCATGCAGGTTTAGCTCTAAATTCATAGTCTTGAACTGGCTGGTTCATTTGTTCCTTGTCCATAGACTCATCTATCATGCCAGAGATTTTTACATAGCCACCGAGTGGAAGCCACCCTATACCGTATTCTGTTTCTCCAATTTTTTTCTTGAAGAGCGAATATTTTATATCAAAAAACAAATAAAATTTTTCTACACGAGTCTTAAATAGTTTGGCAGGGATGAAATGCCCCAACTCGTGAAGAATAATTAAAATAGAAAGGCTTATAAAAAATTGTACAATTTGAATGGCCATAGCTTAAAATTATGGCTGCAAAGTTACCTTAATATGTTTAAAATAAAAGCGTAGAAACTACCTTTGTGAAATGATTAACTTCTTTTCTAGATTTAAATTCTTTTTTGCAGTCTTAGGAATACTTTCTGTAATCATTGTATTCTTGTTTTACAACGCCTTAAAGCCCAAAGAGCGCCTGCCGATTTATCAGCCGAATATGGTGAGTGCAACACTAGTAGACAGCAGCATGCAATACGTAAGAAAATACCATACAATTGCAGACTTTAAATTGGTCAATCAAAATGGAGATACGATTACCCAAGACACCTATGCAGATAAAATTTACGTAGCAGATTTTTTCTTTACGACATGTCCCTCGATCTGTCCGGTAATGACTGCCAATTTAGCTGAGGTTCAAAATGAATTTAAAAACGATAATGAGGTGTTGCTTTTGTCTCACTCGGTTACCCCAGAAATTGACTCTGTCGCGCAATTAAAGAAATACGCGATAGAAAAAGGGGTTGTCGATTTAAAGTGGAACTTGGTTACCGGTAATAAAAAACAGATTTATGAATTAGCCAGAAAATCATACATGGCGGTAATGGAAGACGGCGATGGCGGAGCCTACGATATGATTCATACTGAGAATTTTATGCTCATTGATAAAGAACGTCGCATAAGGGGTTACTACGATGGCACAAATAAAGAAGAGGTTGAGAAGTTGATTCGAGACATTGCGATTTTAAAAAGTACCTACTCCAATTAATTCCTTCAATATTTTCATTATTTTTGACTACTTAAAATAATTCTAAATAAGAAAAGTGAAGAAGCTGTCACAACTCAAGGTAGGAGAGAGGGCCACAATAGCCTCATTTGAAGAGGATGCCGTGCCAGTGAAATTATTAGAATTAGGGTGTCTTCCAGGCAATCAAATTGTGCTTCACAGTATAGCCCCTTTAAAAGACCCCATTTGTGTGGAACTCGAAGGATCACAAATTGCTATTCGAAGAGAAACTGCCGTTAGAATTTTTGTTGAAACGGTCTAAATGCAAAGAGCCTAACCATGAGTTCAAATTCCCTTAAAGTTGCTCTTGTTGGTAACCCTAATACGGGAAAAACCTCTGTGTTCAATGCCCTTACAGGATTGCGTCAAAAGGTTGGAAATTACCCCGGTATCACGGTTGAGAAAAAAACAGGGCGCTGTAGTTTGAATGAATCTACCACTGCAGACATCATTGATTTACCAGGTACTTATAGTTTGAATACAACTTCTTTAGATGAGAGTGTAGTAGTCGAAATATTACTTAATAAAAAGAATACAGATCACCCAGAGGTGATTGTTGTCGTAGCTGAGGTAGAAAATCTCAAGCGAAATCTTTTGCTTTTTACACAGATTAAAGATTTGAAAATACCAACCCTGTTAGTCATTAATATGGCTGATCGAATGGCCAAAAAAGGGATTGAAATCGATGTAGAAACACTAGAAAAAGAACTAAACACTAAAGTCATTTTGATCAGTACTCGAAGTGAATTAGGAATTGATGAGCTTAAAACCCAGCTCGTAAATCACCAAGAACTAAATACTGATACATGTACTGATATTACCGCTATAGATCAGGTCTATTTTGAACAATTAAAATCGATCTTTTCAAGTTTTGACCCCTATAAACTTTGGTTGCTCATTACCCAGGATGTGAATTTCATGCCCATAGAGAAAAACCCCCCACTCCAAAAGGAAGACTTGACTAGTACCAAAACAAAAGCGGAGTTAAAAAAATTACAACATAAAGAAACTGTACTGCGTTATAAATTCATAAATGCAGCAATAAGCAAAGCTTATATCAAAAACAGGCTAAAAGCAGATGGGTGGGAGGGTCATCTCGATCGAGTACTGACCAATAAATTCCTAGGCTTTATCATTTTTGGAGCAATTCTCCTTACAATTTTTCAAGTTATTTTTGACTTTAGTAGTATTCCCATGGATGCCATTGACGAGCTTTTTGCAGGCCTAGCTCAAGTCGTTCAAAACAGCTTGCCAGCTGGAGTTTTTGCCGATTTGCTGTCTGATGGGCTTATAGCTGGAATAGGAGGGGTGGTCATCTTTATCCCCCAAATCGCTTTTTTGAGTTTCTTCATTGCTTTACTCGAGGAGAGCGGTTATATGTCACGAGTGGTATTTATGGTGGATCGTCTCATGCGACCTTTCGGATTGAGCGGTAAGAGTATTGTACCTTTGATGACTGGGACGGCTTGTGCGATTCCTGCTGTTATGGCCACGAGAAATATCGAGAATTGGAAAGACCGTTTGATTACTATTTTAGTAGTGCCTTTTACCACTTGTTCGGCTCGGCTCCCCGTCTATTTAATCATCATTTCACTCGTCATTCCAAATGAGCGTTTTCTAGGACTCGGATTACAACCTTTAGTACTGACCCTGCTTTATTTTTTAGGTTTTGCTATGGCTTTATTAGCAGCTGCCGTGCTTAATGGGGTGTTAAAAATTCCAAAGACCGACTTCTTCATGGTAGAGATGCCTCCGTTACGCAGACCCCAATTTAAAAATGTGGGAATCACCGTATATGAAAAGACTAAAAGTTTTTTAACTGAGGCTGGACGTTTGATTTTAGCACTTTCGGTAATTATTTGGTTTTTAGGTTCTAATGGAATAGGAAAGGATTTTAAAAATGCCGAACAAATAGTGACTAGTAAGGTTGAAGCATCGAAAATGAATTGGACTAAAGAAGCTGTTGAGCAGGAAATCTCCAACTACAAATTAGAACATTCATTCATTGGATATATGGGTAAAGCAATCGAACCTATGGTGAAACCCATGGGCCTAGATTGGAAAATAGGAATAGCACTTATCACCTCTTTTGCAGCAAGAGAAGTGTTTGTTGGAACCTTAGCTACGATTTATAGCGTTGATGAAGAAGATCAACAAACCATTCGAGAAAAAATGGATTCCGAACGCACCTCAAGTGGATTGAAACGTTTTAACTTGGCCTCTGGAATTGCTATACTCCTCTTTTACGCCTTTGCCATGCAATGTATGAGCACCCTTGCCATTGTAAAAAAAGAAACCAACAGCTGGAAATGGCCTATGCTGCAGTTTGGCGCCATGACGCTTATAGCTTACATATGTGCAGTAGGTAGTTATCAATTAATTATTCCCTATATTTAAGCTATGCAATATGTTTTAGTTGGAATCAGTTTATTCATTTCTTTGGCTTATTTGTTAAAGCATTTTGGAGTATTAAAGTATTCTTTATTACCATTGAATAAGACAAACAAGTCATCCAAACACACATGCGTATCATCAAATTGTAAATGCGGTTCCAAATGAAACAAAATTATTTAATCATTTTTCTAATGCTATTGATTGCCTCTTGTGGGAGTTCAAAATCGGCATCAACAATAGGAGCTAGTGAATTGAGGGATGAGCTTAATAATCGCAATAGAACTTCTATGACACTGATGGATCTTTTGCGTCAAAAACCGGGAATTTTCATGTCAAGAGGAGTTCCTGTCTTAATGGCTGCAGCCAATTCGTTTAATGGCGAAAAAAGTTTCGAACCTCTTTACGTTGTCAATGGATTTATTGTGGGAAATTCTTTTAGAGATTTACGTGTACTCATCGACCCAAACTCTGTAAAATCTATTAAGGTTGTAAAAGTAGCGGAGGCTTCAAAATATGGTTCCAGAGGTGGAAACGGAGCCATAGAAATCACCACTTACTAAGCTCAATTTTTATTGTTTTATTTTCATCTAATACAAATTTGCACTCCTCAAAAGTAGGAGGTCCAAAAGCTTTCATTTTTCCAATAGAAAATCCAAGCGCCTCTTTGGGAATGCCTAAAAAATTCTTGTCTAATTTTTGATTCACATTGGCGTCGTGAAAAACGGCAATAGCATACTCGCCTGGTTCTAAATTGGTAAAACTCAAAAGATTTGTAGCGTTATATACCTTTTGAGTTTTGGCTTTATAGACTTTTTTAAAATCTAAAAAAGCATCCTTTTGATTGTATATCGCTACACTCATCTCACCAATAAGGTCCCTAGCTCCACTTATTTCAACACGAAGGGTGTGCTGAGCGTAAGATGAAAAACTAAAGGTAAAAAAGGCAATTAGAGGGAGTACTCGTCTGATCATAAAGTGGTATATCGATTAAACCATGCTAAAGTATGCGCAATCTTGGTCATAAGATTACTCGGGCGATTCGCAATGCCATGACTCGCCTCAGGAATTTCTACCAAAACCGTTTCAACTTTTCTGAGTTTCAAAGCGTGATACAGTTGCTTAGATTCACTAGGAGGTGTTCTGAGATCATTCATGCCCACCATTACCATAGTGGGGGTTTGGATATTCTCTACTAATGATAGCGGAGAGAAATTCCAATAAGCCTCGAAATTCTCCCAAGGTTGACCTGGAAATCTAGTATTAGCATAACCGTAATAGTTATCTGCCACTAAGGTTTTTGATATCCAATTTACAACGGGCTTAACTACAACAGCCGCTTCGAAACGATCATTTTTTCCTATCATCCAAGCTGACATGATACCACCTGCACTACCACCTGCTACAAAGAGTTGGTCTTCATGAGCAATTCCTTTGGCGATACAAGCGTCAACCCCGTCCATAACATCGATATAATCCTCACCGGGATAATTGTGATATAATAAATTCGCAAACTCTTCTCCATAACTTGTACTTCCTCTTGGGTTTGGATAAAACACGATGTATCCCGAAGCCGCATACAATTGCATTTCAAATGAAAAACGATCACCGTAATTTGAAATAGGTCCTCCATGGTTTTCGACCATGAAAGGATATTTTTTTGAGGCATCGTAATTCGGTGGATAAACAATCCAACCTTGAATTGGTCTTTGATCAAAACTTGAGCTGTACCATATTTCTTCAACTTGACCCAAGGTTCGATTTGCAAAAAGGTCTTCGTTGAGTTGCGTTATAAGGTAAGGCGCTTTGTTATTTTTACGCTTTATAGCTAAATCCGAAGGGCGCTCCGGAGTGCTGTGCGTGTAAACTACAGTTCCTTGGTTTGAAACACTCATAGATCCACTTGCGTATGGTCTGCCTATAGTTGTTCCTCCTACATTCGATGCGAGAGGTCTAAATTTTTTCTTCAAATCGATATATCCGATTTTTCCATTACCGTTTTCATCGTAGCTGAGGTACAAACCTCCGGCATTAGCATCCCAATACATATTTTTAATATCTAAATCGAGCTCATCGGTAAGTACCATTTTTTCAGATCCATCTAGCTTCATCAATTGCAATTTCATGCTTTGGTGCGCTTGAACTTTATCTTCAAAGCTTAAATAAGCGATGTATTGACAGTCAGGAGAAACCTTGGGCATGCGGTCTGGTCCTTGTCGGTCCGTAATCGCTGTAACGGCTAAATTATCCATGTTTAGGCTGTAGATTTCAGAGTTTCTAAAATCGTATTCCCAGTTTTCATTTCGATTGGCAGAGAAGTAAAGGCGTTTGGCATCAGCAGAAAAACTAAGTTGCCCTCGATGATTGTAATCTCCACTTGTCAATTGGCGCATTGCTCCGCCTTCGGCAGACATAATAAAGAGGTGTGAAAATCCTGGTTTCATATATCCTCTTCCGTCGGACTCGTGTTTTAAGCGGTCAGTTACTCTGGGTTTTGCAGCCCATTTAGCACCTTTTGGTTTTGCTGGAATCTTTGCGATGACAGGAGCTGGACTTGGTATAAACATGCTAAAAGCAAGATGTTTACCATCGGGAGTCCAGGTTAGACTCGACGGGCCTTGATCAAGTTGAGAAATTTTAGCACTTTGTTGGCTTTTCATCCAATATATAAAAACCTCACTGCCCTCACCTGCGCTGCTTACAAAAGCGATGCGATCTCCCGAGGGTGACCAGCGTGCAATAGACTCGCTCTTTTCTCGTGAAGTGAGTTTGTGATGGTCACTACCGTCAGATTTCATAATCCAAAGTGATCCTGTTGCCCTATCTTTCATTTTATCGTGGCCCATTTTGCGATAGACTACGTATCTTCCATCTGGAGAAATTTGTGGATCACTTGCGTATTGCAGTTCAAAAATATCATCGAGTTGTAGTGATTCTTTTTGAAAACCATAGGTGAACTGCAATGTTACAAGGAGTAGAGTAAGAACCTTATTTGTCATGATTTTTGGGTTTATTCAAATATAGAGATGAAAATTAAGTATTATTCTTACAAAATAATGACGGTATCGTTTGACGGCATAAATTCACGATAAATTCACAGCATCCTTAAACAAAATGGATACAGCCTCGATAAAACAACTCAAAGACACGTTAAGCACACTCGGTAGAGAAGAGCTTATAGGACTTTTACTTCGAATGGTCAAGTTCAAAAAAGAAAACAAAGAACTATTGACTTTTTTGCTTTTTGAAGTAGATGATTTAGATACTTATGTTTATGAAATCACCCTAGAAATTAAGGAAGAATTTGAAAATTACCGATTAAAAACGGCCTACTACAAAAGAAAGGGATGTAGACGGATACTGCGCGTGCTCAAAAAATACATCAAATACGCAGCCGACAAAGAAGTCGAAGTACGCTTGCTCTTGGCTTATGTTTCTATTGCAGCGGATTTCGAAACTTATATCAATGACAGGGTCATTCAAAAAATAGCCTTTAGACAACTTCTACTCGCTGAAAAAAGTATTCTAAAGTTGCATGAAGATTTGCAATATGAATACAAACTTGAACTCGAAGAGCTCATGCAGCGAATACCGCAAAGTCTCTAGCCTAAAGCTACGTCTAAACACATCATTGCTATAAACCCTCCGATAAACCCCATAGAGGCTATATCGGTGTATTTGTCACGCTGGGTTTCAGGAATGACTTCTTCAACAACCACAAAAATCATTGCGCCTGCAGCAAAACTTAAGGCATAGGGTAAAATAGGTTCAAAAGTCAGAACTGCCCAAGCTCCTAGTACAGCAGCTATAGGTTCAACTATCGCAGAAGATTGTCCGTATAAAAAGCTTTTGGTGCGTGAAAGACCACTTCTTCGCAGTGGCATAGCGACTGCTAATCCTTCAGGAAAATTTTGTAATCCTATGCCGAGAGCAAGTGCCACAGCCGCGCCTATTGAGGCTCCTTCAAAACCTGCGGCCACCCCCCCAAATAAAACTCCTACAGCAAGCCCTTCAGGAATGTTGTGTAAAGTAATAGCAAGTGTCAATAATGTAGTGCGATGCCACGGTGTTTTAATACCTTCCTTTTCAGATTCTTTGAAGTTGATATGTAAATGAGGAAGTACTTTATCGAGTAAAAAAATAAAGATGGCGCCCAACAAAAATCCAACAGCAGCGGGTATGACTTTCACAAATCCTTCTCCTTCACTCATTTCAATTCCGGGCGCGAGTAATGACCAAAAACTCGCAGCGACCATTACACCTCCAGTAAACCCAAGCATTCCATCCAATACTGCACGATTCATACTCTTAAAAAGAAAAACTAAGGCAGCGCCAGCTGCAGTTAATCCCCAAGTGAATAAGGTGGCTAAAAATGCCGCATAAACAGGATTGAGAGATTCAAAATAAGTTATTATTTCATTCATCATATTGGATTTAAATAAAGGTTAGAAGCGATTTTTGTAGAGATGTATTTTTGTTGACCATCGACAGCAATCCTCATGCTTTGGTCGAATTCTTCAATATCAATAATTTGGATTTCACTGCCTAAAGAAATCGATAGACGGTCGAGAACCTTAAGGAAATCAGCGGAACTGTCCTTAACGCCAATACAAACCCCACATTCTTTTCGTTTAAAATTGCTCAAGAGTTTTTTAGTTCTTCTCGAGAGCTGAAGTGTTGCGTCAGGAATGGGATCTCCGTGAGGATCGTATTTGGGGAAATTTAAAAACTGATCTAAGGAAGAAGTGAGTTGTTCACTTTGAATGTGTTCTAGTTGCTCAGCTACTTCGTGAACTTCATCCCAACTAAAGTTTAGGTGCTCTACCAAAAAAACTTCCCACAAACGGTGTTTACGAATTATTTTTAGTGCAGCTTGTTCACCATTTCGACTTAGAATAACCCCTCTGTATTTGCGATAGTCCACCCATTTGTTGCTATTGAGTCTTTGCAGCATATCGGTGACAGAAGAGGGTTTGGTATTGAGGTGTTCTGCCAATTCAGTAGTCGATACGGCACTGTTTTTTTCTATTCTCAAATGAAATATTGCTTTGAGGTAATTTTCTTCGCTACGACTAAGCATTTATTTTTTTTAACAAAAATATAAATTTAGATGAATCTAAAAAATGATATTTCAAAATAATCAATAGTCCTTTGTGTATATTTACAACAGTGCAAGAACAATTCGATTATACAATTATAGGTGCAGGTGCGGCAGGTACTCTTTTAGCCTATGAAATGACCAAAATTCCTTTTTTTAGTCAAAAGCGAATTCTGATTATAGATCGTGGTGACGACCAAAGACTTGATCGAACTTGGAGTTATTGGGAAAGAGGTGAAGGTGAACTCGATCATTTGTTACTGCATGAATGGTCTCAATTTGAGGTGGCCTATAAACAAAAGAGTTACTTGCATCGAATGCATCCTTATCGTTACAAAACGATTGAAGGCACGGCTTTTCATCATCATTTTGACGCTGAATTTCTCAAACACAAAAACATTCTCATACGTCATGAGGAGGTGCAAGACTGTGTAGAGACTGACCAGGGGGTTACGATTCAGTGTCAATCGCAAAACACCTATCAAACTAAGCTCGTATTTGATTCAAGATTTAATTATCCAGAATTAAAAAATCAAACAAAATATCCCGTTTTACAGCAGCATTTTATCGGCTGGTTTGTTGAGACTGAAGAGGATGTTTTTGATGAGCTCACCCCAAAATTTATGGATTTTACGGTCGAACAAAGAGGCAACACACGCTTCATGTACGTACTCCCATTTTCGAAAAATAAAGCGCTAGTAGAGTACACCTTGTTCTCTGCAGAACCCCTTGCAAAAAAGGAGTACGAAGATGAAATAGTCAGCTATCTCAAAGAGATGACATTTAAACCTTACAAGGTTATTCAGATAGAAAGCGGTAATATACCTATGTGTTGCTACCCCCTTTGGAAAAAGACTACTTCTAAAATCATGCCTATTGGTATGGCAGGGGGTTGGACTAAAGCTAGTACGGGATATACATTTAAGTCTTCTCAAGAAAAATCAAAAGCATTGGCCTTGTTTTTAAGCAGAGAAAAAGATTTAAAAGACTTTTACTCTGCTGGAAAATTTTGGATTTATGACATGCTTCTATTGGATATTTTATACCGATCGAACGAAAAAGGCGCAGCTATTTTCACCTCGTTGTTCAAGAGAAGAAAGGCGCCTCTTATTTTAAAATTCTTAGAAGAAAAAACTTCATTTACCGAAGATGTCATGGTAATGGCAGCACCAAAACCATGGCCTTTTATAAAAGCTTTGTTGTGTAGGGTTGTTAAAGGATTTTAGTTAGAGATCTCTGACCATCAATTCTTGCGCAAAGTCAAAAAGTAATTTCTTTTTTTCGTTTGCGATGTGTAATTCAGCCAGAGAAGCAAATGCTATTTTGGTGAAGCGTTCTACTTCAGCTTTTGTAAATGCAGCAGAACCTGTGTCTACAAAAAGTTGCTTTACGGTTTCTACTTTTTGGTTCTGGTCTACAGATTGTGTAGCGAGTAAATCACGAAGTTTTTCTTCCTGATTTTCAGATGCAAATTCAAGGGCTTTGATGACTAGAATGGTTTTTTTATTCTCGACAATATCTCCACCAACTTGCTTGCCAAACTTCTCAGGATCGGCAAAGGCGTCTAAATAATCGTCTTGTATTTGAAAAGCAATTCCTAAATTCAATCCAAAATCGTAGAGTTGATCTTGTTCTTTTTCAGATGCATTTGCAATAATTGCACCCATTTTAAGTGCAGCCGCAATAAGTACGGCAGTCTTATACGAAATCATTTTAATGTAATTCGCTAATTCGACATTCTCCTGATTTTCAAACTCAACATCGTACTGCTGCCCTTCACAAACCTCTAGTGCTGTTTTTGAAAAAAGTTGAACCAATTGCACCTGTACTTCGGCCGGATAAGATTCAAAGAGCTGATAAGACTTTATGAGCATAGCATCTCCAGATAGAATACCGGTATTAAGATCCCATTTTTGATGAATGGTTTCTTGCCCCCTTCGCAGTGGAGCTTCATCCATAATGTCGTCGTGTACCAAGGTAAAATTGTGAAACAATTCTATAGCCGCTGCCGCTTGAATTAAATCTTCTTTTTTGGCGCCAAATAATTCTCCTGAAGCCATGAGTAGGGCAGGACGTAGTCTTTTTCCTCCAAGACCCATAATGTAGGTTATGGGGTCGTATAATCCATGAGGAGGTTCAGACTTTAAATTGGATTGAAAAAAGTCTTCTAAAAGTGCGATATAAGGACTAAATGCTTTCATTTTTTTCTGTGTCAAAGTTAAGACTTAAAAGAAAGGCATTGTTAAATTTTTGTAAACTCTAGAAACTTTTTTTGTTCTTAAAGTTTCCAGAGGTAATTTTGTACTGCTATGAAAAAGAAAATTATAGAAGTGGCGACTTCGCTGTTTTTAGAATTGGGCTTCAAAAGCGTGACTATGGATGATCTCGCTAAAGAAATGGCCATTTCCAAAAAAACCATTTATTCAATCTTTGAAAATAAGACCCAGCTGGTCAAGTGCTGTACGGAAAAGTTGTCAGAGGTAATCTATACTGAGATCGCAGAAATTCAGCAAAAGCTTTTACATCCCATTGAAGAACTTTACGAGATTAGACAGATTGTGCGCAAGCATTTAAAAAATGAAAAGAGCTCACCACAGTATCAATTGCAAAAGTATTTCCCTAAGCTCTATGAGAGCCAACGCCAGGGCAAATTTGAAATGATGCACGGCATTTTGACCCAAAATCTCAAAAGAGGAATTGAAGTAGGTTGCTATCGCCCCGAACTTGATTTGGAGTTTACGGCTCGAATACACTTTGTTAACTATATGTCTTTTGCAGATAAAAAAGTATATCCAGATCGTCTCTTTGAATACAATAAAATCACATTAGCCTTCTTGGATTATCACGTTCGAGGAATCGCATCTAATCAAGGATTAGCTTACTTAAATCAATATCAATCAAAATAAATCAGAATGAAAAAAGTGTTGCTCACCATGCTTGTACTATACAGTGCAGCAATCGGTGCTCAAGAAAATCAACGCACGCGTTTTAGTGTGAATGAAGCCATAGATTACGCTCTAGATTTCAATCGAAATTTGAAAAATGCCAATCGAGATTTAAAAGACGCTGAAGCTCAAAAGTGGATGACTATTGCCTCAGGCTTGCCTCAAATTGCTGGGTCTGTGCAGTATCAAAATCAGTTAAAACAGCCTGTTGCCCAGATACCCGCCGAATTTTTTGGAGGAGCCCCAGGCACCTACACCACAGTAGTTTTTGGACAACCCCAATCGATGAATGCAAATGTACAATGGAATCAATTACTCTTTGATGGAAGTTATATCGTAGGCGTACAAGCCACAAAAACCTTCTTGGATTACAGTAAAAACGTATTCGAAAAAACGCAGTTAGAAGTGCGTACACAAACAGTTAAATCCTACACCAATGTACTTATTGCCGAGGCAGGTACAGCCTTGTTGTCAATGAATAAGGGCAACCTAGATCAAAGTATAAGAGAGGTGACTGCTCTTATGGAAAATGGACTCATCGAAGAAGAAGCACTAGAGCAATTAAAAATTACAAGCTTCAACATAGAAAGTAAGTTGAAAAACAGCAAGCGTCTTGTTGAAATTAGTCAACAGATGTTGAACCTTGTCATGGGAAGACCGATTTCAGCCGAGCTTCAACTTAGCGAAAGTATCGATGATATCATTGCTAAAGACGCTATCGGAGCACTCTCAGAAAGAAGTTTTGAGTTAGACCAAAATATAGATTTTAAAATGGTGTCAAACTTAAATAGTCAACGTTCTTTAGAGCTGAAATTGGCTAAGAGTAAAGCCTTACCAACCCTATCTGCTTTTTGGTCTTATGGTCAAAATAGTTTTTCAGATTCTTTTAATTTCTTGGGTGAAGACAATCAGTGGTTTCAGTCTTCCGTTGTTGGTGTCAATCTTGAAATTCCCATTTTCAGTTCTCTTTTGAGAACAGCTCAAACACAGCGTGCTAAAATTGCTTACGAACAGGCTAAAACGCAGAAAGAAGAAACCATATCTCTTCTCGAGCTTGATTACGCTAACAAAAGCAGTGCCTATGAACTGGCCATCGATTTGTACAATAACAGTCGTCAAAATTTAAAACTCGCCGAGCGTATCGCTCAAAAAAATGAAATCAAATTTAAAGAGGGAATCAGCAGCAGTTTTGATTTGAGACAGGCGCAGCTTCAACTGTACGAGAGTCAGAAAGAGTATTTAATGGCGATGCAAAATCTTATTACTTCCAGAGTCGAACTCGAAAATTTAATGAATACATCACTTTAATAATCAATCAAAAAATATGAAACACATCAAAACATTATTTGCACTATTGTTATTTGCGGCATGTGCCGATAAACAAAAATCGGTTGAGCAACTCATTGAAGACAGAAACCTTGTTGAGCTTAGAGGAACAAGAGCAATGCTTACAGAAGAAAAACTTATAATTGAAAAACAGATTGAATTGCTAGATGACGCCATCTCCAACATGGGCGAAAAGGGTTCACTTGCGCTAGTCAGTGTTTTTGAAGTAACGAATCAACCTTTCGAACATTATATTGAATTACAAGGGAGTGTTCAAACCAAGCAAAACTTATTGGTCTATCCTCAAATGCCCGGAACTTTAAAAAAGGTTTACGTCAAGGAAGGACAGACTGTCCGAAAAGGACAGTTAATTGCAAGTGTAGACGATGGGGGAATGTCAAGCCAATTGACCCAACTCGAAGCTCAACTCGCATTGGCCAAGACTACTTTTGAGCGACAAGAACGTTTATGGAATCAAAAAATTGGTTCTGAAATTCAGTTTTTGCAGGCAAAGACTGCTTATGAAGCGAGTGTTCAAGCCAAAGCATCCTTAGAACAGCAACTGAAAAAATCAAAGGCTTACGCTCCTTTTACAGGTAGAATAGACAAGGTATTTTTTGAAGAAGGGGCAGTGGTTGCACCCGGCGCTGGCTCTGCACTTTTTCGGGTAGTCAACCTCACTGAAATGTACCTTGAGGTCGATGTGCCAGAAGCCTATGTGGCTACTGTAGTGAACGGTACAAAAACCAAGGTATTTATTCCTGTTTTGAATAGAACAGTTGAAACAGCTATCCACCATACGGGAAGTTTTGTCAATCCAGGTAATAGATCTTTCAAAGCCCAAGTGAAGCTCAATAACGAAAATAAAGACATCAAGCCGAATCTAACAGCCAAGGTTCAGATTCGTGATTACTTCAATGAAAATGCCGTATTGATTCCTCAAAGTTTACTCTCAGAAAATGCCGAGGGTAATCAATTTGTATACGTGATCGAAAACGAGAATAACAAAAGCATTGTGCAAAGACGTATCGTTGAGACCGGAAAATCCCAAGGCGACCTTATGGAAGTGATTTCGGGAATAGCGGTTGGCGATCGTTTAGTCGCAGAGGGAGCACGTAGAGTCAGAGACAATCAAGAAGTTGAAATTGTAAGTAGCCTAGACTAATGAAAATGGATAATTTAAAACACAAAATAAAAGAATTTAAGCCTTCTTCATGGGCCATAGATAATCCATCGGTAATCTATGTCATGATTTCAATCTTTTTGTTTATCGGGGTTTCTTCATACCTCTCTATGCCAAGAGAGGAATTCCCCGAAGTAAAAGAGACTAAGATTTTCATCAGTACGATCTATCCAGGAAATACGGCAGAAGACATGGAACGTCTTATAACCGATCCCCTAGAAGATCGATTGAAAAACATCTCAGATGTGGTTGAAGTAGTTTCTACTTCTCAAGAAGATTATGCGATTATAACTGTTGAATTTGATCAAGAGCTTTCGATTCCTGAAGCCGAGCAACGGGTAAAAGACGAGGTTGATGCAGAAAAAGCCTCAGAAGATTGGCCCGTCTTCAATGGAGCTAAGGTCGAACCAAGTGTATTCGATCTTAACATATCAGAAGCTCTACCGCTATTAAATGTAAATCTGAGTGGAGATTATCGTGTAGAACAACTCAAGGCCTTTGCAGAATATCTAGAAGACGATATTGAAAAAGTAGAAGAGGTTAAGGGCGTAGATCTCAGGGGTGTTCAAGACAAAGAAGTGGAGGTCGGCGTAGACATTTATAAAATGATGTCTGCACAGGTAAGTTTTGACGATGTCATCAATAGTATTCGCAACGGAAATATGACACTCTCTGCAGGTAATTTAGTCAACAGCGGACAACGTCGAACCATACGGGTTTTGGGAGAGATTCAAAAGCCTGTAGAGCTCGAAGAGTTTGTGGTGAAATCTGAACGCGGAGCTGTTTATTTGAAAGATATCGCAGAGGTGAAATTCAAGCCAAAAGAGACAACTACTTATGCCCGAGAGAAAGGCCAAAGTGTGGTAATGCTCGATATCAAAAAGCGTTCTGGAGCAAATGCCATCAAAGCTTCTGAAAAAATTAGAGCCATTGTAGAAGAGGCAAGAGTTAATTATTTTCCACCTAATCTCGATCTGAGTATTACTAACGATTCCAGTGAAAGAACCTTGAGTCAAGTAGATGATTTGGTTAACAATATCATTTTTGGAATTATACTTGTGGTAGGTGTTTTGATGTTCTTTTTAGGATTCAAAAACGCCATTTTTGTCGGTTTCGCTATTCCGATGTCGATGTTTATGTCTTTTATGATTCTCAGTGCTTTGGGCTATACGCTGAACACCATGATTTTATTCGGGTTAATTATGGGCTTAGGAATGTTGGTAGACAACGGAGTAGTGGTGGTTGAAAATGTCTATCGTTTGATGGAACAAGAGGGAATGAGTCGCATTCAAGCTGCGAAACAGGGAATCGGCGAAATTGCAGTACCTATTATTATTTCTACAGCGACTACGGTGGCAGCTTTTGTTCCCTTAGGTCTATGGCCAGGGGTTATGGGGCAATTCATGATCTTTTTCCCTATTACGCTCTCAGTGGTATTAGGTTCTTCACTTTTTGTGGCCATATTTATCAATTCGATGTTGGTTTCAAAGTTTATGACTGTTGGAGATACTGTTATCCCTTTTAAAACACTAGTGAGAATGACTTCGATTTTTGGAGGTTTTGGCCTGTTTATCATTTTAATTGGAGGGCCACTTAGAGGTCTTGGAACCCTAATGATCGTTGTTTCAGCCATGTTTTGGATATACCGTTACGGGATTCGTGGTTGGGCGTATAAATTTCAGACCATTATCTTGGTGCGTTTCGAAAACTTTTACGAGAAACAATTGAAATTTGCACTCAGAGGAAGAAACGTCTATTTCTTTTTTGCAACCACCTTGATGTTACTCATCGCGGCCTTTATGAGTTTTGGAGCTTCTGTGGGCAGTGGTAGAACGAAGATTGAGTTTTTTCCAGATAACATTCCCAATCAAATTTTCGTCTATATCGAATACCCACAGGGTACCGCAATAGAAAAAACCAATGCGATTACCAAAGCAATTGAAAAGCGTGTGGCTAAAATCGTCAAGGACGATGCTTATATCGTAGAAAATGAAAATGAACTCGTCGAATACAATATTGCCCAAGTCGGTCGAGGTGCTGAAAATCCATTTACAGAAACAGGTTTAATTTCTGATATGCCACACCGAGGAAAAATTACCTTAGGTATGAAAGAGTTTAAATTTAGGAAGGGATTAAATTCTGAGACTCTGAGAAAACAGATTCAAGAAGAACTCGCTGGAATCTATCCAGGGGTTACGATTTCAGTCGAGAAAGACTTGGTTGAACCACCTTCAGGCTATCCTGTAAATATTGAATTAGAGGGTGAGAATTACGATACGCTGATTAGCATTGCCGAACGCATCAGTGTATTTATCAATAAGAAAAATGTGGCCGGAATGGAAGGTCTCAAAGTAGATGTCAACAAAGACAAACCTTCAATGGAGGTCCAGGTGAATCGTCAAAAGGCCGGAGAACTAAATGTCGCTGTGGGCCAAATTGGAATGCAGCTTCGCAGGTCATTATTTGGAGACAAAGCTGGGGTGTACAAGAAAGAAGGAGAAGACTATGACATCAACGTCAGATTTAATCAAGAACAGCGCTATAACAATTCTGCACTTTTTGATCAGCGCGTCATCTTTAGAGATATGGCTGATGGTCAAATTAAAGAGATTCCCATTTCTGCTTTGGCTTCGAGTAAAAACACCTCGACCTTTAGTGCGATTAAACACAAAGACGGTGAACGAGTAGTAAGCCTTTATTCTGGATTAAAACCAGGAGGAAATGCCGTTGAAATTGTTGCTGAAATTCAAGAGCACATGAAAGGATTTGAAGCTTTTCCGAGAGGAGTTTCCATCGATTACACAGGACAAATCGAAGAGCAGAATAAACAACAAGACTTTTTGATAGGCGCATTTTTTACAGGCCTTGGCCTAATCATGTTGATTTTGATTTTCCAATTTAAGGGTCTTTCAAAGCCCATTATTATAATGATTGCTATCTTCTTTAGCCTTATAGGTGTTTTCGGAGGATTGATGCTTACAGGTTGGCCCTTTGTCATTATGATGACCATGATGGGTATCATCGCTCTAGCTGGAATCGTGGTGAATAACGGGGTCGTGCTTTTGGATTATGCCGATATCTTAATTCAGCGAAAAAAAGAGGAATTGGGTTGTGGAGCTAAAGATTATTTGGGGATTACTGAATTTACCCATTGTGTTATTCAGGCGGGTAAGGCACGTTTAAGACCGGTAATCCTCACAGCGGTTACAACAGTACTGGGACTGATTCCTTTAGCTATCGGTTTAAACATCAACTTCATCAGTCTAATGGCTGATTTTGATCCTAAAATTTATGTAGGTGGAGACAACGTTATATTCTGGGGGCCCTTGGCTTGGACAGTGATTTTTGGTTTGGTCATCGCAACCTTCCTCACATTAATTATTGTGCCAGTCTTATTTCACATCAGTTATCGCCTCAAATTAAGAGTACTAAAAAAGCCACAACAAACAGTTATGGCTTCATAAAAAAAAGGTCCGAATTGTTTCGGACCTTTTTTGTTTTAATTCTTGCTCACTACGCTGGTATTGTTCCATTTAGTAATGCGTTCAACTTTGTTGTTGTTGAAGGTAACTTCGTCAAGGGTATCGTAATTCCAAAACAACCATTTGCCTTGGCGCTTTCCATTCTTATAACTACCACTTGCAATTTTAAGTCCTTTAGGGTCATACTGCGTCCACTCACCGTGAGGTTTGTCTTCTTTTAAAAACCCAGTTTGTGCAACTTCTCCATTGGAGTGAAAATAGGTGACCTCTGTTAAACCTTGGAGGTCTTTCTTTTTAGCTTGTTGCTTATACACCTTAAGTGTAGTAGTAATTTCCTTAGTTTCTGTGCTGCTTTCTTGTGCATAGCTCAACTGTATAGACAGTACTATAATCATGCTAATTATCATTCTTTTCATAAGGCTTTCCTTTAAATTCCATTCAAATATACAAATAATTTACAAATAATTTACATTAATTTAACATTAAAGAACATTTTAAAAAATGTTTAAGCAGAATGATTAGGACTGACTATTTTTGCTTCAAATTAAAAAGAAGCATGTATAGATCTCATAATTGCGGAGAATTAAGAGTTTCAAACTGTGGTCAAAAGGTCAAACTCTCAGGTTGGATTCAGAAATCGAGAGACAAAGGTTTTATGATTTGGATTGACCTTAGAGACCGATATGGTATTACCCAACTTATTTTAGATAGTGAAAGGAGTAGTGCTGAACTCATAGAAAAACTGAGAGAACTCGGCCGTGAGACTGTAATTCAAGTTGAAGGTGAAGTGGTCGAGCGTTCTGCTAAAAACCAAAACATCCCTACTGGAGATATCGAAATTGTGGTAGAAACAGTAGAGGTTTTAAATCAGGCCAAACTTCCTCCTTTTACGATTGAAGATCAAACCGATGGAGGAGAGGAGCTTCGAATGAAATACCGATATCTAGACATCAGACGAAATCCAGTAAAAAAGGCATTGATGTTTAGACATCAGGTCAGCATGATGGTTCGCAATTATTTGTCTGAGCAGGATTTTGTGGAAGTTGAAACGCCTTATTTGATTAAGTCAACCCCAGAAGGAGCTCGTGATTTTGTAGTGCCTTCTCGTATGAATCAAGGTCAGTTTTATGCGCTTCCGCAGTCGCCTCAAACCTTTAAACAATTACTCATGGTTGGAGGTTTAGACCGCTATTTTCAAATTGTTAAGTGCTTTAGAGATGAAGATTTAAGAGCGGATCGACAGCCTGAATTCACTCAAATAGACTGTGAGATGTCCTTCGTTACTCAAGACGACATCCTTCAAGTTTTTGAGGGATTGACATCCTATCTCATCAAAGAAATTCACGGTGTTACGACCGGAGCATTTCCACGTATGACCTATGATGAGGCCATGAAGCGTTACGGAAACGACAAACCTGATATTCGCTTTGGAATGGAATTCGCTGAATTGAATAGCTCAGCTCAACACAGAGACTTTGGCGTATTTAATAGTGCTGAATTGGTCGTAGCTATCGCTGTTCCTGGAGCGGTAGAATATACCCGAAAACAAATAGACGCTTTGATCGACTGGGTGAAAAGACCTCAAGTTGGAGCAAAGGGAATGGTCTATGTCAAATGCAATGAAGACGGAAGTTATAAATCCTCTGTGGATAAATTCTATACTCAAGAAGATTTGGCTGCTTGGGCAGAAGCCTGTGGAGCTCAACAAGGAGATCTTATTTGTGTGCTCTCCGGAGACCAAAAATCAACCAGAACTCAAATGTCTGCTCTAAGAATGGAATTGGCTGAACAGCTCAATCTGCGCAAGGCAGATGAATTTGCACCCCTATGGGTGGTTGATTTTCCACTTTTGGAGTTGGATGAAGAAACAGGCGTATATCACGCGATGCATCACCCATTTACCTCTCCAAAAGAAGGTCAAATGGAATTGCTCGATAAAGATCCTGCATCAGTCAGAGCGAATGCCTACGATTTAGTATTGAACGGAAATGAAATCGGTGGTGGTTCTATACGTATTCACGATAAGGAAGTTCAAAAAACCATGTTTAAACATTTAGGTTTTACCGAACAAGAGGCGCAGGAGCAGTTTGGATTTTTGATGAACGCATTCGAGTATGGTGCACCCCCCCACGGAGGAATTGCCTTTGGATTAGACAGATTAGTAGCCATTCTTGGGGGTCAAGAAAGTATTCGTGATTTCATTGCCTTTCCAAAAAACAATGCGGGTAGAGATGTCATGATTGATGCCCCAGCTGCCGTAGACGCCGCTCAGTTAGAAGAATTAGGGCTAAACATCACCAACATATCTGCAGATGAGTCATAAACGGCGCCTGCTACGGAACATATTATTGCTCTTTGTATTGAGCTGTTTAGGTAGCATTGCTTATGGACTATACCATTTAAATATCCCAAACTCATTTGCACATCAGTTTATTGGATTTGGGACTGTCGGTTTATTTTTTGTGGCTATGCCTGTTTTTCTATTTGTAGAGAGTAGGGGTAAAGAGATGAAAGACTATTTACTTACTACTGATAATATTGAGAAGATGCAAAAAAAAGAGCCAAAAAAAAAGAAAAGCTTAAAAAATTAAGCTTTTAGGACTAAGCACATATAAATAATGTACCTTTGACGCATCAAATTTTATTTTAATGACTGGTACAGTTAAATTTTTTATTGAATCCAAAGGTTTTGGATTTATTACTAATGACGAAACGGGACAAGAAATTTTCGTTCATATTTCATCTTTGAATGGTTTAGAAATTAAAGAAGGCGATAAGGTTACATATTCCGAAGTTGAAGGAAAAAAAGGAATGGTTGCTGCTGATGTGCAGCTTGTATAAACAAACCAATTATTGTTGATCTTAAGCTTTTAAAGCCGTTTACGATCAAAAAATTCCCTCAATAACTTGCGACTTTCCTTGCCTAGAATACCAAAATCTACTTGTGTTCTAGGATGTAAACGCGCGCCCATAGCTCTATAGCCTCGCTTGGGGTCTTCTGCGGCATATACTACTTTGCCGATTTGGCTCCAATACAGTGCACCTGCGCACATTTGACATGGTTCTAGGGTTACGTATAGTGTGCATGACCTGAGGTATTTAGCCCCGAGATAATTTGCGGCTGCCGTTATAGCTTGCATCTCGGCATGTGCAGTTACGTCACAAAGTAACTCTGTGAGATTATGAGATTTGGCAATGATCTGTTGCTTACTGACAATTAGGGCTCCAACAGGCACTTCATCTTTTTCAAATGCGAGTTTTGCCTCGGCCATTGCTTTTTTCATATAATAGTAATCGTCAAAAGGACTTTCCATAAACGGGGCTTAATTTGTCTGTTTTCAAAAGTAAATCAAATTATAGGGTATCGTACCTTTGTTTTATGAAGAATTTAAACGAGCAAGATCTTCCCAAGGCGATTTCGACCTATAACATTGAGGCTTTAGCGCAATTGGTTGTGCTTGTTCGTGAGCGCATCATTGAAACTATAGCCAAAAAAGGAGGACATCTCGGCGCAAGTCTTGGTACTGTGGAGCTGAGTGTAGCCCTACATCATGTATTTGATACCGAAATTGATCAGCTCGTTTGGGACGTTGGTCATCAGGCCTATGGCCATAAACTCCTCACAGGGCGCGCTCAAGATTTTGAAAGTATACGTGATTTCGATGGTTTAAGTGGATTTCTGAGTCGTGCAGAATCCAAATACGATTCCTTCGGTGCAGGCCATAGTAGCACATCGATATCCGCTGCAATGGGGATGGCACTCTCTCAAAAGTTCAAAAACAACGGAGCTCAGGCTGTCGCTATTATAGGTGACGCTTCAATCGTTAGTGGTATGGCCTTTGAGGCCTTAAACCACCTTGGAGATTCTAAAGCCGATGTGCTGGTAATTCTCAACGACAACGCCATGGGAATTGATCCGAGTGTAGGAGCGCTTAAAGATCATTTTTCTAAGGGTTCAAGTTCGATTCAATCCTTTTTTGAATCTTTTAAAATTGAATATTCTGGACCCATTGATGGCCATGACCTCTCTTTACTGCTAGAATCTTTAAAAGCTCTTAAATCGCTTAAGGGTCCACGACTCTTGCATCTCAAAACCATTAAAGGCAAGGGACTATATGCTGCAGAAAAAGATCAGGTAACCTATCACGCTCCAGGTAAATTTCAACCGCAAACGGGTCAGCGTTTCGAGATTAAAAAATCTTTTTTAAAATATCAGGAAATCATCGGTGAGACCCTATTTGAACTTTGTAACAAGGCTTCAAATGTAAAGGTTATCACACCTGCAATGTCCACTGGAAGTGGCCTAAGCAAAGTATTAATTGAATTTCCTCAACAGTGTTTTGACGTTGGAATTGCAGAACAGCACGCCGTTACCTTGTCTGCAGGCCTTGCGACACAAGGTGATTTTGTTTGTTGTGTGATTTATTCCACCTTCTTACAAAGGGCCTATGATCAAATTATTCACGATGTCGCTATTCAAAAATTGCCCGTTGTATTTTGTATAGATCGCGCGGGTTTGGTAGGCAATGATGGCCCAACACATCATGGGGTTTTTGACATCGCTTATTTGAGTTGTATTCCAAATATTGAAATCTTAAGTCCGGCAAATGGTCAAGAATTGCAACATTTACTCTTTGAATTAAAGGCGGCACACGAGCAGGGTTTATTGAATCATCCTGTTGCCCTTCGTTACCCTAGAGGTTATTCTGAGTTAAAGAATCTCGAAGGTCATGTGAAAATAAAGAGCATGCGCCAAAATGAATGGTTGAAAAAGGGCGAAAGTGTCGGAATTATTGCCTCGGGAAGTATGCATAAAATCGTTGATGAGTTCATTGCACAACGCTCAGACAATGAGCGGTTTTCTGTATTTAATTTAAGGGTTTTAAAGCCACTGCACAGCGATGAAATCATCACTTTTTTAAAGGCTCATCAAACAGTGATTACCCTAGAAGATGGTGTACTAAAAGGAGGAATAGGCCAAAGCATCAAACAACTTGCCTTTGATCAGGCTTACCAAGGAAAGATTTACTGCAAAGGAATCGAAGATGATTTTGTTCCGCACGGGACAACGTCAATTTTATTTAAAAATCAAAATATTAGTGTAGATGCGCTTAACGTTTTAGTGGATTAATCCTCTTAGCGTTTTGCTTAGAGCAATAGCCTGAGAATCGCTTAAACTCGCAGTAAAGGAACTAGACGCCATTAGTGCATCGTAAACAGAATCGATATTGCTCTTGTATTCCTCTGGAATTTGGGTAAGTAAAAGCTTGTCGTAAATGCTGCAGCAGCCTTCAAAAAGATGAACCAAGGCATCACTACTTGCTTTTAAGATATCGCTGAGCATCTGGTATCCAGCAATTTCTTTATCAATTACTTCGGGTGCCTTATAAAAATGATTAACACTTAATCCACTGATATCGTTTAATTGCTTGGTGAAGACTGAAGCACTAATCAAGTCGTTTGGCTGTGTTCCAGATAAAATGGCGTTCTCTGCATCTAAAAACAACTTCTTAACCTCCTGAAGAAGCACGTTAATACCTAATGCTCTCAGATAGCTCATGCGATCTGCAGTCGAAGGTAGTAGTTTAAATTTACTGTAATCCACCACTTTTTCGGTTACAGATAGAAGAATTTCTTGCGCTACAGACTCCGCTATAAAGCCCAAATTTACCGCGTCTTCAAAGTCGATTAGTGTATAGCAGATATCATCTGCAGCCTCTACCAAATACACCAAGGGGTGTCTGTAAAAACTATCCGCTGAAGAAGGGTTTGGTGGTAATTCTAATTCTTTAGCCAACTCGAGAAAAAAGTCTTTTTCAGATTGAAAGTATCCAAATTTCTTGTCTGTGATATGCGCACTAGGTTGATGTGGGATACTGGCTTTAGGATATTTGATAAACGCCCCTAATGTGGCATAACTCAATCTAAGTGAGCCCGGGACTCCCAATCGTGAAGCGCTCAGTAATTTAAACCCATTGGCATTACCCTCGAATCGAGTGAGGTCGTTGTACTGGACTTCGCTGAGTTTGGATTGATATTGGCGGCCTTCTTCTTCAAGAAAAAAATGACCAATGGCCTTTTCACCACTGTGCCCAAACGGAGGATTTCCGATATCGTGAGCTAAGGCTGATGCTGCCACAATAGCTCCAAAATCATTAAAGCGATACCCTTGTTTTTGTAAATCCGGATGTCGTTGTAAAATAACCTCTCCAACCGAACGACCTAGACTTCTGGCTACAACCGAAACCTCTAAGGAGTGGGTGAGACGAGTATGTGCGAATGATTTATGGTGTGTTCCGCTTACCACAAGTGGCATGACCTGAGTTTTGTCTTGAAGGGATCTGAAGTATTTTGAGAATATAATTCTATCGTAATCTACTTCAAAGCCCAAACGTGTTTCATCTTGTTTACTTCGCAGTCGAATGGACTGATCACCAAATCGTCTTAAAGATAATAGTGTAGACCAATTCATTTGCGATAGAAATTCATTTCGTCTATGTATTTAAATACTTCAGGCGGCACTAATGAGCGGTATTCTTTTGATTCTTTGATTTGTTTGCGCACATAAGATGAAGACAATTCTAAAAGAGGTCCATCTGTCCAAATGATTTTGGGATGGTCGATGTATTTTTCTTGAATTTCTGTCTTTTGAACCCTTGGATAAACCATAATATGGTAAAGCGCTAAAATAGTGTCAGCATTTTTCCATTTGTGAAAATGCGCCAAGTTATCTTCGCCCATAATGAGATAAAATTCAAGATTTGAATATTTTTCTTCAAGTCGAACCAGGGTGTCAACGGTATAATTTGGTTGGGGCAGGTCGAATTCAATCGTATTCACCTTGAATTTGGGATATTCGGCAATAGCCTCGTAAACCATTTGATACCTGTCGTTATTCGAAAGCATTTGTTGCTTTAATTTAAAAGGACTTCTTGGACTGATGATAAACCAAAGTTCATGGATTAATGAATTTTCTACCAGATGATTCGCTAAAATTAGATGCGCCTGATGAATGGGGTTAAAGGTGCCAAAAAACAGTCCAACCTTTTTCATGCTTAAGCCTTTAAAAATTGAGAGACCAAATCTTCGGCTTCTTTCAATGCCGTAGGTAAATCATCGTTTTTTAAAATCACATCAAATTTTGAAGCCGTTAGTAATTCTTCTTTGGCTTTTGCAACGCGCATTTGTATGATCTCTTCTTGGTCAGTATTACGCATGCGAAGTCTTCGCTCGAGTTCTGCGATAGAAGGCGGTTGAATAAATACTGAAAGACTCTCCTTTGGAAATTTAGATTTCAATGCGATACCTCCGGCAACATCAATATCAAAGACAACGGCTTGTTTGGAATCCCAAATCCGCTTGATTTCACTTTTATATGTACCGTAAAATAAATCGGGATAAACCTCTTCGTATTCTATAAATTTATCCGCCTCAATGTCTTCTTTAAAGTTTATACTGTTCAAAAAATAATAGTGGACACCATCGTTTTCGAGATCCCTAGGCAATCGTGTGGTCGCTGAAATTGAAAATGCCAAAGGCAAATCTGTTTTAGACAACAAATGATTGACAATAGTACTTTTGCCACTTCCCGATGGGGCTGAGAAAATAATAAGTTTATCAGTGTTAAAGGACATTTAACAATTGTTCTTTGATTTTCTCTAAATCGTCTTTCATGATCACCACTATTTTTTGCAGAGCCACGTGATACGATTTAGAACCTATAGTGTTGACTTCTCGTCCGATTTCTTGAGCAATAAAGCCAAGCTTTTTTCCCGAAGACTGTTTGTTGTTCAAGGTCTCTACAAAATAAGACAAGTGATTGCGAAGCCTTACTTTTTCTTCAGTAATATCGTATTTCTCGAGGTAGTAAATGAGTTCTTGTTCAAATCGATTTTCATCTACTGATTCTTTGATTTCAGCTACCGCCTTTTCCAGTCGTGAACGAATTTCTTCTTTGCGAACCACATCAATTTTTTCGACTTCGTCAAGGGATATTGAAATAGCTTCGATACGAAAAATAAGATCTGTTGCCAAGGCTTGTCCTTCTTGCACTCTAAATTCGTTGAGGTGTTTAGCTGCCTTCTTAAGACCCTCTAAAACAAAGTTTTTTTCAGCCTCCTCAATTTCTTCTCTACTACTTTGCATGACATCAGGGAGTCGCATTGCAATTTGAAGAGTGCTCTGCTCGTCAGCGGAAACAATATCGGCTAACTGTTCCATATAGCTCTTAACTAAAGCCTTGTTAATATTCGTTGCATTTTGATCTGAATTGTTTTCAACGTGAATAAAGACTTCGACTTTGCCTCTATTGAGCTCAGTAGACAACATCTTTCTCATGTCTAACTCAATTTCCTTATAGACCTGAGGATGGCGAATAATCAAATCTAGATTCTTGCCATTAAGTGCCTTTATCTCAATGCTGATTTTCTTGTGTTCGATTTGGCCCTGGAATTTTCCATAGCCGGTCATGGAATGTATCATACACTAATTTGAAGGCAAAATTAAGGATTAAACCAAACTCTTCAATCTAAAGGCCTAATCCAAATGTTTCTATAGCTAACTCGCGACTCATCTGCATGGTCTTGTAAAATTAGCGGACCATCCCCATGCGGGTTGTTTTTTGGCCATCCAATGTATTGGGTAGTACCTAATATTTTAAAATGATCTTGAACTAAGATTCCATTGTGAAGTACGGTTATCGTTGCCGATTTCGTTTTGTCGCCTTGAGCATTAAACTCTGGCTTATGATAAATAATATCATAGGAATTCCACTCACCAGAAGGCACGGAAGCCATGGCAAGAGGTACAGACTGTTTATAGACTGAAGCCACTTGACCATTCACATATGTAGGGTTATCGTTGTTGTCAAGAACCTGAACTTCATAGAGGCCTTGAAGAAAAACACCGCTGTTTCCTCTGGATTGATTAGAGCCTTGTATTTCACTGGGTGACCTCCATTCAAGATGTAATTGAATACTCCCAAAGTGTTCTTTAGTCTCGATATCACCCGACTTGTCTTTTACTGTCATACTGCCGTCGTCGTTAAGCATCCATTGAGCTGGCCCTTGAGTCACTGAACTCCGCCACTGTTCTAAATCACTTCCGTCAAATAAAACGATGGCATCTGATGGAGGAAGTCCCGATTCTCCGGGACGAACTCTAGGAGGTACAGGCTCATAAAACTCCGTTTTATTAGGAGTCGTAGGTTCTTCACCTTCGAACAATCCAAAAGGGTTTGAGGTATTGACATTACTTATTGCTTCTTCGTCTTGTGCTGTTCCACATGAGGTGAAAAATAAACCTAAGACTAAGCTTAACAATACGAATCCTTTTTTCATTATAATTTCGCGATTTTAATGTTTCTGTAAGCTACGCCATCTCCGTGATCTTGTACACCGATGTGTCCATCAGGATATGCGCCAAAGTCTTCCCAAGTTGCGAATTTTGAATTGGCGACCATATCGTCCCACGCACTTCCGTCAACAGCGAAACTTACAATTACAGTTCCGTTTAGAGTAACCTCACCAATGTTATTTACGTGGTCAATTTTTATGGTGCAACTGTTCCATTCACCGACAGGTTTAGTGACATCTTCACTTGGTTCTACCATGTCGTAAAGGGCTCCTGCATGTCTATTGAGGCCATTTTTTGAATCTGGATGTCTCTCATTGTCGAGGACTTGAATTTCAGGACCGGTTTGATAGGGCGCAAAGAAGTCTTTAGATTCGTGAATGCCCCAAAATATTCCACTATTCCCTCCTTCTGCAATCCTCCATTCCATTGATAGCACGAAATTGGTATACTTGTTTTTAGAAATCAAGTTATAGGTTGCACCTTCTGGTCGTTCAGTAGGAGGATTAAATACCATTGCACCTTCTTCGATACTCCATGGTTCAACCACCTCGCCTCCATTGTATACTTTCCAGTTGTCAAATGAAGTTCCGTCAAACAAGGTTTCCCATTCTAAAGAGGTTGTTTCTTTATTAGTAGCCATTGATGTTTTTTCTTCTGTTTGTTTTGCGTTGTTCTTGCATCCTAGCATTACTAAAGCGGCTAATGTGCTCAATACTATTGTTTTCATATTCCTAAAATATTGTTGAGTTTTTGTTGATCTAAATCGCCACCAGCAAAATCGTCGAACGTTTTTTCTGTGGCTTCTATAATGTGTTTTGCGATAAATTGTGCGCCTTCACGGGCTCCTTGTTCAGGACTTTTAATACAACACTCCCATTCCATAACCGCCCAAACATCACATCCGTATTGGGTCAGTTTCGAAAAGATAGTCGCAAAATCTATTTGACCATCACCTAGAGAACGGTAACGTCCGGCTCGATCTTGCCAGTCGTTATAACCTCCAAATGCTCCTTTTTTCCCAGTAGGATTGAACTCTGAATCTTTCACGTGAAAAGATTTGATAAACTCGTGATAATGGTCGATATAGGTGATGTAGTCCAATTGTTGGAGTATAAAATGGCTTGGGTCATAGAGAATATTTACCCTTTTGTGATTCCCTGTAGCTTCTAAGAAACGCTCAAAAGTGTCTCCGTCGTGGATATCTTCACCTGGGTGAACTTCATAACACACATCTACACCCTCTTCATCGAAATGATTCAAAATAGGCATCCACCTTTTAGCTAGTTCCGCAAATCCCGTTTCTACTAAACCAGGTGGTCGTTGCGGCCAAGGGTGTGCGGTATGCCACAACAACGCTCCAGAGAAGGTAGCGTGTGCTTTTATACCCAATCTTCGAGAGGCTGTTGCTGCTTTTTTAACAGTTTGAATAGCCCATTCAGTTCTCGCCTTAGGATTGTTTTTTACCGCATCAGGCGCAAAATTATCAAACATAATGTCATAAGCTGGATGCACCGCAACCAATTGCCCCTGAAGGTGTGTAGAAAGTTCTGTGATTTCAAGTCCGTAAGAATTGACTTTTCCTTTTAAATCGTCGCAATAGGTTTGACTTTCGGCAGCCAAATCTAAATCGATTAAAAAGTGCTCCCATGTTGGGATTTGAATTCCTTTATAGCCTAAATCTGCAGCCCACTTGCACATTCCGTCCAAGGTGTTAAAGGGCGCTTTACTGTCCACAAACTGAGCCAGAAAGACTGCAGGTCCTTTAATTGTTTTCATAGTTTATATTTAGTCGTCTAGTTTAATCCAAACATTTCCTTGGCCATGCGATGCAACGGTAGCTTCTATAAAATTCAATCCACGTACACCGTCATGAATACCGGGATAAGCCCCTGAGTCTACTTCTTCGCCTCTGATAGCTTTGGCCATTCCTCGGTATATATTACCCATGGCATCAAAAATACCTTCTGGATGTCCAGGAGGGATTTTAGACGCTTCTAAGGATTGCTCAAAATTATACTGATGACCGGGTTTGAGTAATTGTAAAGGTTTGCCTTCTTGAAAGAAGTAGAGGTAGTTGGGATTTTCTTGTTCCCATTTTAAAGCTCCTGTTTTACCGTAAATGGCCACAGTAAAGTTGTTTTCTTCGGCGGTTGCAATTTGAGAAGCACGAATAACCCCTTTTACATGATCTTCAACACGTATAAGTACGGTTCCGTCTACATCCATTTCATTGTCACCATATACATGGTTAAAGTCAGCTAAAATGCTTTTTATCTTAAGGCCAGAGGTGTATTCGAGCATCTGAAAGGCATGAGTTCCAATATCACCAATACAGCAGCTTATACCCGATTTTTTTGGGTCTAGTCTCCAAGTTGCCTTGCGTTTTTCTTCATCGTGAATAATAGGATTGATCCACCCTTGATAGTATTGCGCATCTAGTTTTTGCACCTTGCCGATAAGACCAGCTTTGATCATTTGTCTCATTTGCCTAACCATCGGATATCCTGTGTAGGTATGAGTTAGAGCAAAAAGGACATTTTTTTCTTGCTGAATTGCTAACAGCTCTTTGGCCTCTTCGTGTGTCGTGGTCATCGGCTTTTCACAAATTACGTTTATTCCCGCTTGCATAAGGGTTTTAGCCATCGGAAAGTGTAGAAAGTTAGGCGTTAAAATACTGACCACTTCAACGCGCTCTCCTTCGGGTAGTTTTAATTCTTCTTCTACAAGCTCTTCTACAGTGGCATAGATGCGATTCGTTGGAATATCAATCTCTTCTGCAAATTCAAGACTGATGGCTTTATCTGGATTAAAAACACCTCCGATGATTTCGTAATCATCGTGCATATAAGCGGCTATTCGATGAACGATTCCGATTAGAGAGTCGCCACCGCCTCCAAGTATTCCTAATTTTATTCTTTTAGGCATTTTTAGTTTATTAAGAGTTGTAGTCTATTTTTTCATTTTTAAAAGTAAGGCTGAATAAGACAAATACCAAAACTGCAAATAGTGCAGGTGCCTTCCATATACTTTTCCAATCGTGTAATTCATCGACCAGATAGTAATCAGCTATACCTCCAGCTATCTCAAATCCTATAAGCATTCCTACTCCGTAAGTAGCTAGGGTTATAAGACCTTGAGCAGCACTTTTGTTTTCTTCACTTGCCTTGGCATCGGTATAAATTTGTCCGGAAACAAAAAAGAAATCATAACAAATACCGTGCAGTGCAATACCAATAAGCAGCATAAAGGCTTTTTCATCAACATCTCCGTAGGCAAAAAGCATGTAACGAATTCCCCAAGCAAGCATTCCAATCAAAATGGTTTTTTTGAAACCAAATCGTTTGAAAAAAACGGGTAGCGCTAGTATGAATAAGGCTTCTGAAATTTGACCTATTGACATTTTAGCTGCGGGATTAGCCATGCCAATTTCACTTAAAAAAGGAGCTGCGTTTTGATAGTAAAATGCCAGCGGGATACATATCAAAACAGAGGCAATAAAAAAGATTAAAAAGTTGCGCTCTTTCAATAAACTCAAGGCATCTAATCCTAGTATTTTGACCAAACTGACATTTTCTTTCTGTGTAGAAGGTGGAGTTTTGGGAAGAGTAAAACTAAAAATACCTAAAACAGCTGAGGCGGCAGCTGTCATTAAAAAAGTGTTTTTCATTGCACCTTCTGCGATAGCTTCTTGATTATCCCACTGAAATAGATACGAAATAGCCATTCCAGACAAAATCCAACCGACAGTTCCAAAAACTCTTATACTCGAAAATTCTTTGGCGGTGTCACTCATTTGATTAAATGAAATCGAATTTACCAAGGCCAGAGTAGGCATATAGGCAATCATATAACCGAGAACATAAGGGTAAAACACTTCAAAAGAGGTTATTTGTGACATTTGATACATCAAAAAAGCCCCTATTAAGTGAAGTATGCCCAAAATGCGTTCGGCGTTAAAAAATCGATCAGCAATGAGCCCAATAATAAAAGGAGCTAGAATGGCACCCCAAGATTGTGTAGAAAAAGCCTTGGAGGCTTCTGCTCCACTAGCACCCAAATTTTCACTGAGAAAAATACCAAAGGTTACAAACCATCCACCCCAAATGAAAAATTCTAAAAACATCATTAGGGATAATTGTAATCGAGTGCTATTTTTCATTGAAGAAGTGATTTTTCAATAAGAGCTTTGCTTGCCATAATACCTTCCTCTTCTGATAATTCATCACCTTCAAATTCAACACCGATGAAACCTTGGTAGCCTGAATTTTTGACAATTTCCATCATTTTGGCATAATCGATATTACGTTCGTTACCTTGCTCGTCAAAGGTGTATGTTTTGGCACTTACAGCTTTAGCAAAAGGCATTAATTCTTGTACACCAAGGTATTTGTCGTATTCATCTGTACAAGTGCGCTCGCCTGTACTCCCGTATTCTGAGGCCATACAAAAGTTTCCAAAATCAGGAAGTGAGCCACAATTGGGCATATCCACGGCTTTTAAGACTTCTGAGAGTTTTGCCCCATTTGAAGAAAGTCCACCGTGATTTTCTACGATGATATTGATATTTTTTTCTAGGGCATAAGATCCAAGTGCTTTCATACCAAGCACCGAATTTTTTATCCAGGTTTCCGGATCGGAACTTCCGTGTAAATTGACACGAATAGAATGACATTCAAGAGCTGCAGCAGCATCAACCCATCTTTTGTGGTTTTCAACAGCCTCATTGCGTTCCGTCTCATCTTCTGCTGAAAGGTTACCCTCTCCATCAATCATGATTAATACATTGCGAACATTGTGAGCCTGACTTTCTGCAAGTGATTTTTCTATGAAAGATTGCATACCTGCTTCAGGGCTTTCTGCCTCTTCAAAATGTAGTCGGTAGAGTTGATTGACATATTCAATACCCTCAAAACCCATTTCACTAGCCCTTTTGGCAAAGTCAAAGGGATCCATACTTCCGTTTCGGATTTGTTTATTCATCGACCACTGCGCAAGAGACAGTTGATATTTTGGAGTTGTCTTTTCAGATGAGGCCGTTGTTTCTTTTTGTTTACAAGAAGTAAAACTAATGAATGCTGCTAGCAGCAGGCTTTTAAAAGTGAGATTAAATTTTAGCATCGGTTTAAGTTGTTGATTTTTACAGTTGATAATTCTACAATCATACTTGAAAATTAGAAGATTTTCATTCGAACTAACAGATTTTCAAATAAATGTAGAAAATTTAACTAAGAATTAATACATTTAATAATCTAAACCGAAGACTTACAGTATGAATAAATTTTATTACAACGATCCTCGTGACTCGTACGACGCCATTGTAGTCGGAACTGGAATCAGTGGTGGATGGGCCGCTAAAGAGCTCTGCGAGAAAGGATTAAAAACCTTGGTGCTTGAAAGAGGGCCGATGGTAAAACACAGAGAAGATTATCCAACTGCCAATAATGATCCTTGGGACTATCCAAATGGAGAGACCCCTTCCCAGGAAATGCTCAAAAGGCAACCCAAACAGTCGCGCACCGGATATACCACTAGAATGTCTTCTGCGCATTGGTTTGTAGATGATATCGACCATCCATACAACGAAATCAAACAATTCGATTGGATGCGGGGTTATCATGTAGGTGGTCGTTCAATTATGTGGGGTAGACAATCCTATAGGCATAGTGATATCGATTTCACTGCAAATAAAAGAGAAGGTGTCGCTGTTGATTGGCCTATTAGATACAAGGATATCAAGCCTTGGTACGATAAAGTAGAAGCTTACATTGGAGTTTCTGGTGAAAACCGTGGATTAAAGCAATTACCTGATGGTGTTTTTGAGCCCGCCTTTGAATATAACTGTGTTGAAGAGGTTTTTCGGAAAAAAGTGGAATCAGGATTTGATGATGGTCGAGTAGTGACCATGGGTCGTACAGCGCACATCAATAGTGATAAGAAATTTGAGGGAGACGGGCGTATTCGGTGTCAATCTCGTAGCCGTTGTATAAGAGGATGTCCTTTTGGAGCCTATTTTAGTAGTAATAGTTCAACATTGCCTGCAGCAGAAGCTACAGGAAACATGACATTGCGACCAGATTCTATTGTACACGAAATCATGTATGACGCCGATACTCAAAAAGCAACAGGTGTAAAAGTGATCGATAGAGAAACTAAAGAGACCTTTGAATTCAAGGCTAAGGTCGTTTTCTTGTGTGCATCAACCGTGGCCTCGACTGCGATTTTAATGCAATCAAAATCAGATCGTTTTCCCAATGGAATGGGTAATGATTCTGGCGAATTAGGACACAACATTATGGATCACCACTTTAAAGCAGGCGCCATGGGTCGCTTTGATGGTTTTGCAGATAAATATTACAAAGGTCGAAGACCGACAGGACTATACATTCCTCGTTTTAGAAACATTGGTGGCGGCACTGATATGAAAGAGTTTAAAAGAGGCTATGGTTATCAAGGTGGTGGGAGTAGAGGTAATTTCACTGAATTAATTGCTGAAACAAAAGGCTTTGGAGCAGAATTGAAAGATGCTATTTTCCAACCAGGACAATGGAATATCGGAATGACGGCTTTTGGTGAGATTTTGCCTTATCACGAGAACAAAATGATGTTAGACTATGATCTTCTAGATCAATGGGGACTTCCTACAGTAACCTTTGACGCTGAAATTAGAGAAAATGAACTTGCCATGCGAAAAGACATGCAAGATCAAGGTGTTGAAATGCTGAAAAAAGCCGGAGCCAAGGATGTGATGGGTTATGATGCGCATTACGGATTCGGAAACGGAATTCATGAAATGGGTACTGCTCGTATGGGCAGAGATGCCAAAACATCAGTTGTCAATGGACACAATCAAATACATGCTGTTAAAAACGTATATGTAACAGACGGAGCATTTATGACTTCAGGAGCATGTGTTAACCCTTCACTAACCTATATGGCATTTACAGCAAGAGCTGCTGATCATGCCGTCAATGAACTTAAAAAAGGAAACATATAATTATGGAAAGAAGAACCGCACTTAAAAATATGGGTAAAGTTTTTGGCTTTGCCGTGGCTACTCCAACTTTCTTAGGTATTCTCGAAAGTTGTCAAAACAGCCAGTTTGCAGATTGGACACCCAAATTCTTTACTCAAGATCAGGGAGAGTTTGTCGGCAGAATGTTAGATGTCTTGTTACCAAAGACAGATACACCTAGCGCCACAGAACTTAATGTACATGTTTTTATTGATGAGTTGGCCAATGCCACTTTTGACGATGACCGAAAGGCAGATGTCCAAATGTTACTTAATGCGTGCATGAATCAGACATTATCTATGTCTGAGGTTGACAGCGCAAATGACTTGAATAATGAAATGATTGCTAATGCCTTGACTTCCTTCTACGGGGAGTTAGATGAAGAAACCGCTCAAAAGCATGCTGAAGCTTCAAAGACTTATCAAATGGCAAAGATGAATGGTGAAGCGGCTTCTTTGGAAGAAGCGGTTGCAGCTCGAAGCTTTGCTAATGAAATTCGAAACCTTGCGATCAGCGCTTATAAAAACACAGAATATATAGGTGAAGAAGTATTGGCATATCTGCCAGTACCAGGTCCTTACGTAGGCTGTGCAGATGTTCAAGAATTGACTCAAGGCCGAGCTTGGTCATTGTAGAAAGAAAGTATTTCAATTATAAACCCGAATCATCAATGATTCGGGTTTTTTTATACCAAAAGGTATTTATCTGTAAAGAATAAATGGACCATTCTATATTTTTATACCAATTGGTTTGATCTGGAAGCGCAAACTTCTCCTCCAAACACAGTTTTGTCATTCATCGATAAAAG
The DNA here is from genome assembly GCA_002691685.1 of Flavobacteriaceae bacterium. Taxonomy (GTDB): domain Bacteria; phylum Bacteroidota; class Bacteroidia; order Flavobacteriales; family Flavobacteriaceae; genus UBA3478. Next base: position 1,528 of record NZIQ01000008.1, on the reverse strand, counting down.
GTGTATTTCATAATAAACGAATCAATTATCTTACATAATCGCGTAAGAATTTTTTCTTGAATTTTACCATTATTAACAATTATTAGATTTATAGTTTCACTTAAAAACCCTTGTAAATACTGGTTGTGTAAGCATTTTATAAACATGCGGTGAATAAAATATTTTGAAACAGCAGTTAAATGCTTTTCTGCTCATACTAATTGTTTGTTTATTGGAGCTTTAAACCTTTAATTAAAACTTAAATATGAAAAATCTAATGACATTTGCTTTTGTGTTTATGGCAGCTTTTGCCGTTGCACAGAACAATGATTCTGATGTAGACATTGTCGGTAATGACAATGAGGTTGATGTAATGCAATCTGGAAATTCAAACACATCAATCGCTGACATTGTTTCTGACGGAAATATTGTTAGCGTCGACCAATTGGGCCTATTTAACGGTTCATATGTAGGAGCATTTTTGAGCTCTGACGATAATGAGGTAACAGTGAATCAAGATGGCGGAGCAAACGGTTCTGCGGTTTTGTTAACAAGAAGATCTGATAATAATGACGTATCTGTTTCTCAACTTGGTGGATTCAACCTTTCAGGGGTAAGAATTCATGCTCGTTCTGATGATAACGAAGTAGTTGTTTCTCAAGACGGACTATTTAATGCTTCAGGTGTTAGAGTAGCAAGAAGCTCTGATGCTAATGGAGTAGACGTAGAACAAGTTGGTTCAGCAAATGCTTCAGGTATTGTTGTGCGTAGAGGATCAGATGGTAATTTCAATGAAGCATTACAAGTTGGTAATTTGAACCTAGGGTTACAAAGTATGACTAGATCTGATGACAATTACGTTTCTCAGTGGCAAGTTGGTAATCGTAATATCAATGCTATCGAAATGTGGAGATCAAATGGAAATATAGTTATCGGCGCAGATTCCTTCGGTAATAGAAATATTACACTAACAGGTTATTACATGTCTGATGATAACGTTTCTTATGCAAACCAATTCGGAAATAGAAACTTCAATAGTTTAAGTCTTTATGACTCTGATGTTAATTCTATCAATCAAACTCAAATTGGAAACAGAAATGAGAGCGTGATTGACTTAGCTGGATCAGATTTTAATACTATCGAGCAAGAGCAAGGTTGGTTAGCATTTGGCGTTTTTCCAATTTATGATTCTTACAGAACATCTTCATTTATTGGAGTATATGGGTCTGATAATAATAATGTATATCAAACTGCATGGGAGTCTAGAAATACTTCACAGGTAACAGCATTAGTGAATTCTGACGGAAATTTTGTAGATAATTATAGTGATTTTTCAAGAGGGTCTGACAACACTGTATTAGCAGGCGGATCAGACGGTAACGCTATTCTGTCGTGGCAAGATTCTTCACTTAGATCAAGTGCATTAACTGTTTTAGCAGGATCTGATGACAATACTGTTCAAACGTACCAATGGTTCGATGAGGAATCACAATCAAATACTGTACTTCTTAATTCAGATGCTAACGACGTGTATACAGACCAGGGTGGT
>NZIQ01000007.1 GCA_002691685.1 Flavobacteriaceae bacterium | reverse complement strand
GGATTAATCACTGCAATTATTCTTCAAATTTTCTACAACTACATCATTGCAAAAATCGATGGAATTGTAAACGACATGGAAGATTCGTCTATTTCGCTGATCGACATGTTAACAGCTCAAAGCAAGTAATCTCAATTTGAAGAACTAAAAAGAAATTAATTATGCACAGAATAGTTAAAATAGCACTTGTTGCTTTAGGTGTGCTTGCAGCAGCCCTATGGTATATGTTACCAGGGTCTAACGTGCCACCATCAGAAGCAATTCAAAGTGGAGCAATGAGCGGAATGTTCAGTGTGATGTGGTTATTATTAGCCATTGCCACATTATCATCTTTGGTTTTTGGAGTTTCTAAAATGCTTACAGCACCAGGAGGTATGATGAAAGTTGTGAAGACTCTTGTGGCTGCATTGGTTCTTACCGGTGTTGGTTATGGACTAGCTTCAGGTGAACAAGAAGTTGTTGATGCAGTGAGTTCCGAAAGAGGGTTAGAAACGACTGTAGGTACAGTTAAGACGATAGGAACATTATTGAATGTTTTCTTTGGCATGGTTGTCATTGCAATTGTTTTAATGATTGTTCCGGGAGTTAAAAGAATATTAGGACGTTAAATCTATAAATTATGCCTAGAAGAAAAGGAGCACCGGAAGTGAATGCAGGTTCTATGGCCGATATCGCGTTTTTGTTATTGATATTTTTCTTAGTAACAACAACGATCGAAACGGACGCTGGTCTAGACCGTATGCTTCCTCCAATTGAACCACCAGATACAGATGTGGTTATCAAACAGAAAAACATCTTTACGGTTAATATTAATAAGAATAGTCAATTACTTGTCGAAGAACAATTGATGAATCTTGAAGATTTGAAAGAAGCAGCCATGGACTTTTTAGACAATGGAGGCGCGCCTTCAGGTAGTCCTGAGTATTGCGATTATTGTAAAGGGGCTAGAGATGACTCTTCTTCAGATAATCCTCAAAAAGCGATTATTTCATTGAAAAACGACCGGGAAACAGAGTATGCGACTTATATCACCGTCCAAAATGAATTGGTTGGTGCTTACAACGAGCTTAGAAATAGAGAGGCACAGCGTAAGTACAAGAGAGATTTTACTGAGATGGAAGCTGAGTATTTAAATCCAGAGACGCCTTCTTCAGTAAGAGAGGATTTAAAGGATAAAGTTAAAGCTATTCAAGAGTTGTTTCCACAGAAACTCTCTGAGGCAGAGACAAGTAGTAACTAAATTAAAGAAAACATGGCAAAGTTTGCAAAGAAAAAAGAAGGTGATTTACCAGCTGTTTCAACAGCGTCATTACCTGATATCGTTTTCATGTTGTTATTTTTCTTTATGACAGTAACAACAATGAAGGATAGTTCTTTACTAGTAGAGAATCAGTTGCCAAATGCAAATCAGATTAAAAAACTAGAAAAGAAAGACCGCGTAATATACATTTACGTTGGAAAGCCAACTCGAGAATATGTAAGTGTTTTTGGTGAAGAGCCAAAGATTCAACTGAACGATAAGTTTGCTAATGTGGATGAAGTTGGTTCATATATTCTCGGAGAGCGAGCCAAGAAACCCCAAGAATTACAAAATGTTCTTACGACGGCCTTAAAGGTAGATCGTAATGCGAACATGGGTTTAATTATGGACATCAAACAAGAATTGAGAAAAGTTAACGCCTTAAAAGTAAATTATACTACTTACGAAGGAGATGCTTTTAACAATTTAAAATAAAGAGTTTTAGACTTGAATAAACGCCCCTATATGGGGCGTTTTTTTTTAATGAGTGATATGCGACTTTTTTTTCTGGGGATTCTTACCGTGGTTACAGTGAATGCTCAAACGTCAATGAGCAATGCTACAGAAATTGACTCCCTTTATCTAGAAGATCAATTTTATTTGGTTACCCAGATAGGGGTTATCTCTTCACAGACAGCACCAGTTATTAATCAAAACCTTTCCTATGGATTTAGGGCTGGGTTTATCAAAGATATTCCTTTGAATTCCAGTAGAACCTTTGGAATTGGATGGGGGGTAGGCTTCTTCACCAATGCACTTTACACCAACTTAGTCGCCACTAAAAACACCGATGATGTCATTGTGTACTCTACAGAGGATTTAGGCTTTAAACGTTCTAAAATTGGGTCATTTGGTCTTGAAATCCCTATCGAACTGAGGTTTAGGAATTCGACGCCTTCTTCTTATCGATTTTGGAGATTTTATCCTGGAATTTTACTCCGATTCAGTCCTTACTCTTTTTCAAAGGTCGTCAGAAATTCAAGTGACTTGCGATTTTTGAATAATGATTTACGAAGCTTTATGGTGAGCGGAGGTGTAAGTCTAGGTTTTAACACTTTTAATTTAAGTTTATACTACGATCTCAATGATATCTTTAAAGAAGGAAGGGTGCTAAACAGCGAACCTCTAATGGGCAAAAGATTAGAGATTGGCCTTATCTTTTACATTCTATAGTTTTTTTCGCAGTCGAGCCACAGGGTAACCTAATTGTTCTCGATACTTAGCAATAGTCCTTCTAGCTATGGGATAACCTTTTTCCTTGAGTGTACTTGCTAGAACTTCATCGGTGAGAGGCTTCTTCTTGCTTTCATTCCTGATCACTTCGTCGAGAATACTCTTGATTTCTTTGGTAGAGATTTCTTCTCCGGACTCATTGGTCATAGATTCAGAAAAAAAGGTTTTGATAAGTTTAGTTCCATATGGAGTATCTACATATTTACTATTTGCAACTCTGGAAATAGTAGATACATCCATACCTATTTCTTCTGCTATATCCCTTAATATCATGGGGCGTAAATCACTTTCGTCTCCTGATAAAAAGTATTCTTGCTGATAATGCATAATGGCATTCATGGTTACGAAAAGTGTTTGATAACGCTGTTTAATAGCGTCTATAAACCATTTTGCTGCATCCAGTTTTTGCTTGATAAAAAGTACAGTATCTCTTTGTTTTTTGTCATTGCTTTTGCTGTCTTTAAAACTTTGAAGCATTTCACTGTAATTTCTACTGACATGTAAATCTGGTATGTTGCGATTATTTAATTGAAGTTGTAAATCACCATCAATTATCCGTATGCTGAAATCAGGAATGATTTGTTCAACCACCTTTGAATTTGAACCAAATGAACTTCCTGGTTTTGGATTCAGTTTTTCAATTTCTGCAATGACCTCTTTTAATTGATCTTCACTAATCTTCAATTTTGAAATAATTTTTTGATAGTGTTTTTTGGTAAACTGCTCAAAGTGTTCTTCGATTAGTGTTATAGCGTGAGTAATTTCAGAGGTTTGCTCTTTCCTTTTGAGCTGAATGAGTAAACACTCTTCTAAATTTCGGGCTCCAATTCCAGAAGGATCAAAGGTTTGAATGAGTTCAAGTACATTTTGAATGTCTTCCTTTTTAGCAAAAAGATTTCTGGTAAAGGCGAGATCGTCAATGATGTCGTCAATTTCTCTCCTTATGTATCCTGTCTCGTCAATACTTCCAATTAAGTATTCAGCTATATCCCAATATTTATCTTCAAGTGTAAATGTATTTAATTGTTGAAGCAATTCTTGATGAAATGATATTCCGGCAGCATAAGGAATATACTTATCTTCTTCAGCGTTTGAATAATTGTTACTGCTCAATCGGTAGTTGGGAATTTCATCGTCACTGAGGTAGGAATCGATATCTATATCAGAGGTGTCTATGACCTGATTGTCTTGATCGAATTCGTCAGATGAGGCATAGTCATCCTGTTCAGCGACTTCTTTACCTGTTTCTAATGCTGGATTTTCTTCAATTTCTTGTTTAATTCGGTTTTCAAAAGCTAAAGTCGGCAATTGAATCAATTTCATCAATTGAATTTGCTGTGGAGATAGCTTTTGTGATAATTTTAATTGAAGATTTTGTTTGAGCATAGATTAGAATGAGGCATTTTGTGGTGTTCGTGGATAAGGTATTACATCACGAATATTCCCCATTCCAGTGACAAACAAGACCAAGCGTTCGAAACCAAGACCAAATCCACTGTGTACTGCGGTACCAAATTTTCTCAAATCAAGATACCACCAAAGCTCTTCTTCTTCAATTTCGAGTTTTTTCATTTTATCAACCAATACTTCGTAGCGCTCTTCACGTTGAGATCCTCCAACAATTTCACCAATTCCAGGGAAGAGAATATCCATCGCTCGAACCGTTTTTTCATCTTCATTAAGACGCATATAAAACGCCTTTATATTTGCTGGATAATCAAATAAAATTACGGGACATTTGAAGTGTTTTTCTACCAAGTATCTCTCGTGTTCGCTTTGTAAATCAACACCCCATTCGTTTATAGGGAATTTGAATTTTTTCTTTTTATTTGGCTTACTATTTTTTAAGACATCAATGGCTTCAGTATAACTGACGCGCTTAAATTCATTAGATGCCACAAAATGTAAACGCTCTAAAAGAGTCATGTCACTGCGTTCAATTTGCGGTTTTTGTTTTTCCTCGTCGGCCATGCGCTTATCTAGAAAGTTCAAATCTTCTTTGCAATGTTCGAGAACGTAAGAAATAGTGTATTTAATAAAGTCCTCAGCTAAATCCATATTGTCATTGAGATCGTAAAAAGCCATTTCAGGTTCAATCATCCAAAATTCTGCAAGGTGTCTTGAGGTGTTAGAGTTTTCTGCTCTAAAAGTAGGTCCGAAGGTATATACTTTTCCAAGACCCATAGCGTAAGTCTCAGCCTCTAGTTGGCCTGAAACAGTGAGATTCGTTTCTTTTCCGAAAAAGTCTTCTTTAAAATTTATTTTGCCTTCTTCGTTTAGTGGAGGATTCTTTTTTTCCAAGGTGCTCACATTAAAAGTTTCTCCTGCACCTTCAGCATCACTAGCTGTGATAATTGGCGTGTTCATATAGTAAAACCCTTCCTTTTGAAAATAATCGTGAACCGCAAAAGCCAAAGCAGAACGAACCCGCATTATTGCAGCAAAAGTGTTTGTTCTCACTCGTAAATGCGCCTTTTCCCGTAAAAATTCTAAGCTGTGCTTTTTTGGCTGTATGGGATAAGTTTCTGCATCGGCTTCTCCCAAAATTATTATTTCTTCTACCTGAAGTTCAACAGATTGCCCTTTACCTTGGCTTTGAACTAGAGGACCTTTTACATGAATTGCCGCTCCTGTTGTAATTTTTTTAATTAAAGACTCGTCAAGATTTTCAAAGTCAATTACGCATTGAAGATTTTGTAATGTTGAGCCGTCGTTCAAGGCGATGAAACGATTGCTTCTAAAGGTTTTTACCCAACCATTAAGTTCGGTAATTTCGTCAATTTTATGATTCGAAAGGAGTTCTTTTATTGTTTGATGTTTCATCCCACTAGGTTTTCACCGCTAAGATAAGTTTTTAAAGGAAAATTTTAAGATTTGCTTTCCTTGGGAAGAATATCGATTTGTGGTTTTTTTAAAACCTTTTTATTTGCAATACTCCGCTCGAGCGTGAGCAGTAAAGTGGGCAATAAAATTAGATTGGAAAGCATAGCGAATAATAGGGTCAAAGATACTAATCCACCTAAGGCTTTAGTTCCTCCATAGCTCGAGATTATAAATACCGAAAATCCGAAAAACAATACGACCGAGGTATAAAACATACTCACTCCAGTTTCGGTCAACGCATTATACACAGATTTTTTGACGGCCCATCTTGAGGCTATTAGTTCTTGTCTGTACTTGGCTAAAAAGTGAATGGTATCGTCCACGGAAATACCAAAGGCTATGCTGAATATGAGGATAGTCGAAGGCTTTATAGGAATGCCCAAGAATCCCATCAGCCCACCTGTAATAATTAATGGAAGAAGATTAGGGGCTAGCGAAATCAAAATCATCTTAGTAGATCGAAATAAATACGCCATAAACAAGGAGATGAGCAATATAGCTAAACCAAGGGATAGTAATAAGTTTTGAACCAAATACTTTGTTCCTTTTAAGAATAATAAAGCCTTTCCGGTTAGATAAACATCAAAGCGATTCTCCGGGAATATATTGTCAATTTGAGTTTTCAAATTGCTTTGAATTTGCTCCATTTCATCAGTTTTAACGTCTTTCATATAAACGGTAACTCTAGCGGTTTGACCTGAAGAATCAACGTAATTTTGAATGATGTCCTCATCTGTACCTTCTTCAAGAGCATCTAAAATAAAATTGCGTTCTTGATTACTGGGTAGGTCATAGTATTTAGGAAGTCCTTTATAATAGGCCTGTTTGAGGTATTTAACTAAATTGACTACAGAGAAAGGAGGAGAAAGGCTTTCTTGTGTCATAAGACTATCCGCTAAACGATCTATTCTTCTTAGATTAGCGTTTCTCAACACCCCTTTTTCAGATTTGGTATCTACCACAATTTCTAGGGGCAATATGCCATTGAAGTTGTCCTCAAAAAACATGATGTCTTCATAGAATTCGGTTTTTTTTGGAAGATCTTCAATTCTGCTCCCGGTGATTTTGATTTGAAATATTCCTATAATACTAAAAACTAAGACAACAATAGTGATGATGTAAACCCATTTTTTGTGTCCCTTAACGATCGTTTTCATGGCTTCAATCAATTTGTAAATCCAAGGTTGATTGAGATGTTCTAAGTGTTGCTCGTTGGGGACACTCATATAACTATAAATGATAGGAATAATCAGTAAGGAAAGTATAAAAATCCCTATAATATTTGAAGATGCAACTACTCCAAATTCGACTAAGAGTCGGCTGTCCAAAATGATGAATGTCGCGAACCCTAGTGCTGTAGTCATATTGGTCATTAGGGTGGCATTACCTATTTTTTCAATTACTCTTATAAGTGATAGTGCTTGAATGCCATGCTTTTTAATTTCTTGCTGGTATTTATTGATGAGAAAAATACAATTTGGAATTCCGATGACAATAATTAAGGGAGGAATGAGTGCAGTTAGGACAGTAATCTCATATTGCAGTATAGCCAATGTTCCAAAAGACCATATAACACCGATCAAAACAACGAGCATAGATATTAATGTTGCGCGATAGCTTCTGAAGAATAAAAAGAAAATTAATGCGGTAATGAGTAAGGCCGCAATCACAAAAATGATCATTTCTGTTTTGAGCTGTTCAGCATTCATCGTCCTGATATAGGGCATTCCAGATATTCTCGCGTCAAGTCCAGATATTTCTTCGAACTCATTCACTATTGGAATAAAGTCATTGACGATAAAGGTGTTTCGGACGGCGGTATCGACTAAATCCGAATCTAGATAAGCCACAGTGCGTATAGCATTGGCTTCTTTGTTGTAGATGATATTTTCGTAAAATGGAAGGCTGTCAGTTAGTTTTAGTATTAGATTTTTGGGAAAACTTTCAGATTCTTCTGCAATCTCAAGTGAAGTACTGACAATCTTGTTGTCTTCGTTTCTAAAGAGTAATTGTAGATTTTCGAGTGAAATAATTTGGGTAATTTCAGGGGAGGCCTGAAGTTTTTTATTCATTCGATTCCAAGCATTTACAACCATGGGTTCATTGAGTTCGTCTAACTCAAGTCCTATGACAATGGCGTTGTCTTCTTGTCCAAATTGTTCGAGAAACTGATTGTATCTAATGATATCAGGATGATCGTTAGGAAGAACAGACACCTCTGAATTTGAAAATTGAATTTTTGAAAATTGCGAAATAAAAAAACCTGTGAGAAGAACAATTAAACTCAACCACAATATTCTGTTGCGAAGTATTAATCTAGCGACACCTGCCCAAAAGCCATTGAAAATATCTAGCAACATTTACCGTGATTCAATTG
>NZIQ01000006.1 GCA_002691685.1 Flavobacteriaceae bacterium | reverse complement strand
TTTATTTAAAATTCAAGGATATAAAGCAAAAATAGTCATAATATTAATGTAATTACAGTAATTTAACCTGTAATTTTAATAAAATTGTTAATGAAATGAATCGAAGTATATCTCATTGTTCCAGTGAACTTCTTAAACTAAGTACCTCGCTCAATTATTTTTACGATGCTGCCTACAACAACAGTTCTAAGGCTCTTAAAAATGAGCTTTTATACGCCTTAAATACAGACATTAAAGTTCTTGACGAACAGACCAAAGCCTTAGTCAGCCCTTTGACCTCGGAATTAAAGAAAGAATACAGTTTTAAATTCGCTACTATTATTGTCAAAAACCTCAATCAGTATACACGTGGTTTAGAATTTATTGAGATTGAAGGCAGAGATTATCTTAAGATAATGAGAAAGGAATTTATCTATATGAGGCGTCTTTTGAAAAAATGGCGTCTTGGCTTGTAGGCTTAACCTCTAAATTTACCCAAAAAAGAAATAACCACTTCGTTAAATTTAACAGGCATTTCCACATTGACTACGTGACCGCAGTTTTCAAATATCTCGAGTGTAGATAATTGACAGTTCGAGGCCACTTGTCTAATGGCAGGTAAAAACAGGTAATCCTCACCTCCCATGATATACAAAACCGGAATATTGAGCTTTGAAGCTCTTAAAAATCGCAAAAGAGGATTTAGTTCAGATGTCATTTTAAACCACTTTAAAAACTCTTTCTGGTAAAGTTTTTTGGCTTCTCTAACAAATAGAGATCGTGATTCTTTGTGATTTTTATGTGGCATGATAATAATGGCAAAAAAACGATACAACCATATATAAGGAACTACAGACTTAAACACTCTACCTAACCCCATTAAAAATTGAGACCTCAGATTTAATTTGACAATGGCTCCTCCCATAATAAGCGATTGTGCACGTCCAGGATGTTTTTCAGCTAAATTTCTAATCAGGATTGAACCCAATGAAATGCCTACAAAATGTGACTTGATAATTTTTAAATAATCTAAAACCTCAATGATATCCTGAGTAATTCGATCAAATGTGTAGCGTTCATTAAACGCTTCCTTGACATTCATTTTCGAATTACCATGTCCTCTCAAATCCAACAAGAGAACATTAAATTCCTTTCTGAAATCTCTAATTTGCTTAAACCAAATTGAAGAACTTCCACCTGCACCGTGAACAAAAGTTACCCATGGCTTATTGGAATCTAATTCAAAAATTTGATAATGGAGCATACCTAAAATTACAAATTAAATGGATTCTTGAAGTAAAGTACTCATTTGTTTTTGGAGGTCAGCAGCTGCTTCTTTTGCTTTTAGCGCAAAGTCGTTCCCTTCTGAAGCAAAAATAATACCCCTTGAACTATTGATTAACAATCCGTAATCTTTTATGAGTCCTTGGTGCAGTACTTCTTTTAAAGATCCACCTTGGGCACCTACACCAGGAATTAACAAAAAATGATTTGGTAAAATCTCTCGTATTTCGCTTAGAGCATCTGCTTTTGTAGCTCCAACAACGTACATTAAACGTTCGGCAAATGGATATGTAGCTGTTTTTAATAAAACCTCTTTGTACAAGGGGGTTTCTTCTCCGTGCATTTGGAAATCAGAAGCACTATCGTTTGAGGTTATCCCCAAAACGATGGTAAATTTATTTGTATACTTGAGAAAAGGAAGTACGGAATCTCTGCCCATATAAGGAGCAACAGTAACTGCATCAAAATCCATCGCCTCAAAAAAAGCTTTAGCGTATTGATCTGCGGTATTTCCTATGTCTCCTCTTTTTGCATCTGCAATGGTAAAGTGTTTTGGGTAATTCTCATTGATATAATCAATTGTTTTTTCAAGGCTTTGCCACCCTTCAACCCCTCGAGATTCGTAAAATGCCATATTAATTTTAAAAGACACACAATAAGAATGCGTAGCATCAATAATAGCCTTATTGAATTCAAAAACAGGGTCTTCATTTGCAATTAAGCTCAGAGGAATACGATTGATATCTGAGTCTAAACCCACACACAAAAGACTATTTTTTAACTGAATTTGTTCTATTAAATCACTTCTTGTCATCTCAGTGTGTGTTAAAATGTTTCCGAGGCTTCTTTTAACTTTTCGGTATTTTCCACGAGTCTTAATTCGTCGATAATTTTTTGAACTTCACCATCAATAATGTTTGTGAGATCATATAGTGTCAAACCAATTCTGTGATCAGTCACTCGTCCTTGAGGGTAATTATATGTTCTAATTTTTGCAGAGCGATCACCTGAACTCACCTGTGAATTTCTCTTAGCCGCATCTTCTTCTTGCTTTTTGGCCAACTCTAAATCATATAACCTGGAACGCAATACTTTAAATGCTTTTTCTTTGTTTTTGTGTTGTGATTTTTGATCCTGGCATTGCGCCACTAATCCGGTTGGAACGTGAGTTAGGCGAACTGCAGAATAAGTGGTGTTCACGGATTGTCCTCCAGGACCAGACGAACAGAAATAATCAATTCTCACGTCCTTGGGGTCAATTTGAACATCAAAATCTTCTGCCTCTGGTATAACCATAACAGTAGCTGCCGAAGTATGTACCCTTCCTTGGGTCTCTGTTTGTGGAACTCTTTGAACACGGTGTACACCCGCCTCAAACTTTAGCGTGCCGTAAACATCCGCACCATTGACTTCAAAATGAATTTCTTTGAATCCTCCTGAGGTACCCTCACTAAGGTCAATAATATTTGTCTTCCAACCTTTTGACTCACAGTATTTAGTGTACATTCTGAACAAATCTCCAGCAAAAATACTGGCCTCATCACCTCCAGTACCTGCACGGATTTCCATGACAACATCTTTTGCGTCTTCAGGGTCCTTAGGAATTAACAAAAATTTTATTTCTTCTTCTAATTGAGGTATTGTTTTCTTAGATTCATCCAGCTGCAACTTTGCCATTTCAACCATTTCTGAATCACTTTCATCAGCTATAATTTCTTCAGCCTCTTTTAAATTATTTAGGCAATCGAGATAGGCAGCTCTTTTCTCTACCATCAATTGAAGATCCTTGTATTCTTTATTTAGTTGTACATAGCGCTTTCGATCAGAAATAACATCAGGTTGAATAATCAAATCTGATACTTCGTCAAAACGTTGTTTAATGATATTGAGTTTGTCTATCATGAACTAAAAATCACACTATCGCGAAATTACGACAATTTGAAGCATTGCAATTTTACTAGTTGTATTCAAAAATTCCCTTTTCACTGGAGATAGTCAATCGCTTTGATTTAGAGGAATCTACACGTCCAATAATTTGAGCTTCTACACCGAAAGACTCTGAGGTTTCTATCATTCTATGAGCTGAATCCTGATCGGTATAACACTCCAAACGATGACCACAATTGAATACTTGATACATTTCTTTCCAGTCCGTATCGGAGCTTTTTTGAATAGCTTCAAACAAAGGAGGCACCGGTAAAAGATTGTCTTTTACAATATGTAGATTATCTACAAAATGAAGAATTTTTGTTTGAGCTCCTCCACTACAATGAATGAAGCCGTGTATTTTTTCAAAGTCGCATTCTTCAAGAATCTTTTTCACGATAGGCGCATAGGTGCGCGTTGGAGAAAGAACCAATTGACCCATATCAATAGGAACTCCGTCAAGAGAATCAGTGAGACTATGATTTCCTGAATAAATCAGATTATCGTCAATCGAAGGGTCAAAACTCTCGGGATACTTTTCAGCCAATTCTTTATAAAAAACATCATGACGGGCAGAGGTTAATCCATTGCTTCCCATACCCCCGTTATAGGTTGTTTCATAGGTGGCTTGACCAGAAGAAGAGAAACCTACAATAACATCTCCAGCAGTTATTCTACCATTATCAATAACCTGACTTCTTTTCATTCTAGCAGTAACTGTAGAATCCACAATAATTGTTCTTACCAAGTCTCCCACATCAGCAGTTTCACCTCCTGTAGAATGAATACGAATACCATTTTCGGCCAATTCATCAATAAGTTCTTGCGTGCCATTTATAATGGCACTGAGTACTTCAGCAGGAATTAAAGATTTATTTCTTCCTATGGTTGATGATAACATGATGTCAGTAGTCGCTCCTACACAGATTAAATCATCAATATTCATAATCAGTGCGTCTTGTGCAATACCTTTCCAAACACTTAAATCTCCCGTCTCTTTCCAATACATGTAGGCTAATGAAGATTTTGTGCCTGCTCCATCTGCATGCATAACGATACAATGTTCTTCGCTACCCGTCAAATAATCTGGAACGACCTTACAAAAAGCTTGTGGAAATAATCCCTTGTCAATTTTTGATATTGCTTTGTGGACATCTTCTTTTGCTGCTGACACACCTCTTTGCGTATATCTGTTGGAATGTTTTTGGCTCATAGGTAAAAGTTAGCACAAAATTAAGATTATATCTTTTGTAATGTTAAAAAAATCCAATGATGATTTTATGGAATTTTATTTTTAGGGATTTAAAAATTATGAATTATGTAAAAATTTGATTCTCATATTTTTAAACAAAAGAATAGCGGTGGAATTTCCATATTTTTGTTTATTAATATTCAATTTCTAAATAATGAACAAATCAAAACTAGAGTATATTTGGCTTGACGGATATACTCCCACTCAAGAATTAAGAAGTAAGACAAAAATTGTTAAAGACTTTGACGGTAAGCTTGAAAGCTGCCCAGTATGGTCTTTCGATGGAAGTTCAACGCTACAAGCTGAGGGGAATTCTTCAGATTGTTTACTTAAACCTGTGGCTATTTATCCTGATCCTGACCGTATCAACGGGTGGTTGGTAATGACTGAAGTAATGAATCCTGACGGATCTCCTCACGTGTCTAACCACAGAGCTGAAATCGATGACGACGATAACGACTTCTGGTTCGGTTTTGAACAAGAATATTTCTTAATGGACACTGAAACAGACTTGCCTTTAGGATTTCCAAGAGGAGGATTCCCTGGACCACAAGGACAGTATTACTGCTCTGTTGGTGGACGTTACACTTGGGGTAGAGATTTTGTTGAAGAGCATTTGGACATTTGTTTAGAGGCTGGATTAAACGTGGAAGGAATCAATCAAGAGGTTGCTCCAGGACAATGGGAATTTCAAGTGTTTGCCAAAGGAGCAAAAGAAGCTGGAGACCAAATATGGGTTGCGCGTTATCTTCTAAACCGTGTTACTGAAAAATACGGTTATTACATCGAACTTCATCCAAAACCTGTTCATGGTGATTGGAATGGTTCTGGTATGCACGCGAACTTCTCCAACTCCACTTTAAGAAATGCTGGTTCTAAAGATATATATGAGAAAATTTGTGAGGCTTTCAGACCTGTAACAGCAGAGCATATTAAAGTTTACGGCGCCTTTAATGATCAAAGACTTACAGGTTTACACGAAACTCAATCCATCAGCGAATTCTCTTATGGAGTTTCTGACCGCGGAGCATCTATTCGTATTCCAATCGCTACCGTAGAGAGTGGATGGAAAGGATGGTTAGAAGACAGAAGACCTGCTTCTAATGCAAATCCTTATGAAGTTGCCTCAAGAATTATTAAAACAGTTAAATCTGCTTAAGACATAAATTCGATAAAAAATTAAAGCCCTCCAATGGAGGGCTTTTTTTATAATACTTGGTAAATAAAATAAATATAAATGGAGAGTAAGATAAGTCCATCTCGTAGGCCTAAACTCATTTTTCTTGGAATGAAAACCAGTACTAAAAGTAATGCTGAAATACCTATCATATAAAGAGCATCACTATCAATCAAATTCGGATCTCCAACTGGTATAGGTGTAATCATTGAAGTAATTCCAAGAACAGCAAATAAATTAAAAATATTTGATCCGATTAGGTTACCTATAGAAATTGCTTTTTCCTTTTTCAACATCGCCATAATTGAAGCGGCCAATTCGGGAATGCTCGTTCCTACTGAAACGACCGTAATCCCGATAACTCTATCACTAACTCCAAAATCTACAGCAAGCGCCTTTGAACCGATTACCAACAATTCAGAGCCTCCCCAAAGTCCAACTCCACCGATAATAAGGTACAAAAAAGTTCTGCCCCAATTCAAAGCTTCATCGTCTTCTGAGAAGTCATCGACAACGCCCTCATCTTTTCCAGAAGACAATAGGTAAATGAGGAACAATATTAATCCCGAGAACATGAGCAAACCTTCTGTAGCGTCTAATTGGTAGTCAAAAACCACAAATCCATAAAAAGTAAGGGTTGCAATCATTAACATTGGCCAATCAATTTTATAAAATGAAGATTTGACATCTATGCTGCCTAGTAACAGCGTAACGCCCAAAACAAGTCCTAAATTGGCAATATTAGACCCTACCACATTTCCCAGAGACAAGTCTGGAATTCCAGAAATAGCAGCATTAACACTCACCAAGAGTTCAGGGGCCGAGGTGGCAAATGAAACCACAGTCATTCCAATTACTAGTTTTGAAATATTTAGTTTCAAAGACAAAGAAACAGATGATTTAAGCAAATAATTGCCACCGGCAATTAAAAGTATAAGGCCAAAAACAACAAAAGAAAAATTCAGCATGAACGTCAATTTAAATTCAAAATTACCGATTTGTATGGTTTCTAATTGAATAAGTTTTATATTTTAATTCTATGAATTACGAGCAGCATTTTGATTTCTTTTTAAAAAACAGAGGAAGAGATTTAAATGATCCTGGAAGTGCTGAAGTAAGAAATTGGTACAGGCATTTTAGCAATAAGAAGATTTTTAGATATAGGTTGCGGTACTGGTATTCCAATAAGTATTTTGTTTAATCAAAATAAAAACGCGATGTATGGCTTAGATCACGCACCGAAAATGATTCAAACTTTTCAAAGAAACCCACCCCATGCCACCTCTTAATGTAACGATATCTTGACTTCTGAATTTTTTAATGTAAAATTTGATATCATCATTGCTTGGGGATTCTTATTTTGTTTTAATTCAATAGAACAAGAGCTCATTTTATCCAAAATCAGTACCCACTTAAATACAGATGGCGAGTTTCTTTTTACTGCTCCCATTCAAAAAGCAAAATGGACAGATATCATGACTGGGCAACAATTAGAATCGCTAGGTCGTGAACAATATATAAATCTATTTAAGATGAAGGAACTAGAACTTCAAAGAGAATTTCAAGACCGTGGTGAAAATCACTACTATGAGACGAAAAAAAATTGTGAGTAAACACAAGGAGTTTTGAATTACACTTATAAAACCCAACTGCAATAAAGGCAACAAAAAAGGGTAGCTTTTAAACTACCCTCTTCTCTACTAACAATCAAAACTCTAAGTTTCGTAAAACATTAACGATATTAAAAATTGTTTATTGTCTTTTGAAATAAAAAAACTTTAAAAAACAATTCTTATTTCACACTGCCATAGACGAAAAGTGTAATTGATTGATTAAATAACTCCGTGAGCTATTTTAACAATCTATGATTAAGACTAAGACAATAACAATTAGAAACTTATTTTTTATGAGGAAGTGTATGGAATTCTTCTCGTGACTTTTCTCATTAACACATTGATTAAATCTTGTGAATTTGAGCCTAACCCTCCTCTAACCGTCTTATAATAATTGACCACTAGTTCGTCATCTTCAGTATTATAAAAATCTAAGTTACAAGTTGCGGAATTAGTTGCTCCTGCAAAACCAATAACCAAAGCACCCAATGCAGCAGCTCCTGACATTGGTTTTGAAGTTTCTAGTGATCCCGAAATGACGCAGTCTACTCCTAAAATCTGACCAAGCTCATTCGGTGTTAAAAGATCTAAGTTGTGAATGTCATAGCCTGCTTTAAGGAGCAATGCATTTGTTTTAGCTGGATTTTGCACAGTTGAAGATAAATCTCCTCTTTGTTTTCTTTTTAAAAACCATGTATGCATTCCTTTTTGAATGTCTAAAGATTCGTCTTTACCCATTTGAACAATTTGTTCAGGCGTAAAATCTTTTAATTCTTTTGGTCTCAAATTAACTTGAACTCTAAGGGGTAAAATTGCAATTGTCTCTGTTGCTTTCGCATAACTCTCTGCTTGTGGATGCAGGTATAATTTAGTCTGCGAAAAAACAGAGAGCGTAAAAAGAAAGAAACAAGTTGAGAGTACTATTTTTTTCATGATATAAGTGTTTTCTCTAAGATAATATTTTAACCGAGATCTCTATCAATTTGATAATTAAAGAAAGGGATTAAAAAATAATCGACAAGTCCAAAAACCAAAATATAATTCAAATTAGGGGTCAACAAATGAGCATTTTAAAAAAATAAATCCATAGAATGAATTTAATAAACTATCCAGCGCATTCACCTGTAGTCCATTGTTGAATACCGGCTTTCACTGCAAAGCAGGTATTTGAATAAGTAACATCATCTGCACCACAAACTGGATCATAAACTTCAATACAAGCATCATCATCTTCTTGCGGAGATATGGTACCACAAGAAATAACGAAGAGCGCAAAAACAGAAAGAAACAAAGTGTTTTTCATAGACATAAAATTAGTATTTTCAACTAAAACACATAAGTTGTAAGAAACCCTAATTGACTTATTTTAAAATGAAATATTAAGTGTCCAATGGCTCTTTATAGGTTACATAAACACATCACTAGCAAAACCTAAATTACGATTGATTCCTTCTACATTTTAGTACTTATTGGAAAGAATGACTTTATTAAAAGATAATCAATGATTTTGAATATATAATGAAAAAAAATAAGTAAATTAGCTATAAGGCCTAAATATTAATACGAATATCGCCTTATTAATCGAAAATATTCATAAAAATTAAAAGCAGTTATTTAGCGACGTGTATTTAGAATTCATTTCAGATTTAAATAACCTAGACATTGTCATAAAGTATAAGGCATTTATAGAAAATATTTCAAGCCTTGAGCGCCTTTTTATTTCATTAATATTCTTTTGCAGTGTATACCTATTATCTAAAATCGTAGATAGGTTTAGAAGAAAAAAAGTAATTGTACTAAAAGAAGAAGCAGAGACCTCAGAATTAAATCAAAGCAATTTAACTAATGGTTTATATCAGGCTAAAAACAGAATAAAGAAAGGCTTGTATCTCGACACAAGCGTAAAGAGAATTCAAAAAAGAAAACACAGGCTAAACAAAGAAAATTTCAAAATAAAATACATTAAGTATAGTTGTAAAAACATAGCCTATCCACCAAAAAATACTGAATATAGATTACAGAACAAATTCTACAAGAGCTAACAAATATTTATGGAAATGCTTTCCGATATCAACAATTTATTTTCAGCTTATCCTGACTTGAAACTAGTAGCTTCTATTCTAGTCTTGGCTAAAAGTATTTTTATTATATTAAAAGTAATTCGAAAAAGACCAAAATAATATTGACTCATCATTAGTGTGGAAACGTCTAGTGAGTTATTTGTGATTTTAAGAACCTTCGAAATAGTGTAATGACTGTTTTTATACCTGTTTAAATGGAGCAGATGAGACAATGCTATTCTTAAGTGATTACTTGAGCAACAAAGCACTTAACTATACTTTTAGAAATACGATTTGATTTTCACAAACCCATAGTTTATATCTCGCTTAAACAGCACTCTTAAAAATATTTGAACCCTTTTATGCGCCCTTTAACCCTCTAGATTTCTTTAAGAATACAGGTATACTTTACCTAGTAAAAAAGCCCCTAGAATAAACTAAAGATTTACTTTTTATAGCTTAATTAGTTTATTTATTTTTTTTCCAGTATTCTTCCCAAGTTATTATTGGTTTCTCAAATTTCATTAAAGAAACTGATGCCCCCAGTATAAATGGAAAAATCAAATCATCATCCAAAAAATTGTCTAAATCTCCCATAAAAAATTGAATTACAAACAAAAAAAGAAGCATTGCTATTCCTCCTAAAATTGAAATAAATAAATTTCTAATGGTTAGCCCAGTTTTTATAAACTTTAATAGCAGTATTAGTTTTTTCATTGGGATTGATTTAAACTCTTAATATACAAAATGATCAAGAAATAATTATGGGATTGATGTAAGGTGTGCTGTATGTTATAGAGACTATGCTAAAGAAAGGTTTTGGTGTTCACCTATTTTTGCTATAGAGCAGACGGGTTACAAAGCACTTAACTATACTTTAAGAAATACGTTTTGATTTTAACGAACCCTTAAAGACTTGATCAAAGCATAAATTGTAATTTCGATGGTCTAAAACGGTTACGATGATTAAATCGATTTTCTTTAGTTTATATACACTACTTGCAATCCCTTCAAGTATTACAAATTCCTATGAGCCTATCACCTTCAAGATTGATAAAGACACTAGTGATGAGCAAATTTTAGTCATCAAAGACGAACTCGAAGAACAGGGCATTAATTTTTCGTATAGCATTACAAGAAATGAAAAATTAGAAATCACTTCGCTCAGTTTAGAATTGAAATCTAAGAACAGCAGATCAAAAAATACTGTGGGGAGCGGAGGAAACAAACCCATTCAACCTTTTACAATCGTCATAGATCCCGAAAGAGGTAGTTCAATGATTAGGCAGGGTGATATATCCAAAAGTTTCAATAGCAGATTTATGAATATGGATGATATGGATCTCTCAGACTTCGACAAGACTATCGACGAAATGCGTACTCAAATGCAAGCCCATATGTCACAAGCATTTTCGGGAAATATGTTTATGGGAGAGGAAGAAGAAGAAGAAGACCTTAATCCCCTATTCATTATTGACGGTCGTGAAGTCAAAATGGAAAAAGTCAACAAATTAATTCCTCAAGACATAGAATCTGTAAACGTTTTGAAAGGAAAAAAAGCACTCGATAAATACGGAGAAAAAGCAAAGTACGGAGTGGTCGAAATCAAAAGTAAATCAAAGTAATGAATCCTACATTTTATAAAAGTCTAGCCCGTTTAAACAAAGTAGTTTTACCTTCATTCACCAAGAGAAGACTGGATTTAGCCAAGGCCAAAAAATGGCAATTAGCAATCATAGGCTATAGGGCTTATGTCACCTGTCGTTCTCTTGAAGACTAATCATTAAAAAAGAAAATAAGTATTACTGATCTCAGTAGAGTCTCGATTAATATTTCAATTAAAGATTCTTAAAATCTACTTTGAACAGTTTTAAAAAAGAGATTATATTTGCAGCCCCTTTAAAGGGACAAAAGGCCTCGTAGTTCAACTGAATAGAATACCTGATTACGGCTCAGGCGGTTGCAGGTTTGAATCCTGCCGAGGTCACAAGTAAACCCACCTCTCTAAGGTGGGTTTTTTATTCTCAGAAATTTATATCCCTAACAAATTTATTTGCCAGAATGTTGTAATTCAAAGCCTCAGCGTTTTTAAATGTATAGCACCGTGCACTTATTCTAAGTGTACATGATAAATTGAAAGGATATTTTTTTACCTTAAGCTAAGTATAACTTAAACACAATGTCTTTTCTAATCCGCACACAAATTTCCCCTAAAGAAAAGTTAACCCTCTTTCTAATCTTTACTTTTTCACTTTGTATACAATCGTGCTCAACGTCAGAGACTCGTGAAATAAAGTCAAAACAGTATGAACTCTGGTATGAGAAACCCGCTTCATATTTTGAAGAATCACTTGTAATTGGAAATGGTCGTATGGGCGCAAGTATATTTGGAGGTGTTGAAATAGACTCTATGTTTTTAAACGAGTCTACTCTTTGGTCCGGTGAGCCGATCAATCCAGATATGAATTCTAACGCATATGAATATCTTCCAAAAGTTAGAAAAGTACTACAAGACGAAAATTATCAAGAGGCCGATCGACTCATCAAAAATATTCAAGGTTCATTTTCTCAGTCCTATGCTCCTTTAGGTACACTATATTTCGAATATGACCATCCATTAGAAGAAGTCAAAAAATACAAGCGATCATTAGACATTAGTAATGCCATATCAAAGGTAAGCTACCAGATAAAAGGAGTGAATTTCACCCGAAACTATTTTATTTCGTACCCTGACAAGGTCATGATCATCAAAATAGAGAGCGATCAATTGAAATCCTTAAACTTTAATATAGATTTCTCAAGTCTTCTGAGAACCAAAACTGAGATTGACCAAAGTATTCAAAAAACCAATGGATATGCTCCTTACCATGCTGAACCCATCTACAGAAGCAATATTGAAAACCCTATTCGTTTTGATAAAAATAGAGGCATCCACTTTTCAAATTATGTAAAAATTAAAGATACCGATGGTAAGATTAAAAAAAATGGGCAAAAGTTACAGGTTACAGATGCTTCATATGCAGAGGTTATCGTCTCTACAGCCACTAGTTTTAACGGGTTTGAAAAAGACCCAGTTCTAGAAGGAAAACCTTATCAAAAAATAACGCTAAACCAATTAGAAAATACTGCGAAAAAAAGTTATTCAGAACTAAAAAAAAGACACCTTGCAGATTATCATTCCTTTTTTAATCGTTTGCAATTAATACTCCAGCCAAAGGATAGTCTACGACTTCCAACAGATCAAAGACTGATACGCTACGCAGAAGGCGAGAAAGACAAAGGCTTAGAAGAATTGTACTTCCACTTTGGTCGCTATTTATTAATCAGTAGTTCTCGTACTCCAGAAGTGCCTGCTAATTTACAAGGCATTTGGAATCCCTACCTCAGACCTCCATGGAGCAGTAATTACACCTTAAATATCAATGCAGAAGAAAATTACTGGCTTGCTGAAACTGCAAATTTAAGCGAGCTTCACTACCCTCTTTTGAGTTTTATTGAAAATTTAGAAAAAACAGGTCAAATCAGTGCTGCCAATTTTTACAACGCTAAAGGATGGAGCGTTGGTCACAACTCAGATATTTGGGCGATGTCAAATCCTGTAGGAGATTTTGGTGAAGGGCATCCGGTTTGGGCCAATTGGAATATGGGAGGAGCATGGTTAAGTACCCATCTTTGGGAACATTATTCTTTCACTCAAGATCTAGAATTTTTAAAACAAAAGGCTTACCCTCTGATGAAGGGGGCCGCTGAATTCTGCATGGATATGCTCATAAGAGATCAAAATGGCAAATGGGTAAGTTCGCCAACAACATCTCCAGAAAATATGTATCTCACTCCAAAAGGATATTCAGGAGCCACACTGTACGGAGCTACAGCTGATTTGGCCATTATTCGTGAATTATTTTCGGCCACGGCCCAGGCTGCACAATTACTTCAAGTCGACCCTGTATTTGAACAAAAGCTTTTAAACTATCTCGAAGAGCTTCACCCCTATCAAATTGGTAAAAACGGGCAACTTTTAGAATGGTACCATGACTGGGACGATACCGATCCTAAACACAGACATCAATCACATCTCTTTGGTCTTTATCCAGGAATGCATATCAACCCAGAACAAACACCAGAATTAGCTGAAGCCTCAAAGAAAACACTTAATATCAAAGGAGATAAAAGTACTGGATGGTCTCAAGGCTGGCGTATTAATCTTTGGGCACGTCTAAAAGATGGTAATAGAGCGTATAAACTCTATAAAGAGTTGCTGACTTTTGTAGATCCCTCCGGTCTAAACTACAATTATACTAATGGCGGAGGTACTTATCCCAATTTGTTAGACGCTCATCCACCCTTTCAAATTGACGGCAATTTTGGAGGTGCCGCAGGCGTCTTAGAAATGCTCATTCAATCTTCAAATGAGCAAATTGAATTACTACCAGCTCTTCCAGACACGTGGTCAGAGGGCAACCTGCAGGGAGTTAAAACTAGAGGTGGATTTGAGCTAGATTTTAAATGGTTCAATAATCAGGTAAGCCAAGTCAGAATACGTTCATCTAAAGATGGTAGCACCACAGTATTATGCAAAGGCCAAGAATATACAATAACTCTTAAAAAAGGCGAAGAAATACTTCTTGACCTAGATTCCTGAATACAGTGAAATTCCAATTCCTAAAAGCAAAGTAATCAGAAGTAATTATTTTCAACCAACAATTTAATGCTCAAATGTTTATATTTAATTATGGGATTTGATATACCCAATATAAAAACCAAAAAACACCACTAAAAGCATATGAAAACGCTACTTAAATACTGCTGTGTCATCGCATTACTATCAATTACTCCTACGCTTTTTGCACAAGAAAACAGTCTTTCTTCTATTGAGGAACAGTACTACAATGGGCTAGAATGGCGAAATATTGGCCCAAAACGAGGAGGCCGATCATTAGGATGCGCAGGAAGTCCTAGTCGACCCAATGAATATTATTTCGGTGCCACAGGAGGAGGTTTATGGAAAACCGTAGATGGCGGTAATGAATGGAAACCAGCAACTGATGGTCAAGTAACTAGCTCCTCGGTAGGAGCAGTTGCTGTCGCAGAAAGCAATCCTGATGTCGTGTATATCGGCATGGGTGAAGTTCAATTACGTGGAAGTATCACCCAAGGTAATGGGGTATATAAATCTACCGATGCTGGAAAAACCTGGAAACATTTAGGCCTTGAAGAAACACAAGCGGTGGCAAGAATACGTATACATCCTACCAACTCAGATTTAGTCTATGTTGCTGCTCTAGGGCATCCTTACGGCGATAACGAAGAGCGTGGCGTATTTAGATCTAAAGACGGTGGGGAATCTTGGGAAAAGGTACTTTATGTAGGGCCTAAAGCAGGTGCTGTAGATTTAATTATTGACCCCAACAATCCTAATGTTATTTATGCCAGTACTTGGCAGGTATACCGAAAAGCTTGGAAAATGTGGGGAGGCGGAGGCCAAAGTAAATTGTGGAAGTCAGAAGACGGTGGCGACAGCTGGTCAGACCTCACCGAAAATCAAGGTATGCCAATGGGCCCAATTGGTAAAATTGGCGTCACGGTTTCTCCTGCTGATTCTAATCGCGTATGGGCCATTGTCGAGGCCAATGAAGGTGGTGTTTTTCGTTCTGATAATGCCGGTAAGACTTGGCAAAAAACTAATGACGAAAGAAAGTTACGCCAAAGAGCATTTTACTATTCAAGAATATATGCCGATCCTCGAGATAAAGACAAGGTCTACGGGCTAAATACAAGAATGTATATGTCCAGTGATGGCGGTCATACTTTTGACAAAATAATTCAGACACCTCACGGAGATAATCACGACCTCTGGATTGACCCTAATAATCCACAACGTATGATCAATGCAAATGACGGTGGAGGTAATGTTACCATTAACGGAGGGAAATCTTGGACAGAACAAGATTTTGTCACTTCACAGTTTTATCACGTTATGACCACAAGTGATGTTCCCTATCACGTCGCAGGAGCACAACAAGACAATAGCACCCTAGCCATGCCAAGTGATGGTTGGGATCATATGCTAGCTAGAGGACCGAATAAAGGTTGGTATTACGCCGTAGGAGGAGGAGAAAGTGGATGGATTACACAACACCCTGATGATCCAGATATTTTTTATGCGGGAAGTCAAGGCGCCCTTCTGACAAGATACGATCGCAGCAATGGTCAAATACGAGATATTCAGGTATATCCAAGATTTTTCTCAGGAGAACCTTCAGAGGCTTTGCCGGAACGCTGGCAATGGACCTTTCCCATAATGTTTGCTCCTCAAGACAGTAAGGTAATGTACACCTGTTCTCAACATGTTTGGAGAACCACTAACGACGGGCAAACATGGGAACAAATAAGTCCTGACCTCACTTATGCAGATCCGAGCACACTCGGAAAAACAGGAGGGGTGATTACCATGGATATGAATGGTCCAGAGATTTATGCTACTGTCTTTGCTCTGGCTCCATCTGTTCATAACATTAACACCATCTGGGCAGGATCAGATGATGGAAAAATTCACATCACTCAAAATGGAGGGAAAAATTGGAAAGATATCACTCCAAAAGACCTGCCGAAATTTTCTAGGGTAAGCATCATCGATGAGTCTAAACATAGACCAGGTACACTTTATGTCGCAGCAAACCGATATCAAGTAGATGATAGACAGCCTTATGTATTTAAAACACATGATTACGGAAAAACCTGGACCAAAATAATTGATGGCATCGCAGATGGTCACTTTGCGAGGGCTATACGTGAAGATCATAAACGCGAAGGGCTAATCTTTCTGGCTACAGAACACGGGGTATACTTCTCAATAAACGACGGAGCAAAATGGGAAAGTTTACAATTGAACCTTCCTGACACGCCAATTCGAGATCTAGTAATTAAAGACAATGATATCGTTCTCGGATCTCACGGTAGAGGCTTTTGGATCATGGACGATATCGAACCTATTCGTCAACACCATGCTGAGATGAAAAACCAAGAAGCTATTCTTTACATGCCTAATAATGCCATAAGAGGAATTAGTGAAGCTCACATTCAATATCACCTCAACGAGGAAGTTGAAAAAGTGAGTTTTGAAATACTTGATCAAAACAATGAAGTGATAGACACTTTTACAGGAGACCAGGTTAAATACGAAGTGGATCCCAATATTCCTTGGTGGCAAAGAGGAGGTTCCTCAAAACCCACTACAGCTAAGGGACTAAATACCTTCACATGGGATTTACGCTATCCGGGAGCAACAGATTTTGATGGAATGATCATCTGGAGTGCAAGACCTACAAGAGGCCCAAAAGCACCACTAGGACAATTTAAAGTTAGGATGAGAGTAGGTGATTATAAGCAGACCTATCCCTTCTACATCGAAATAAATCCGAATCTCAAAGGA
This sequence comes from Flavobacteriaceae bacterium, assembly GCA_002691685.1. Lineage (GTDB taxonomy): Bacteria > Bacteroidota > Bacteroidia > Flavobacteriales > Flavobacteriaceae > UBA3478. The sequence goes on along the minus strand of NZIQ01000006.1, from coordinate 18,199 downwards.
ATCAGTAAAGAAGATTTAGACGAGCAGTTTAAGCTAGCTATGCAAATCACGCAAAAAACCACAGCTGCAAATGAAGCTGTGATTAAGATTCGAGATATAAAAGGAAAAATCAAAGATGCAGATACCAGAATTTCTGAAAAAAATCAGAAAAAAATTATAACACCTTTCCTTTCAAAATTAAGTGAAATAGAAGAAGCCTTATATCAAGTACGAAATCAATCTGGTCAAGACCCTTTAAACTTTCCGATCAAATTGAATAACCGTCTTGCTTCTTTGAGAAGAAGTTTAGAAAATGGAGATGCAAGGCCCACAAACGGCGCTTATAAAGTCTTTGCTGAACTCTCCGAAGAACTTGAATTACACCTGGAAAACCTCAATAAAGTATTAAAGAACGATTTCACTAAAGTGAAGCTATTGATTGAAGATAACAACAGTCGTTAAACAAAATTTAGTCAAACGGTAAATTCGGCTTAACTTGCTAACAAAAAATGGAAGTTTCATCATCAATTCGATTACTTGAAGAAAAGTTAGTGCCACTGCAAAAAAAACTGAGATCACATCCGTTGTACTCCCAACTCTCTTCTATTGAAGATATACAAATGTTTATGGAGCATCATGTGTTTGCGGTATGGGACTTTATGTCGCTTCTAAAGGCCTTACAGATTGAACTTACTACTACAGAGGTTCCCTGGACACCCGCAAAAAATCCAACTTTGTCTAGATTTATTAATGAAATCGTGCATGGAGAAGAAAGTGATATCAATGAATTAGGTGAGGCAAAAAGTCATTTTGAAATGTATCTAGATGCCATGAATCAGGCAGGTGCAAGCACCAAATCTATTCAAAGGTTCGTACAAGAAATAAAAGAAAAAAAATCCATTTCATCAGCCTTGGGAGATTTACAACTAAGAGCTGAAGTTTCCGATTTTGTGAACTTCACCTTTGCAGTTATTGAAACAAGAAAAATACACCTCATTGCATCTGCTTTCACTTTTGGAAGAGAAGACCTCATCCCAGATATGTTCATAGAAATTTTAAAACAAGCTGATGAGTCCAATAAAAAATATAGCAAACTGAATTATTATTTAGAAAGGCATATCGAATTAGACGGTGACGAGCACGGACCCCTTTCTCTTCAAATGGTTGAAGAATTATGCGGAAATGATGAGGTTAAATGGAAAGAGGCCGAAGAAATTGCTATTCAAGCCTTAGAAAAAAGGATTAGTCTTTGGGATGGTATAGCCCATGCTATGTCTGAAAAAGTGGTTTAATTTACTTAACATACTACCCTTTGTGATTGCAGTTTTTTAAATTCAAAGTGCTATCTTACCTTGCCCTAAGTGATTATGATTATGCACGTAATGTCCTTTCTGTTGAGCATCTCATTTTACTTTTTCTCTTCATTTTTAAAAGGTGAATCAGAAGTAAAAAATACGACTACAAATGACTCATTGGTTATTTCCAAATCCGTTTATAGGGATCATTTAATGGGTTTTTGGTTGGGGTCATGTATCGGAAATTGGACAGGACTTCCTACCGAAAATAGAAGAGTGAATTTTCCTTTTTTTACTGATGACGATTTTGGAGAAGGGAAATTTAATTTCGTGCTGGATGAAGATCCCTGGGGAGCTGATGACGATACTGATATAGAGTATATCTATCAACTGGCTATGGAACAAAACAATTCTCCTTTATTGACACCTAGTCAAATCAGTACAGCATGGCAAAAACACATTGGATTACCCTTACTCTGGGTATCAAACTTGGCTGCCCTAACCCAAATGCAAAACGGCTCATTACCACCTGACACCTCTCATCCTGACAATAATCCCATGTGGGAAATGATTGATGCTCAATTAACTACAGAAATATTTGGAGCACTTGCTCCATCTCGACCAGATATAGGCCTTAAACTAGCACATCTACCTATTAGAACAACAGCCTATGCGCATTCACAATGGGCTGCAGAATTTTATGTTATCATGCATACGTTGGCCATCACTATCGATTCTGATAAAAGTCGTAAAGACGAAATCTTAAGAATAACTGAGATTGCGCGAAAATACATTCCTAATTCCTCCTACATCGCCGATATGTATGACTTTGTATACAACAGTTACCTTAAAAATCCAGATAAAAACGATTGGGAAAAAACGAGGGATATGGTAGCAAACAGATACCAATACAATCATAATGCTGGATATGATTACCAATATCCTTGGGATTCAGGCATTAACTTCGCAGCTTCAATTATAAGTTTACTCTACGGAGAAGGTGATTTTAAAAGAACCCTTTCCATAGCGAGCATGTGTGGATGGGATTCGGACAATCCAACCGCAACCTGGGGTGGATTTTTGGGACTTCTAATGGGTTTCGACGAATTAAAAGACGTATTTGATTATAATTTTTCGACCTCATATAACATTGCTCGAACACGCTACAATACACCCCTTATGATTGATGATTTTAACGATATGGCAGATAGAGGATTAAAACTTATCGATGCGGTCGTTCGAAAAGAAATGAACGGAAGTGTTGAAAATGGCCATTGGATCATTCCTCGAATCACTCATGAACTTTCTACGGCTTCCTCAGTCATTGAAGAAGATAAATGGCAAACCATAGAAGATAACCACGAATCTTGGTGTTATTCAGGTTTCGAAACCCAACAAGAACAGTGGAATGCCTCTGGAGCAACCCTAACTGTTGGCAAAGCAAATTGTTCAGCAGAAATCTCATTTAAAGGTAAGGCTATTCAATTGTACTCCTATCGAAGTCTTGATGCAGGTTCAATCAAAATTTACTTGGACCAAAACTTCATTGGTAATTATGATCTTAGCACTACCCAATCCTTAGGTCAGTTCTATTTTAAAGTATTTGAAAAAACGACACTTGAACATAAAACACACACCTTAAAAATAATTGGCGATCAGAGTCCAAATCCCAAAACTATTGATTTGATTCGGATAAAAAATTAGGTTTACGAGCTTGCACAAAACCATTTCGCAAAAAAATTATATTTTTAGAAGAACTAACCTCACTAAATTATGTTTCTTGTTTCTTCTTATTTGACTGCGGTCATCCTGTGTTTTATCACAATGCTTTGCTGGGGATCCTGGGCAAACACCCAGAAAATGGCTTCAAAAGAATGGGGGTTCCCCCTTTTTTATTGGGACTATACCTTAGGGATTATTTTACTTTCTCTTCTTTTTGGACTTACCCTTGGAAGTACCGGAGATTCTGGGGCTCCCTTTATTGAAAATCTCAATCAAAGTTCTCTTAATGCCATTGGACTGGCACTTTTAGGTGGTGTTATATTCAATATAGCCAACTTGCTTTTAGTGGCAGCAATCGACATCGCTGGAATGGCTATTGCTTTTCCAATAGGTATTGGAATTGCACTAGTTCAAGGTGTTCTAGTTAATTATATCGCTGTACCAGATGGAAATCCAACCCTGCTCTTTATAGGTGTTGCCTTAGTGACTATAGCTATTATTGTAGATGCCATTGCTTACAAAAAAATAAATACTCAAAAGTCCTCGACAAAAGGAATTTTAATTTCCATTTGTGCGGGTGTTTTAATGGGATTCTTTTACCGCTTTGTCGCGGCTTCTATGTCCGAAAATTTCGAAGTTATTGCAACAGGTAAACTTACTCCTTATACGGCAACCTTCATTTTTTCTCTTGGTATTTTCTTTTCCAACTTTTTATTCAATAGCATATTCATGTACAAGCCATTAAGTGGCGCAGCAGTGAGCTATTCAGATTATTTCAAAAAGGGCAACACTAAATTACATCTAATTGGGATCTTAGGTGGTGCAATCTGGTGCATAGGTATGGTACTTAATACGATTGCTGCTGGAGAAGCCGGTTACGCCATTTCTTACGGTCTAGGGCAAGGAGCAACAATGGTTGCAGCTCTTTGGGGCGTATTTATTTGGAAAGAATTTAAAAATGCTCCTAAAGGAACGAATACCTTAATCTCTTTGATGTTTCTATTATTTCTCGGTGGGTTAACCCTAATTATTCTCGCTAAATTATAATCATGTCAAAAGTAATAGTAGTCGGGAGTAGTAATACAGATTTAGTTTTTGAAACTCCTAAATTTCCAGCGGATGGTGAAACGGTAATAGGTGGAGATTTTGAAGTGATTTCAGGAGGTAAAGGAGCTAATCAAGCAGTATCAGCGGCAAGAGCCGGAGCAAATGTACTTTTTTTAACCAAGGTAGGTGATGATGAATTCGGAAGCAATGCCATAGCTGTTTACAATAGTGAAGGTATAGATACTTCATTCATAGAAAAACAAAAAGGAGTTGCTTCAGGAACAGCGATGATTATGGTGAATCAAAATTCAGGTGAGAATGCAATAATAGTTGCTCCTGGGGCTAACAAGCACTTAAACCAACAGAATATAGATCGTATTTCAGATCAGATTACTGAAAAGGATATTGTACTTTGTCAACTTGAAATACCCTTAACTTCAGTAGCTTATTTATTGACTCAAGCAAAAAGCAAAAAGGCTTTAACTATTTTAAATCCTGCTCCATACCAGGGAATTAGTCTTGAGCTTTTAAAAAATGTAGACATCATTACCCCAAACGAAACAGAAACATTTGGCTTAACAGGTATAGAATTGGTTGACCAGGAAAGTATCGAACGAGCAGCTTTCAATTTGTTACAAATGGTAAATAGAGCAGTCATAATAACCCTTGGAGATAAAGGTGTTTATTTGATTTCTCACGAGCAGAAAGGACAATTTATATCGACTTCAAAGGTTAAAGCCGTTGATACCACCGCTGCTGGTGATGTTTTTAACGGATATTTGGCAGCGGCTTTAAAAGATAATGACTTAAGAACTGCTATTGAATTGGGCATGAAATCCGCAACACTATCAGTAACCCGTAAAGGTGCACAACCCTCTATACCCGTTATGAACGAAATCATTTAATATGAAAAAATACCTACTCCTACTTTTAGTAATCAGTTTCAAATGGAGTATTAGTCAAGAAAGAAAAATACCTATTATTTTAGATACAGATGCCAATAATGAACTAGATGATCAACACGCCCTAGCGTATTTATTTTTCAATGAAGAGACATTTGACATCAAAGGTATAACTGTAAATACCACCTATAATGGTGGAGAAATAGACCAGCATTACGATGAAGCCAACAGAGTTGCAGACCTATGTGATGTGTCCGGAAAATATCTCATTTTAAAAGGCGCAAATTCGAATTTTGACGAGCTTAAAGCACAAGTTCAATCTGAAAACTTTGACGGCAAAACAGCCGTTGATTTCATTATAAAAGAAGCCCATAAGTCAAAAAAAGAAAAACTTGTTATTGCCGCAATCGGAAAGTTGACCAACGTGGCCTTGGCCGTAGAAAAAGACCCTTCAATTAAAAATCAAATTAGATTGGTTTGGTTGGGCTCTAATTATCCAGAACCTGGTGAATACAATCAAGAGAATGATATTCCTTCGTTGAATTACCTTCTTGAACAAGATTTAGATTTTGAAATAGTAACCGTGAGATATGGAAAAAAATCAGGCTCAGATGCCGTAAAAGTATCCCTAGACGAAGTACAGAAAAAAATGAAAGACAAGGGGCCTGAGGTAAAACCAGTTATAGGTCGACATGGAGGAAGTTTTACCAATTTTGGAGACTACTCTATCGAGCTATTCTCAAAAATAGACTTATACGGTAATCCGCCCTCTAGAGCCTTATTTGATTTAGTGGCACTCGCAGTGCTTAAAAACAGTCAATGGGGGAAAAAAAGAAGTATTCCAACTCCAACCGTTGTTGCTAAAAAGTGGGTAGATCGACCACAAAATCAAAATCGGATTACGCTTTGGGAAAATTTTGATCGCAAGGCAATTATCAATGATTTTTACGATAGTCTAAATCAGCACTAAATCCACTGATCGTTTTCTGCTGTCAACTCATTAGACACATCTCCTGTGTTGATAATATTCCTGGGCTCAAGAATTAAAATTTTAGTCTCTTGAAGAGCAAAAGGACGGTGCAGCACACCCTTAGGGACAACATAAAGTTCTCCTTCTTTCAATTGAATGGTTTTATCTTCAAATTCTATATTGAGCGAACCTTCAAGTACCAAAAAGGCCTCATCGGTCTCATCGTGTTTATGCCAGACAAAATCTCCCTTAACGCGCACTAATTTGAATTGATAATCATTCAGCTCGGCAATGACCTTAGGCGACCACAAGTCTTGAAATAATTCAAACTTAGATTTTAGATTGATTTTAAACATTCCGATTAATTTGTGTTTTTATAAATAGCGTCTATTCGGTCAAATTCTTTTTTTAGTTTTCGCTCTCGTTTTTTCATTGGAAAGGAAACAGCATAAAGTAATCCTCCAGAAACCAAAATACCTGTTCCAAAAATAGCCCCTATCTCAGTTCCAATTGGCTCAGGATTTAAAATATTCGTTTCTACAATTACAACAGCCCCTATTAATCCTGCTGTTAAGGCTGCTATCCTAAATGCTGAAGCAAAGTTTTTATTTCTTCGGATTTTCGTTCGGTAGTTGAGAAGCTCATTTAAATCTTGATATTTTTTTTGAGATAATTCTCCTTCTTCGTAAAGGTTATAACCTAAACTAAATAGTTTTTTATTTTGATATTCACTAAGCTGCTGTGCTGAAATAGAGGTCACAAATGATATGAATAGCATATTCAAAAGTAATTTCATATACTCAAAGTTTTATTTGTGCTAAATCTTCACGAACAGAATATAAAGATTGAATGTAGTTTTCCAAACTCATAACCCTTAGTTCAATTCTATAGCTCCTGTCTTCAATCAGGTTTTTGAGTTGCAAGTCTTTCAATTCTTTAAAGACATAATCCCTAGAGCTTGAAATCACAGAGGCATCTCTTTTTGCTTCTGCCCATTCAAATATTTTATCGGAATTCGCCTTTAATAATTGTTCGTTAACAATTACACGTCTTTTTTTAGTACTGTAAATACCCTCTATTCTATTGCGCAAATCCGCATCTTTAATTTCAAGAAGTAAGCCATTAGAAACAAGAGAGTTAAAATAAATTTCATTTTGTGCAAAGGTGTTCCACCAAGTAATCATCCAGAGATAAAGATTTTCGTAATCAGATGGCGCTGTCCAATAGCGGTATGACCCGTCTTCGAGATAACTGTGTCCAAAAGGATACTCGTTGTGCAGTTTCATAAGAAAGGGCTTATCAAAACGAAACTCCTGCTCAATGGTTTCATTGATGATTAGCATATTTTTCAGTTGACTTAGGTGTTCTTCACAATACGCAATATTCGCATCTATTTCTGATACCAGAGATTTCAGAAAAAGTTCATTTTTTGATTTTATTGCTTTGGATTGGCTAATATTCTGAAGTTGAAAGGAAATCAAAACACCTAAAAAGACAACCACAAATTCCAATACATAATGCTTGTATTTAAACTGACTAGTATTCATCACTTATTTTTTATCATTCCTTCGAATCTGAAGAGTTGTAGGATTGTACAAATCTTTGATTATATTCTGTGCTCAACCAATATTGACGATAATTCTTGCCCTGTTGGTAAAAAAAATTTCTGTTGTCACTATATGTCTTCTCTAGAAAACATAACTCATTTGATCATCCCATTGGCGAAAAGGAAAAGATTTTTCTCCCTTTATTCTAAGTAACTTATCCGAAACCATAAATTCCTCTTTAATCCAATACGATTTTATTTCAAAGTTAGGATTGTCATTCCATTCAAAGACCTGATACTCCATAAAATCTTCAGCAAAATTGGAAATTCGAATATCACTTTCAATTTCTTTTAAGCTATTTGGAGTATTAATTGATGTTGCTCTTGATCAACCTTATTCGTTTTTTTCTGATCTGTAGCGCATGAAAAAAAAGTCCATAGTATAAAAGAAACAATGATGAAATGATTTTCTCGACCCAACATATGTTAAATATATCTACTTAAAGTCTAGTATTCAAAACAGAAATACGAAAAAATATATTATTTTACACTTCTCTAACACTAACTAATAAATTATGTCAACGAATAACCAAAGATTATTTTATGCAAGTTGTTTTGCATTAATCACTACAGCATTTTCGTTCAGCATTAGAGCTGGTATTCTCCCTCAACTTGGAGATGATTTTAACCTCAATGCACAAGAATTAGGTTTCATCAATTCAATGTGGTTTGTCGGATTTCCAATTTCAATGGTCATTGGAGGGCTTGTCTACCACAGCCTTGGAGGTAAGAGAATCATGCAGTTTGCCTTTCTTGCACACATGGCGGGTATCATCCTTACCATCTATGCAACAGGATATAATAGTCTACTTCTCTCTACACTCTTAATCGGAATAGGAAACGGATGCACAGAGGCCGCTTGTAATCCAATGATTGCAGACGCCTATGAGGGTAAAAAAATGAATACTTTACTCAATAGATTTCATATGTGGTTTCCTGGAGGTATCGTCTTAGGTAGCTTAATCTCTAAATTTATGACTGATATGAGTTTAGGGTGGCAAGCTCAAATTTGTATTATTGTTATTCCAACCTTAATTTACGCTTACCTATTTGCCGGTCAAAGTTTTCCAAAACCAAAAGAAGAAGTATCGAGATCAATCAGTGAAAATTTTAAAGCCATGTTGTCTCCACTCTTTTTATTCATGATGTTCTGTATGGCCTTTACGGCAATCTCAGAATTTGGACCTCAGCAATGGACGAGTTTAATACTTTCAAACAGTGGTGCACAACCCATGCTTATTTTAGCATTAATAACAGGTCTCATGGCCATTGGGCGTTATTTCGGAGGAGAAATGGTGCACAAGTTAGACCAAACAGGTGTTTTACTAGGTTCAGCTGTTTTGACTACAGTAGGCGTATATCTTTTAAGTACTTCAACAGGATCTATGGTTTATGTTGCCGCTGTGACATTTGCATTAGGAGTATGTTACTTCTGGCCTAATATGATCGGTTTTGTAGCTGAAAAAATACCTGCCTCTGGAGCATTAGGTATGTCAATGGTTGGAGCTGTCGGAATGTTCTCTACAGCTATTTTTCAACCTATCATTGGAGGTTGGATTGACGCTTCTAAAGTCGCTCAAGAGGCCAATGGTTTAAGTGGAGATGCTCTTGAACTGGCCGCTGGTCAACAAACCATTACTTACATGGTCAGTTTTCCAGGATTACTAGTTATTCTATTTACCATACTTTATTTTTGGCAAAAAAAGAATAAGGCTAGTATAGCCTAACAGCATACAAAAGCAGGCTAAAAGCCTGCTTTTTTTTACTTTGATGAAAACTATATTTCTATACATATCGCTGATGTTCTTCCTTGTAGCTCAAGGACAATGGACAAAAAAAGAGGCCCAAGAGCAAACGACCTACACCTATATTGTAGAAAACGGAAAATTGAAAAATGCGAGTACAGAAAGTGCTCCTCTTAAGGTAAAAGTTGAAATAGCCCTTGAAAAGAGACCAACTGATTTGATCGATAAAAAAAGTTATATCGAAGATTTTGTAACCAAAATAAAAATAGGAGAAAGAGAAAAAGAAATCATCAAAAAAGACAGCGTCGTTCAAGAGGAAATCTACAATCAATATTTATTGAGTCAAATCCCTAAAATTGGAAGCATTCGATTTAAATTTTTAGAATTCGGTGTAAATCCTTCTTTTCTATGGGGGTGGAATGATGTCGTTATGGTTTATAAGACAGCAGAGGGTAAATCCATTGAATATGTTGATTTTGGACACCCACAGCAGCCAAGTTCCAAAACCTTTGAAATTACTTTTACCTACGAACAGGAAGTTACGCTAGAACTTTATACTCAAATTTTATCTAATAAACCTGCTATGATTGTAGTAAATCACTATAAGGATTACTTTCAATTTGTATTACCTCCCTTTAAACCTTATTAAACTAGGCACAATAATTGTAATTGAATAAAAAAACAAAATTATCATCTTACCTATGAAAAATCAATTAGCCTCAATTATCATAGGCTTGTCAATTGTGATTTCGGTTGCAATCATTGCACATGCCTATAAAAACAGAAATCAAAAACAAGAACGCATTAGTGTAACCGGTTTAGGAACCAAAGATTTCAAGTCAGATTTAATCGTATGGAGTGGTTCATTTTCAAAGAGAGCTTATGAATTAAATAACGCTTACAATAGACTTGACCAGGATAAACAAGCTATTCATAATTATCTAATAACCAAAGGTGTTTCAGCAAGTGAAATCGTTTTCAAAGCCGTAGACATCAATAAAAACTTTGATTATGTCTATGAAAAAAACGGACAAAGTAGGAGAGTTTTTTCTGGTTATTCACTTAGTCAAAGAGTAGAAATTGAATCCAAAGAAATTGAAAAAATTGAACAGATCTCGAGAGATATCACAGAGCTAATCACCAATGGAATCGAATTTTATTCCAATGCGCCTCAATACTATTATACTCAACTTGCAGACCTAAAGGTAGAGATGATTGCTGCAGCAACAGATGATGCCACGCGTCGGGCTGAACAAATCGCAAAAAATGCCAATGCCGATTTGGGAGGACTCAAATCTGCAAAAATGGGTATCTTTCAAATCATAGGTCAGAATTCAAATGAAGATTATTCATGGGGAGGAACATTCAACACCAGTTCCAAAGAAAAAACAGCAACCATCACAATGAAATTGGAATTTGGAATCGATCGTTAAGTCTTGAAAAATTGATCAATATCCATCGCCGAAGTCAAATCAGGAACGTGTTCTTCACTTTTAAAACAGAAGACAGAATCTGGATGTTCTTTGATAGCTATCATGAGCATAGTCGGTAATTCCTTTTCCTTACGAACAGGATGTGCAGGGCAGTCCTTCAAGTAATCATAAATTAAAGGACCGTAAAAACTAAAAATATTCATGCTAACCCTGAGTTCACCTTGAGTTCTCATGCAGTGTGAAACTTGATACTCTTCAGGTTTTTCGATGATTTGTTCCAAATGATTTTGAGTATTGAACACTATTAAGGCAAACTTTGCTATACGTTCCCCTGCGAATCGCAAACCTGCTCGATTATAGGCCACTAATGCATGCGGTGCTTCCCGAACTTTAAGCATATCTTTTAGTGCTTCTACTCCATATAGATTATCCGCATTGCATACCGTAAAATAGGCTTTAGTCAATTCCTCGAATTGGCTTACACACTGAAAAACAGCATCGGCTGTTCCCATAGGTTTTTGACCCTCAGGGGTATGTTGAATACACAAGTCAATTTGCATACCAACAAAAGAATAACGTGCTAAAAAAGATTTAAATGCCTGATTTTCTTTAGAAGTAACAATGTAAATTCGTCGGTATCCAGCAGCTTTAGCATTTAGCAATAAATAATACATCAAGGGCTCATCATTCGAACCTATAGGGATTAGAGTTTTGTGCTGGTGCAGGGCAATATTTTTAACTTGATCATTTAAATCAATCGAATCTAAGCTCTTCTTCATCCGCGAAGATTTCCCACCTGCTAATACTATGAGATTTGCACTCATCTTTCAATTAAATTTATTTGAAAAGCTTCTTTGGCTCCCATTTCTTTAAAACGAAAAACTATCTTTTGTGCACTTTCGTCATCATTACATACCGCCAATAGACATCCTCCTCCTCCAGAACCAATTATTTTTGCACCTAAAGCGCCATCTTGAATCACTCCATCAATCCAACCCTGCATGATTTCAGGTGTATTCTTAATGTACTTTTTTAAAATGTACTGATGTTGATTTAAAAGTGATCCTATGACCTTTGAAGAATGCTCAGCAGTCATCGCTTTGAGCGCATTTAGGGTAATGCGATAATTTTCTAAGGTTGAAAACCAATACGGCCTTTCGTCTTGCGTCATAAGATGTAAATAGTTATGGTAATCGTCAAGACTAAAATCAGTGACTTTATCGACTTTACCTTCTTCTTGAATTGCTTTCTCAATACTACTTAAAGCCAATTTCTTCGCCTCAGCCAAAACCGTTAAGGTGTCCTTTGAAATCCCGCTATTGGCAATGACATAACACCCTTTAGGTTTGGGTAATCTCCTTAGTTGTTGGGTAAGTGTATCGATATAAATTACTCCTGAATTGGCAATAGTGAATTGATCCATACACCCTCCTGGCTGTTGAAAAAATAAAACCTCAGATTCATAAGCCCAACGTCCTATTTGATAATCAGAGATTGTAATTTGTCTGGGGTTGTGCAATACCTCCACCAAAAAACGAAGCCAACTAACCACCAGTGCAGAAGAACTTGAAAGACCAGCATTTATGGGGATATCACTGTGAATATTTAATTCATAACCAGATTGAAATTCAAATCCATAGGTTTTAAGCACCTCTATACAAGAGCGAAAGTAATCGTTATTTGAGACCTTCGTAGTATCATCAAAGTGTACCTCTAGAGTACGTTCTAAATCTATGAGATTAATCTTGAAAAAACTAGAAGCCGTAGGGGTATATTCCAAGTTCATATACCTGTCAATAGCAGCTGCAATTACAGGCAGATTCAAGTAATCTTGATGATCTCCAAATAAGCAAATCCTCGAAGGAACTCGAATTTTTTTCATCAAGAAATAATCGAAATCGGATTGGTTTGAACACTATCTCCTCTTGTAAAATCCGGAAATGTTTGAGGTGCTCCCCCATTCAAAACCGAAATTTCACTCAATGGTGAAACTGCAGACCACAAGCAACCTTCGTACACATTTTGGTCAAGAGCAAGTCCGTTTTGAAGACATTCTACAATACGATAAATCATAATACCGTCCATTCCTCCGTGACCACTGTTTTTAGTGCTCTTATTGAGTCTTTTGTAGAGCGGGTGATCATATTTTTCGTAAATAGCACGCAGTTCTTCTCCTTGCACCCAACTGTGATGATTCTTAGTTAATCCTTCAACTCCTCCATCCAGAGCAATACGCGTAGGAAAACCGGCTAAGGTGCCCTTAGTTCCTTGAATCAAATTATGCCTAGAATAAGGTCTTGGGCTAGTTTCATCCCACTGTATCATTATGGTTCTACCTAATTTAGTTTTCACAATTGAAGTATTTAAGTCACCTCCCTTGTAGTCCAATTGATTCCATTTGTGATCAGAAGGGTAATTTTCTTTGGCATATAAGGCACGTCCCATCGCAGGTGTAGAAAAAGAAACTAAACTTGCAAAATTGTCCTCTCCTCGAGCTAAACTCATGTATTGTGCAACTGGTCCTAAACCGTGGGTAGGGTACAGATTACCATTTCGATTTGCGTAATGATGAGTTCTCCAAGATCCGGTGCCTCGCTCTTGCTCTTGCATTTGCCATCTCAACTCGTGAATATAAGCAGCTTCTGCGTGTAACAAATCACCTACAAGACCCTGGCGCACCATATTGAGATACATCAGTTCTACCCTACCGTAGTTGACGTTTTCCATCATCATACAATGCTTTTGGGTCTGTTCTGAAGTATCGACAATATCCCATAAATCCTTTAAAGTAGTTGCCATAGGAACCTCGACAAAGGCATGAGCTCCAGCTTTCATAGAGGCTATGGCCATCGGCGCGTGGTTTTCCCAATTGGTTGCAATAAATACAATATCAGGTTTTATCTCCTCTAACATCTTTAACCATTGTTGTTCATCGCCATAGTACAAAGCAATATTTTGATGTTGTTGAAACTCATCAACCTCTTCAACCCAATTTTTCTTTTCTTCAACTAAATCCTGATAAACATCACATATAGCAACCACTTCTGTACCTTTTAAACGAGCAAAAGACTTGGCGTGATAGCCTCCCCTAGCACCAACGCCAATAAATGCAGCACGTATCGTACTCAAGGGCTCTGCTTGAAAATCACCCATGTATTGTTGTGTAGCTAGACGTGTTCCTCCTGTTACACATGCAGTCAATGAAGAACCAGCAATAACTGCAGCAGTTCCTATTGAAGATTTAGAAATAAAGTCTCTTCTTTTCATGACCAAAATTTATTTGATTTTTGCACTTAAACCCGCATCTAAAAGTGCCTGACAACGTGATTTAAGGTCTTCAATTTCCCCTGATTTTACTGTACATTTTCCTTTGTAATGAACAATAAGGGAGCACTGCTCAGCTTGTTCAGCACTGTGTTCACATACCTTTACAAGAGTGTATATGACGTGATCAAAGGTGTTGTGGTCATCATTGTACAAGACCAAATGATATCCATCAGACGTCTCTGTGTCGGTTAGAACGAGTTCTTCTACTTTTTCTCGGGTACTCATATGAATAATACATTACCTGTTCTAAAGTACGTATTTTACAACTATCCACCCATCCAATTCATAAAATTCACTAAAATTGAAGTGATACTCCCCACACTTTTTTTCGATTTGCTCAAGGTCTTCCTTGTAAAATCCACTCATTAGGAGTATACCCTTATCTTTCAACACTTTACGATAATCTTCGAGCTGTTCAAGAAGTACATTTCTATTGATATTCGCTATGACCACATCAAACAATCCTAGATCCTTTGGAACGGAATCAGAACGGATTGCAGTTAATTTTACCTCATTGAGATGTGCATTTTCCAAACAGTTTTCAATGCACCAAGGCTCAATATCAACTGCGATGACTTCTCTAGCCTCTTTTTTTAAGGCAAATATGCCTAAAACCCCCGTGCCTGAACCCATATCAAGCACTCGTTTTTGCTTTAAATCCAATTGTAAGATATGCCTCAACATCAATTGAGTCGTTTGATGGTGACCTGTCCCAAAACTCATTTTTGGGGTAATTATTAACTCGTTAGGGTAATTTTTTGTCGGATGAAATGGTGCTCTGATCTCAATTTGATCTTCAACATATATCGGATCAAAATTCTCTTCCCATTTAGCATTCCAATTGGTCTGTTCTATGGTGGTTACTTCAAAAGTAATTTGGTCACAGAGGCTACATGAAATAGGTAAATCTCGCGCTACATCAAATTCAAATGAAGTAGAAGATTCAACCCGAATATAAGCTTTAATTCCATTTTCAGTTTCTGCAAAACTTTCAAAATCAAAATATTGTAATTCCGCAAGAAGAACCTCATTATAATTTTGAGTTGAATTTATTTTAAAATAAACTTCGAGATAGTGCATTGCGCTCATTATTCAGCCGCATCCACAATTGCTAGAAAATCGTCAGCTTTTAAGGATGCTCCACCTATCAAACCTCCGTCAATATCTTCTTTTGAAAAAAGACCTACTGCATTAGCGGGTTTAACGCTTCCACCGTAAAGAATAGAAATTTGAGATGCCACAGCTTCAGAACTCATAACACTAATTTCATTGCGAATATGCTTGTGCATTTCTTGTGCTTGTTCCGGACTAGCAGTTTCTCCAGTACCTATAGCCCAAACAGGCTCATAAGCCAAAACCACATTATTCCAATCTGTTTCTGATAAATCAGATAAAACTGATTTAAGTTGAGACGAGACCACTTCAAAATGCGTATTAGACTTTCGTTCTTCTAACTGTTCGCCAAAGCAAAAAATAACTCGCATTTGTTGATCTAATGCTTTTCTTACTTTTTTAGCGATAATCTCATCGGTTTCAAGAAAGACATCTCTTCGCTCAGAATGCCCTAAAATAACAGTATCAATGCCGATCGACTGAAGCATTTCAGCAGAGATTTCTCCTGTAAAAGCTCCTGTAGTTTCAAAGTGCATGTTTTGGGCAGAAACATTAATTTTTGATGAATTCAACAATTCTTGTGATCGGTAGAGGTTTACATAAGCTGGTGCTATAATTACCTCTGTATTTGTTGTCGTATAATCAGATTGAAGCGCGTTTATCAATTCTTCAGTTTCTTGAAGAGTTTTATTCATTTTCCAGTTTCCAGCTACAATTTTTTGTCTCATATTTTATTTAAATAAGTGGTTAAAGTCATTAAAGTGAACCTTGTTGGTAATTACGCCATTTTCTAGAAGCACAACAGCAGGATTAGAGCGAACTATTGTCTTAAGTGTTGTTTGGTCTGTAAAATACCAATCAAGAGATGTATCGTATTTCAAATTGACGGATTCTGTTTCTTCTTCACTCGAAGCCGACATCCCAATAATCCTAAAACCATTGACAGCAGCATTCTCTGTTAAAGTTTTTATTTGGGATAATCCCTTTTCTTTGGCCAAATAGAGATCATAAGAAATGATCAGTATTACTTTTTCTTCCTCAAGAACCTCTGGGGTAATATCTACCCCATTTTTTTCAATTGAAAAGTCGTGAATAGGAGGCTCATATCCCTTTTGCACTAATTCTGTTTCAACATTACCAGTAAAAGTCCCATCTACCTCAGGATAGCTTCCAGTAGTACTTATAATGGTATTTTTTCCATCAACTTCGAACTCCCAATTATAACTGTATATCGCCTTAGGAGCATCCTCAGGTACAATCATATTTTCATAGACATCTGCACCAATTTTATAAGGTCGAAAATCAACCATTGGCAAGTGGTTTAAAACGTGATATGCCATTAAAACACATAGAAATAGCGTTATTCCAGAGACAATTTGTTGGTACTTTAAATCCAATAAGGGCTGTATAAATTCCTGCTTCAGATATAGGAATACAATGAGAACTAAGAGTATAATATCTTTGATAAAAGATTCCCAAGGCGTAAGTTTTATAGCATCTCCGAAACATCCACAATCAGTAACCTTATTGAAATAGGCCGAATAGAATGTAAGAAAGGTGAAAAAGACAATCATGCCCAACAAACTGTACAATACCCATTTGGTCTGGTATCCTATGAGTAATAAAACACCTAGAACCACTTCTGTAATAACAATTACAACAGATAATGAGAGTGCAAGTGGGACTAAAAATGGTAAATTCAAAACGGCTTCTGAAAAGTATTCTTCGAGTTTAAACGAGAATCCAAGAGGGTCATTGAGTTTAATTAAGCCACTAATAATAAAAAGCAAGCCTACGAAACCTCTACTAACGTGTACGATAAGATTCATTTTCATTTCTTTAAATGTATAAGTGCAAAGACCGCATAGTTCAGCATGTCTTGATAATTGGCATCAATTCCTTCGCTCACCAAAGTTTGTCCTTGATTATCTTCAATTTGTTTTACCCTCAACAATTTTTGAATTATTAAATCTGTAAGTGAACTTACTCGCATATCTCTCCAAGCTTCCCCATAATCGTGGTTTTTATCCATCATAAGTTGCTTGCATTCCTTCACTTTCTGAGCGTATAAATCGCAAGCCTCCTTTTCATCTAAGTCAGGTTGTTCTGCGACACCTTTTTCAATTTGAATTAAAGCCATCACTGCATAATTGATGATTCCTATGAATTCAGATTCTTGATTTTCTTGAATTTTTTGGACCTCGTTGGTTTGCAGTCCCCTGATGCGTTGAGCTTTGATGTAGATTTGGTCAGTCAAAGACGGAAGTCTAAGAATACGCCAAGCTGTTCCATAATCCTTAGTTTTCTTTTCAAAAAGAGTTTGGCATTTTTTGATTACTAGGTCAAATTGACTTGAAGTATCGCTCATCTACAGGTATTTATTCTAATTTTGTGCTACACCCTGCATGGGGTGCTCAAAGATACATAAAGCTATTTATTATGACCCTAAATTGTAAAGGTCAACTCATCGATCTCAGCATACCCAAAACAATGGGAATTATCAACTTAACTCCTGATTCATTCTACGACGGAGGAAAGCTAAAAGACGATAGAGCTCTTTTGAACAAAGTAGAACAATATCTTAGAGACGGTGCTCAATTTATAGATGTTGGCGGATATAGTTCAAAACCAGGCGCAGAAGATATAAGTCTTCAAGAAGAGTTCCGTCGAGTTATTAACGCTGTGAAATTAATACAACAGTCTTTCCCTAAAGGTTTGATTTCCGTCGATACTTTTAGGTCTGAAATTGCAGAGGCTGCAATAGAAAGTGGGGCAGCAATAATAAACGATATTTCTGCAGGACAGCTCGATTCAAAAATGCTCGCTACTGTAGCCCGTCATGGAGTTTGTTATATAGGCATGCATATGAAAGGTTCACCTCAGAATATGCAAGAACAAACCAACTACAAGAATTTAATCACAGAAATCAAATATTATTTTTCAGCGCTTGAAGAGCAGGTTACAGAATTACAAATTCACGATTTGATTTTAGATGTTGGATTTGGATTTTCTAAAACACTTGAACAAAATTTTCAACTCTTAAACTCTCTAGAAGCATTT
>NZIQ01000005.1 GCA_002691685.1 Flavobacteriaceae bacterium | reverse complement strand
CGGATGTGGCGCTGAACAGCTCGATGCTCTACGGCAACCAGTTTGATATGGATACGTTCTTGAAAATGTTCGAGTAGCTTTAGTAGCCATCGTTAAAGCCCGCTTTACGCGGGCTTTTTTAAATCTTTATGACAGATAGCATACGTGTTTTGCACGCCAAATACCTTTTACCTATTATTCCCTTAGACACCGTCTTAGAAAATCACTGTGTGATCATCAAAAACGGGGTCATCCAGGAAATTATTGAAAGCATTGAAGGACGTGAAAAATACCCTATTGCCGAACACCAAAGTTTCAGGGAAAGCATACTTATGCCTGGGCTAGTCAATACGCACTGTCATTCTGCAATGACCCTGCTCAGAGGATATGCCGATGACTATTTACTGAGCGACTGGCTACATAAACACATATGGCCGGCAGAAGCCAAATGGGTCGACTATGACTTTGTCTATCAAGGAACCACGATTGCCATTGCCGAGATGCTTAAAAGTGGCACCACCTGTTTTAGCGACATGTATTTTTTTCCTAATGCAGCAGCCAAAGCAGCACTAGACGCAGGAATGAGAGCCGTGTTGTCTTTTCCAGTAATGGACTTCTCTAACCAATGGGCCACAAATTCTGAGATGCACTTAGAAAAAGGCCTGATGGTCTATGAGGACTTCAAAAAACACGAGCAATTGAATTTTAGTATTGGACCTCATGCACCTTATTCAGTTTCAGACCAAACCATTTTATCTGTAATTAACGCGGCAGAAAAAAACGATTTAGAAATTCAAATTCACCTGCACGAGAGTAAAAAAGAAATCATTGATTCTGTTGGAGAGTATGGAGTTCGCCCGATAAAACGTTTGGAAGATTTAGGTCTTTTAGGGCCTAAACTACAAACGGTTCATATGACCCAAATCGATGAGGACGACTTAGCAACTATTGTTAGAACTGACACAAAAGTCATTCACTGCCCCAGTTCAAATACCAAATTAGCCTCTGGAGTCTGCCCTGTTCAAGATTTTGCAGACCAAGGGGTAATCGTTGGTTTAGGTACTGATGGAGCTGCAAGTAACAATATGCTTGATTTATTTGCAGAACTGAGATTGGCTTCTTTACTGGCTAAAATCAAAAGTGCAGACCCAAGAGCCTTATCAGCCCACCAAGCACTTCGAATGGTCACTATTGAAGGTGCAAAAACACTGGGACTTGAAAAAAGTATTGGCAGTTTAGAAAAAGGCAAAAAAGCAGATCTAATTGCTGTTGATTTAAACAAAATCGAAAATAATCCTGTATATCATCCAGAATCCTCATTGGTTTACACCTCCAGTGGAACTGCAGTCACTCATTCTTGGGTTAATGGTGAACCCTTACTTTCTGATGGTAAACTTGGCCCTTTAGATGAAACAGAGCTCCTTGCAATAATGCGAGAATGGTCCGCAAAAATTAAGGCCTAGTTTGTGGTTCTAAGCTAATACGCATAATCGCCTTGACATCTCTAGAAGATGTGCCAAACTTCAAGTCGTACGAACCTTGTTCAAAGTTCCAATCTGACTTTGACTCATCCCAGTAATAGAGATTCGACAAAGGAATAGCAAACGACAAACTAGTCTGCTCACCTATTGCTAATTCTTTAGTCTTTGCGAATGTTACTAATTCTTGTGGAGCACGATCGATAATTGAATTTAGCTTTGAGGCATAAACTTGCATGACTTCCTTACCTGTAAATTCACCGATGTTTTTAATATCCATTATCGCTTTAATCGTGTCGTTTTCAATACGAATATCTGGCTCGCTATAAGAAAATCGGGTATACGACAAACCGTAACCAAAAGGGTATGAGACTTCGATTTTGTCATTATCGAAATGTCTGTATCCCACAAAAATCCCCTCGTCGTAATTCGTATAATCTATTGTAGATTGGTACTCCTCCTCTGGCGTTTCTGTTTTTAAGAGCATAGCGCTGAGATCAATCTCGATGCCTTCAATGGGGAAGTTTTTATGAGAACCGTGATGTGCGACATCCAAAGGAAATGTCATTGGCAATCTCCCACTTGGCGTTTGTTTACCCAATAATAAATCGACAACCGAGTTTCCACCTTCTTGACCTCCCTGCCAGGCCAATAAAATAGCATCGGGTAAATGTTTCCATGAATTTGTTTCAATCACACCTCCCACGTTGAGCACGACGACCACTTTTTTATTTCGGGCATGAAAGGCAGCACTAGCTTTTTCGATTAGATCTCTTTCAATTGCGGTCAATTCAAAATCATCCTTTACCACACGATCTGAACCTTCCCCACTATTGCGTCCTATTGTGATCACAGCCATACTTGCATCAGCAGCTATTTCTTCTAATTCTTCAGTAGAGTATGAGCGTTGAGGAGGATTAAAAGGATTGATCATAGCCTCAAAACCTTGGGGTTGAATAAAGGCTTCTGTATTTTCGATTTTGTGTGTATCAAACAGTTCTTTGGCCTTTATATTTTGTCTGATATTTGGATAGCCTAAGCCCTCTTCTAATTGAAGGTTCTGTTCTGCATTGGCGTATTCCATACCTTGCTCTAAAGATATAGAGTAGGCCTCATTTACATCTCCTGAACCCGTTCCACCAGCGATAAAAGCGTAAGAGGCCACCCCGAGTAAGGCCAGGTTTTCATCATCTTTTAAGGGCAGGGTTTGATCGTCGTTTTTAAGAAGCACCATTCCTTCAGTGGCTGCCTGACGCGTGAGCTGGGCGTGTTTTTCCAAATCGGGTTGATTTGAAAATTCATAGGATTGCATTTTTTTAGACCCTAAAATCAATCTTAAAATTCGCTTGACTGACGTGTCTACTGCTTCTTTATTGAGTTTACCATTGGCATAACCTTCTCTTAGTGCCTTCCACTGCCAATTCGTTCCTGGCTCTAATAAATCATTACCTGCGTTGACCATATCTACCGCATTGATTCCTCCAAACCAATCAGACATGACCAAACCTTCGAACCCCCACTCTCCTCTTAGAATGTCAGTCAGGAGTCTACCATCTTGTGCAACGTGAAGCCCATTAATTCTGTTGTAGGAAGACATCAGCGTCCAAGGCGCTGCATCTTTGACAATAATTTCAAAACCCTTTAAATATATTTCTCGAAGTGCTCTTTCAGAAATACGTGCATCATTCCAATTTCGATTCGTCTCTTGAGTATTAGCTACAAAGTGCTTTACTGAAGTTCCAACGCCATTAAACTGAATTCCTTTGACCATAGCCGCTCCCATCTTACCAGATAATAATGGGTCTTCAGAAAAATACTCAAAGTTTCTTCCATTAAAAGGGTGTCTCATGATGTTGGCGCCAGGACCTAAAATCACATCGATACCATACTCAAGGGCCTCTTGTCCCATGGCATTTCCAACACGTTCCACCAAAGTGGTGTTCCAAGTAGATGACAATAAACTCGCAATAGGAAAGGCAGTGCAATAGTAAGTTAATGAATCACCTTCACGGGTAGGTTCAATTCGCAATCCTGCGGGACCATCTGAGAGGTAAATAGTCGGCAAACCCAATCTCGGTGTAGGAACGATAGTTCCTACAGCACCCGCTATTCCCTCTCCAGATTCATTCATTCCTATAGCAGAAGACATGCCTGAACCTTTTAACAAGTGTAATTTTTCCTCTACGCTCATTTGTGAAAACACATCTTCTACACGCTCATCAAGGCTTCTTCTGTGGTCTTCATAAACATCTACGCGACCGTTTGAATTTCGGTCTAAAATAGATTCTCCATTAGAGATCAAAGTGTTAAAGGTGATTTTTTCATCGTAATCTTTTTCAAAATTCAAAAGGTTTGATTTGAAATAAGTCCAACCACCAAGTCCAACAATGAGTAGAAGTAATAAAACAACAGAAATGATCTTTAAAAAAAGGATTCCGAATTTTTTCATGCTAGAATTAATTAATTTCAAATTATAATGTACTTATTTTTCAGAAGAATTTCGTTCTTCGAGTATTTCTTTTGCACGCTCTTTTGAGAGTCCCCAAACTTTACCTTCTGCTGCACTTATCAAAAAATCATCGATATACTTATTACTCAGCTCATCACTGTCTTTATATTTCACCCTTAAGTCTTTCAATTTTTGATGTAGTGTTTCTCTTATAGTACTATAGGCGGCATCATTGTAAAAATTTTGTTGCTCTAAAGGGTCTTTCATTCGATCGATCAGTACCCATTCATCTGTTGCAAAATAGTAGTGGATTAATTTATACTCTTTGTTAACGAGCGCGTAATGCCTATTTACCATATGCTCAGCAGGATATTCGTAATAGTGGTAATACACTTCTTCTCTACTCCATCCATCTTCGTGCTTTAGGAGCGGCAATAAACTTTCTCCTTGCATATCTTCAGGAGCCTGAATTTGGGCAGCATCTAAAAAGGTCTGGGCGAAATCAAGGTTTTGAACCATTTCGTCAGATACACTACCCGGATTAATGTGATTCTTCCAAGAGACTAAAAGCGGTGTTTTAAAAGATTCATTGTAGGCGAAACGCTTGTCAAACCATCCGTGCTCTCCTAAATAGAAACCCTGATCTGAGGTGTACACAATGATGGTGTTTTCCATTAGGTCTTTTTCCTCAAGATAATCGAGAACCCTACCCACATTTTCATCTACAGCTTTTATAGTTCCCAAATAATCTTGCATATAGCGCTGGTACTTCCATCTCATTTTGTCCTCATCGCTCATACCATGATACGCCTTTATGAATTCTTCATTGACTGGCGTATAGGCTTTATCAAAAGCGTCTCTTTGCTCCTCTGTCATTCGCTGCATCATACGTTCGTATCGTATTTTTTCAAAACTTATAGGTTCAATATTTAAGTCTTCTATAGTTTGGGTTTTTAACTTATTATCTCCTGTCCAACCCATGTGATTCAGTATGTTCATCTCAGCCTCGGCTGCTGCTTTTCCCATCGTACTGTAGTCTTCAAAAAGCGTCTCAGGTTCTTCGAACTGTCGATTTAAAAATTCATCGTAGTGACGCTCTGCCATATACCAAGCCCTGTGTGGTGCCTTATGCAGATACATGAGTAAAAAGGGCTGTTCTTCTTTACGGTCGTTTTGTAGCCAATCTATGGTGAAATCTGTAATGATATCTGTGGCATATCCCTCAACCTGAATCTCACCTTCATGTTTTGTAATAAAATCCGGATTCCAATAGGCCCCTTGTCCAGGTAAAATTTTGAACTCATCAAAACCCTTTGGATTATTCCCAAAATGTAATTTTCCAAACATAGCTGTTTGGTAACCATTTTCTTGCAGTATTTGCGGAAAGGTGACATTGCTATCGTCAAAAGCAAAATGATTATCAACCTTGCCATTGAGATGTGTATGCTTTCCGGTTAAAATAGTTGCCCTACTCGGAGCACAAATGGAATTGGTCACACTCGCATTAGTAAAGAGCATTCCTTGTTCAGCTATTCGATCGATATTTGGAGTTTCAATCAGTTTATCGGAATAGGCAGAAATGGCCTGATAGGCATGATCATCAGACATAATAAAAACAATATTTGGAGGTGTTTGATTCTCCTTAGGAGCGCTACAAGCAACAAAGGCAAAAGCACATAGCAATAGGATGAAATGGTTTTTATTCATAAGGTCGGTTTTTACTATTAGTTACGTATGTATTTCGGATCTCTTTCTATAAGTAAATCCTTTGGCATACTCATATTTTTTTGGTGTTCATCTACCGCAGCTTCAATCTTTTGTAAAATCTCTGGATGTAGTTCAGCAATATTGAATCGCTCAGCAGGATCTTCATCTAAATTGTACAACAAGGGTGGATTGTGAACTGTTCTCGGGAACTCTCCATACCCTCCTTTTGTTATGAAATGCGCTTTGAATGCGCCTAATCTCAGGGCGTATAATTCTCGCTCTCGATAATAAAAAAGCTTATTACGTTCACCTTCTAAACGTTTCATTAAAACTGGAGACAAATCATAACTGTCTAAAATTCTATCCTCTGGTAAAGTCACTCCTGCAATTGCGCTAAAAGTCGCAAAGAGATCCATTGTACTCCCAATTTGGTTTATTCGACCAGGTTGAACATGACCAGGACCCCAAAATATAGTGGGCTCACGAACGCCTCCTTCAAAAGTACTTCCCTTTCCATCTCTGAGCATTCCAGCTGTACCACCAGATAAGTCTGTTTGTAGCCAAGGACCATTGTCAGAGGTAAAAACAACTATGGTATTTTCATGCATTTGCTTTTCTTTTAAGGCGCTGATAATTCGACCAATATTGAGGTCTATTTCTTCAACAACATCACCGTACAATCCATTTTTACTTTTGCCTTTATTTTGTTCAGATACAAAAAGCGGAACATGAGGCAAATTATGCGCTAAATACAAGAAAAAAGGCTCGCCATCTGTCTGATGTTGCTCGATTATTTTAATGGCCTCGTCTGTGTATCTATTTACAATAGTATACTGATTTGCCGGACGCTCAATGACTTCCTTATCTCTTAACAGAGGGACATTAAAATCTTCTGTTTTAAGCTTATCATAATGCACTTTCCATAAACCCCAATAAGTAGATTTTAAATCTTCACGCACCACAAAATCCATATCATTGGAATAAGGAATTCCAAAATAAGAATCAAAACCGTGATTTGTGGGCAAATAGGCTTCTCGATGTCCAAGGTGCCATTTTCCTATCATATGAGTGGCGTAGCCTGCCTTTTTCAATTGTTCTGCTATTGTGATTTCTGAATTAGGAATTCCGTTTTTAGAATCCGGAAAAAACACTCTTGATTTATCACTCATAAGTCCATTTCGAACGGGTAAACGTCCAGTCATCAATGCAGCTCGACTAGGGGTGCATACAGAGGCTCCCACATAAAAATTAGTCCACTGCTGGCCTTCAATAGCCATTTGATCAAGGTGAGGGGTGTATATACTTGGATGACCAAAAGAACTGAGGTCTCCATAACCTAAATCATCCGTAAAAATGACAATAAAATTAGGAGGGCTTTGATTGGTGTTTTGAGTCAAACAACTGGTTAAAAAAGTACCTAATAGCATCCAAAAGAAAAGCAGCTTCTTGTTTATCATTGGGTTAGAACTAAAGAATTTTGTTTAATTTAAGATTTAATCGCGAAAAATACAGCCGAATGAAAAAAAGAAACATTCTCACCCTTAGCTTTCTATGCTGTTTTCTGGGAATTCTGGCACAGCAACAAAGTCCTAATATCGTTTGGATTGTTTGTGAAGATATTTCTCCTTTTCTTAATTCTTATGGGGATACTCATGTACGTACTCCAAATTTAGA
Source organism: Flavobacteriaceae bacterium (assembly GCA_002691685.1). Taxonomy (GTDB): domain Bacteria; phylum Bacteroidota; class Bacteroidia; order Flavobacteriales; family Flavobacteriaceae; genus UBA3478. Next base: position 2,215 of record NZIQ01000005.1, on the reverse strand, counting down.
TGCATTACGAGCTGACGGAATACAATATAATAAAGCATACACCGCCGCTGGAGTTTGCGCTCCGAGTAGATCTGCCATAATTACGGGGATGCATCCCATTTCAGTTGGAACGCAACACATGAGAACCTTGAATTACAATACACAATTTATTCCCGAAGGAGTGCCCGCAAGGTATTCTGCAGTATTGCCAAAAGAGGTCAAAGCTTTTCCGGAATACTTGAGAATGAGAGGCTATTACACCACCAATAACAGCAAAGAAGATTATCAATTTGAAGAACCCGTTAGTGTTTGGGATGAAAGTAGTCCTGCAGCCTCACATCGAAACAGGGCTGATAGTCAAGCTTTTTTTAGCATCTATAATTTGGCGCGTACACATGAATCTCAATTGATGCGCGATCAAGATTCCTTAGGTTATGATCCTGACAAAATCACTCTTCCTTTATTCTATGAACCGAGTATGACCCTAAAAAAAGATATGGCCTTACTGTACACTCGTATAGAAGAAATGGATCGACACGTGGGGCAAATCATTGAAATGCTCAAAACGGATGGATTATATGAATCGAGTTATATTTTCTTTTTTAGCGATCACGGAGGAGTTCTTCCCTGGACCAAGCGCGAAATCATAGAACGAGGCACTCATATTCCATTACTAGTCAAATTGCCCTACAAGGCACAAAGAGGAAGCACCAATAATGATTTGATTTCAAGTGTGGACTTCGCACCAACCCTTTTATCTATTGCAGGAATTCAGCCTCCTGACCACCTACAAGGAAAGGCTTTTTTGGGGCGGCATAGTGCTGAAGAAAAAAACAAATACGTTTATGCCGCAAAAGATCGTCTCGATGACAAATACGATCGTTCTCGGTCGATTAGTGATGGTAATTTTCGATACGTTTACAACTACAATCCAAAACAACCTAAATATCAAGACATCACTTACCGATACGGTATCCGTTCGATGAAAGAAATATTGGCCAAAAGAGACGCCGACCAAATCAATAATCCTTTTTTACTCGATTGGTTCTTGCCTGAAAAACCGGAAGAAGAATTGTACTATACCTCCAAAGACCCAGATGAGGTCTATAATTTGGCCAATGATGCAAATTATGCAGAAAAGAAAAACGAACTCAAAACAGCCTTATTTAGTTGGTTTACAGAGGTGGGCGATCTCTCCGAGCAATCCGAAGTAGACATGATTAAATCATGGTGGGGAAATACCACCTCACCTCCAAAAACAGCTGAAGTCACGGTAATTAACAAAAAGAATAGACTCTATTTAAAGACCGAAACCGAAGGAGCCTCAATTTCGTATCGCATTCAAAAAACCGCTATTTTAGACTCCGTATATCGACCTATTCACAGCTGGGGATTCAGTACTGTAAATAACCGAGTCAAAACAGGCGATCCTATTAAAGTTCCACTTCCTTGGAAGGTCTACCAAGGCGAACCCTTACTTTTGAAAAAAGGAGAAATGCTACACCTCAATGCACATCGTATTGGTTATGACCCAGCTTTTAGTATGTATAAAAATTAATACCCATTAAAGAAAGTATTAAGAATATTTAAAGGAAATTTTGCACAAAAGTTTGATTTGTTTGTATCTTTGCAATCCACATCGCGGGATAGAGCAGTAGGTAGCTCGTCGGGCTCATAACCCGAAGGTCGCTGGTTCGAGTCCAGCTCCCGCTACAAAGCAAATAGATAAAGCACCCTATAGGGTGCTTTTCTTTTTTAGTGCCATTTGTAATGCTTGCATCTAAATATATGGAATAAAAGAAAATATGCTACTTAGCAGTTTATCTATTTGATTTGTTCTGACCCCCAAGGCCCATTTTAGAGCGAAGCGAGAAAATGAATCCAGCTCCTGCTACCAAAACGATAAAACGGTTATACTATTATAAAGTGTAGCCGTTTTTAATTAAAAGACGTCGTTCAAACACATTCAAAGATTAATACACTATCTTCCTAAGATTATTGGAACAGTTCAAAAACAGTTTTGAATAAAGTTTATTCTCAGCTCAACTATTTCAAGCCCTTTTGAAAACATAAAACTCACATTTAGTGTATGAAAAAGTTTTTCATTAATAATGGTTATTGGTTAACCATGATGTTAGGAATGCTTTTATTGATTGATGTATCTTATGATTGGTTGCCTAAATTTTCAAATGCAGAACTAACTTATATAAGTTATGGGATTTTAATTCTGCTTCCT
>NZIQ01000004.1 GCA_002691685.1 Flavobacteriaceae bacterium | reverse complement strand
GCATTCGCTGGGTCTTGACTTTCTGAGTAGACGCAGTTATCTAGTGGATCAGTATCTGTACCATCAAGGTCTCCGTCTCCGTCTGTATCTGGTATTAGTATTTCTGTTCCTGCTGCGATTTCATCTCCGTTAGATAATCCATCATTATCACAATCAGAATTATTCCATTCCTCAGTGGCATCTGCAGCAACTCTATTTACTGAATAAATACAAGGGTCTGTATCGTCAGGATCGGTTGCATCTTTATCTCCATCTCCATCTGCGTCGTCACTCACTGGGTTAGTGTCTTCCCCGTTTGGAACTCCGTCACCATCACAATCACTTATGTTCCATGCAGGTGATCCAACGCCTTCAACTCGATTTTCAGAATAAACACAATTGTTTAAAGGGTCTGTATCAGTGTTATCGGCATCACCGTCACCATCTGTATCGTCATCTCTTGGATCTGTGCCGGCATTAATTTCATCTTCATTTATCACAGTATCTCCGTCACAATCCAGGGCTAACCAAACAGCTGTCACATCTCCAATAACTTGAGTAGAAGGATTATAAACACAGGGGTCGTTGTCGTCAGGATCGGTTTCTGAAGGATCACCATCTCCATCTACGTCAACAAACAATAGGGTGTTAGACAAATTTAGATTGGTATTGTTGGCGAATAAGTTGGTGCTGTTCATTATACCAACCATCAATAAACCAATAAGTAATTGATTTGGGCAATTTTTCATGTTTTGTCAGTTTTAAATCTTAATAATTTAAGAATTTGCTTACAATAGTATCGAAATATTATGGCAAATATTGTAAAAAGTACTAACTTTTTTGGATTAAGTACTTAATTATCAGGAATACTGAAAAACTTGAAATTAATCTGGGTAGTTTGGATTTAGGTCTTGTCCATTTTCAATTCCATCATTATCACAGTCCCCATACAACCAAATCGGAGATTCAGAACCTTCTTTTCTGAAGTTTGAAAATTTACAAGGATTATTTGCGAATGGGTCTGTTAGGTCAGGATCACCATCGCCGTCTGTATCTATTTCTTTTAGAATATTCCTGTCGCTAGAACTGAAAGTACTTTTATCAATTGAATTAACATTTATGGCCATTTCTTCATTCTGAGCTGAGAAAATCATTAAATGAGTGCAAAAAACCAAAATGATAACTTTGAATAGATTGAGAAGACTTATTTTCATAACATTTGATAATTTTAGACTTTTAAAAGTGTCTATGAAAAAAAATTCTAAAGACACCTTCAAAAGCATATTCGATTTTTTAGGTATTGCTAAGGACATAGATTTTGTCTAAATCATATTAATTAATGGTCGAAACGTAATTTTGTTCGATAAATCTTACAAATACTTTACAACTATACTTACATCGTCATGAAAGAATTCTGGAATCAAGTGTACAACTCTTCCGAATATGCATACGGGAAAAATCCAAATTCCTATTTTAAGTCATGTATTGATAAACTTCCAAAAGGTAAGCTTTTGTTGGCTGCAGAGGGGGAAGGCAGAAATGCAGTATACGCCGCTGAGACAAATTGGATTGTAAGCGCATATGATTGGAGTGAAGTGGCAAGAGATAAGGCTCTTCAACTCACTCTAGAAAAAGAGGTTCAGTTCGATTATCATTTAGGATCTCTCAAGGATTTAAATTTTCAAACAAATTGCTTTGATGTGTTAGGCCTCATTTATGTTCATTTTCCAGAAAGTATGCGCCAAATTAATCATACTAAGCTCTTAAATTACGTAAAACCTGGTGGGCATATCATCATTGAAGCATTCCACGAAGATCATCTCGACTATCAAAAGCAAAACCCGAATGTTGGGGGTCCAAAAATGTTACAACAATTGTATACTGCTCAAAAAATTCAATCTGATTTTAAAGACGTGAAATTTCAGCATTTAGAAGAAGTTGAAATTAATCTAAATGAGGGCTATATGCATAATGGTACCACAAAAGTGGTTCGGGCTTTGGCACAAAAGCCTTTTTAAATCAATTTTGATTGTCTCTCGGCTATTGTTTGAAATGCCTCAATAAGCTGATCGATTTCATCCACGGTGTTAAAAACGTTTGGAGAAATTCGACAGCCTTCTACGCTTCCATAATTTGAAATAGCCACCGTAAAAATGCCAAACTCCTTCATTAGTGTATCGGCTAATTCGTGAGTATTCATGTTCTTAACCCCTACATTTGAAATAGCGCAAGACCTTTTGATATCTTCAGGAGTATTGATAACTATCATTGGATTTTTTCTCAATGCGTCTGTAAGTCTTCGCTGTAATTGTCTCAATCTATTTTCTTTTTCCGTTGGACCAATAGCGTTGTGATAATTAATAGCATCGATAATGGCTAAGTGATGTTGACAAGGTAGGGTTCCGATATGTGAAAACCTCTTAATATCATCTTTCATATCAACGCGTTCGGTAAAGAGTGGCCATAGGATATCTCTGTTTTTTGGATTAACATATAATAAGCCTGTTCCTAACGGAGCCGCTAACCATTTGTGTAAACTACTTCCATAGAAATCGCAGTTTAAATCGTCGATATTAAAATTAAAATGGCCTACGCAGTGCGCTCCGTCTACCATGACATAAGCTCCTCTTTTATGAGCCATATCACAAATTTTAGTAATAGGTAAAATGTGTCCAGTGATGTTCACCATATGACAAACCATCAGAAATTTGGTATTGGGCTTCATAGCTGATTTGTAAGCATCAACAACATCTTTGTCTTTTTTAGGATGCATAGGGACGTCTATCTCGGTAATCTCAATGCCAAATCGCTCTCGAACTTGATAAAACATTTGTCTCATGGCTCCATAGTCTTGTCTAGCAAAAACGACATGATCTCCTTTTTTCCAAGGAAATCCTTTGGTAATCGTATTGAGAGATTCTGTTGTATTTCTAGTGAGTACAAGATTTTTTTCTGAAGTACCAACTGTTTTTGCCAATGCCGCTACAACTTTATCTTGATCATTGAAACGGTGGTTACGCATATAATATGAACCCCATTTATTGATGCTGTTTTGATGCTTTTGCACCGCTTTGAGAGTGGGTTGAGGAATGATATTATAATAACCACTTTCAAGGTTAATGAACTCTGTAGGAAGCTCGTAATCTGCTCTTATTGCTTCCCATTTGTTATTAGATCGGTTTGCCCAAATCATTTTTGATTGGGATAATGCCAAACTTCCTAAGCCAAATAATTTCAAAAAATCTCTCTTAATCATTCTTATGCAGGTAATAATTGATTAGAAAGTTACAAAATACTTTGATTCATGCATTTAAAGTAAATTTGATAAAGGTTCAAAAGTTCATATGAAAGCTGAAAACGAAACCCTAAATGTATTAGGAACTCCATTAAAGGCTTGTTGCTTTAGTCCTATGACTGGGGTATTTAGAGATGGCTATTGCAAAACTAATGCCTTTGATTTGGGAACACATACGGTTTGTGCACAGGTAACAACAGCATTTTTACAATTCAGCTTAGAACAAGGTAATGATCTAATTACGCCAATTCCGATGTATAACTTTGCTGGATTAAAAGATGGTGATTTTTGGTGTTTGTGTGTTAGTCGATGGATAGAAGCCCATAATGCCGGAGTTGCACCATCTATACGTTTAGATGCCTGCCATAATAAAACTTTAGAATACCTAGATATAACCGTATTAAATAAGTATGCCATAAAATGAAAAAAATGCTACTTGCCAGTGTTTTTATTCTTCTCTTTTTTGGATGTTCAGACTCCTCTAAAGATGCCCAGTATATTGTTGATAAATCAATAAAAGCTCATGGTTTCGATAATTTAAAGGGTAAACAAATTCACTTTCAATTCAGGGATTACGCTTACGAAATTAAGCGAGGCTCTTTTGGATTTGAATACGCAAGAAAACGAATCCTCACAGATAGTCTTCAAAACTCCAAGCAACTACGAGATTATATTTTGAATGGACGATTTACTCGTAAGATTGATAAAGAAACAATAGCATTAGCAGATAGTATAAGTACAAAATACTACCGATCTGTTAACTCTGTAGCTTACTTTTTTCAGTTGCCTTATGGCTTGAATGATTCTGCGGTTGAAAAAGAATACATAGGAGTTATCAATATTGAAAATCAGCCTTACTACGCTCTAAAAGTAACCTTTAATGAAGTCGGTGGAGGTGAAGATTTTGAAGATGAATTTAGATATTACATTCATCTGAAAACTTTTAAACTCGGTTATCTCTCTTATCGTTATTTTACCGATGAAGGAGGTGTTCGCTTTCGTAAGGCGTCTGCCGAAAAATATGTCGATTCCATGCTTTTCTTGGACTACCAAAATTACAAGGCGCCGATAACCACTGATTTAGACAGCCTACCCTACTATTTTCACCTTCAAAAACTCAGTCCTTTATCTCGAATCGAAAATGAAAATATACAGGTGTTTGAATTGGAATGAAGTTTGTTGTATATATATGGATAAACGTCAAGTAAAAATAATTGTCTTGCTGCTGGGATTTGCCACCAGTTCTTTAGCTCAAAATGTAAAAGAGTTATTACAAAACCCAGAAAAATACAGCTTTGAAGAATTCAACTCAATTGAAGATAGCATTGAAAAGATAGATTTCGAACTTTATAGTGATATAATTGAAATTCACGAAAAAGAGGCCTTCAATCGAAAAGATACTCTCGAAATAATTAAAATACATTTATGGAATGTATGGGAATTAGACAAGCAAGCAGCTTTAAATAAATTTAATTTCGTCCTAAGTCTGAGCAATTCCAAAGATTATATAAAATATCGTACTACCATCTTGCATAATTTAGGGGTATACCATTACAATGAATTGAATAACCCAGTGGTTGCGTTGGATTATTTTATACAATCTTTAAAATTGGCGGATCAATTTAATTATTTGACCCTGATTACTGACAATCTTAATTCAATTGCTAGTATCAAAAGTGAATATTTTCAAGAAAGACAAGCGATATTCCTTTTAAAATATTCTTTAAACTTCGCAGCAAAGAATAAAAGAAATATTGAAAATTATCCTACAACATATGCTGTAATCGTAGACAATCTAGCAAAAACTTATCTCTCAATTAATAAAATAGACTCTGCCCGATATTATTGTGATATTGGTTTAGAATATTCAAAAACGATAAAAGAGAAATACATTTTAGACAATTTCATAACACTAAATGCTAAAATTGATTTCTATGATGGTATATTTTTCAAGTCTAGAGACACTTTAGTGAAATATTTGAAGTTTGGAAATGACTATGAAAAACTTGACTCATACTTCTATTTATCTCAAATAAGCAAAATTCTTAAAGGGGAAGAAGAGGAATTAAAATATCTTTTAAAATATGACTCAATTCTAGACCTTTTAAAAAGTCCTCCTCTTGAACAAACGTTTAAAGTATATAATAAGCTCCTAGATTACAATAACTATTCTAATGAGGAGTTTATGAAAAAATTCATTTTTTATGACAGCTTAAGAAAACATCAGCTTAGCCTTTACGAGAAAATCTCTAATGACAACTTTGATATCCCTTTTTTAAAAAGAGAATTTAACTTCACAAAAAAAAGTATCTCAACATTTTTGTGCTAATTCCAATATGCTTAATAGCACTTGGTTTTGTCTTTATTCGTTCAAAAGGAAGAAAAACAATTAAAAAGAAAAAAACATTGAATCATGATAATCAAATCATTATTCACAAGAAGTTAATAGCATGGGAAGAACAAAAAGGTTTTTTGGAGAAAATTACTTTGAATGACTTGGCGAAGGAATTGGAAACTAATAGTTCGTATCTGTCTTTATATTTTAAAAACAGAAAAACAAGTTATAAGAATTATATATATTCCATGAGATGCAACTGGTTAATATCATTAGTAAAAGAAGATCCTTCATTATTGAAGAAAAAATCTACCATTCAATTAGCGGAAATGACAGGTTTCAATTCAATTGATGCATTTAATAACGCCTTCAAAACACATACTGGAAAGACGTTTAGGCGAAATTTTAATTCCAAACTATAATCTCTGTATTTTTGCATGAAATTTGAAATAGCTCATGCAATTTGATGGTAAAGAAATATTGACAGCAACAATGGTTCTGTTCGCTGTAATTGATATACTTGGTAGCATTCCGATTATTATTAGTTTGAGGCAAAAAGTTGGGCATATCCAATCTGAAAAAGCTTCAATGGTGGCTCTGGTCATTATGATTGCTTTTTTGTTCGTCGGAGAAACTATTTTGAAGCTAATAGGTATTGATGTCAACTCTTTCGCCATTGCAGGATCATTTGTCATTTTCTTTTTGGCTATTGAAATGGTTTTGGGAATTTCTCTTTATAAAGATGAAGAACCTGAAAGTGCTTCTGTTGTACCAATTGCATTTCCGCTAATTGCTGGAGCTGGAACGCTCACTTCAATTTTATCTTTACGCGCAGAATTCCATGTTGAAAACATTATCGTCGCTATTATTATCAATATCGTTTTTGTTTTTGCAGTTCTAAAATCATCTATCAAAATTGAGAAGATGCTTGGAACCGCGGGACTAAATGTTATTCGAAAGGTATTTGGGGTCATCCTTATGGCTATTGCTGTTAAACTCTTTGCTGCCAATATTAATCAACTCTTTTAAATCGATTTTATGTCAAAAACTTTTGCGTATATCGTCATCCTAATCGCCATTATCCTCATTGTAATAAATGGGTTTAAACTTGATTTCGAACAGCTTTTCGAGGGAGACAGCTTAATCGGGCTAATCGGAATCACAACCTCCTTATGCACCATCGTAATAATGCTGATCTTTCTATCCTCGAAGAAGATTGAGGATAAAGTTTCTGGTAAATAAGTTTACTGACTATTTTCAATTTCAAGAACCTTCTCAAGCATTGGGTCTAAGGTTCCTCTAAGTTGAGCCCCAATATTCGAATCAAAAAGTTGATCGGCCATGTTCGCTTTCAACAAGGTATTTATGGTTCGTCCGTATTGTTTTTGATTTAATACAAAACCATAAGATTTTAAGTCATCAATGAAAGATTTGATTTCATCTTCTGTGAAGTTGAAGTCTTTTAAGAATTCTTGTTTTGTGAAATTGTAATATTTCTTTCGATTGCGCTCTAAGTAATTGAAAACAAAATTAGAAATATAGGTTTCTTCATCTAACATTTTCAAGGTTTCAAGCGTTGTATTTTCTACCGCCACAAAAACATCTGGAATGATTCCTCCCCCACCATAAACAATCTTACCTTTAGGTGTTAGAAATCGAAGAGAGTCGTTGACTTCTATATTCTCTGCCGAATCCATTTCTCCTGAATCATAGCGGTCATAAATCTGCATATAATAGTCTTCTTTGCCTTTTTGATAAGGTCGTTGAATTGACCTCCCAGTTGGAGTGTAATATCGCGATATGGTTAAACGCACGGCTGAACCGTCCCCCAGTTCCATTTCTCTTTGAACAAGACCTTTTCCGAATGAACGCCTTCCGACAATGGTGCCTAAATCGTTATCCTGAAGAGCACCTGCTATGATCTCAGAAGCAGAAGCAGAACTCTCATCAATCAAAACATAAACGGGTTGGTTTTCAAATATGCCTAAACTTGAAGCAAAACTTTCTTCTATTCGACCTGTCTTGTCTTTTGTGTAAACAATCATTTGATTTGCCTCTAAAAACTCATCTGCAATTTTCTCAGCAATTCCAATATAACCACCAGGATTCCCTCTCAAATCAAACACAAGCTTTTCGGCTCCTCCTCGAATTAGTGATTCAAGTGCTAATTTAAATTCTGTATAACTACTTTCAGCAAATCGATTAAGCTGAATATAACCCACGTTATCACTGAGCATATAATTGGCATTTACTGAAACAATAGGGACGTCTCCTCTGTTGATGGTGACTTGAAATGAACTATCAACTGCTTTTCTATAAATTTCTAATTGAACCTGACTGTTCTTTTCTCCCTTGAGTCTTGTAACGATTTCGCCTGAAGCAATTTCCCTGTTGTACAAGGTGTCTTTATCTGCAGTCATGATTTTGTCTCCTGCGAGTAGTCCAACCTTTTCACTTGGACCTCCCTTAATTACCTTAACTACAGTTGCGGTATCTTGTTTCATTCGAAAGGTCACTCCAATTCCAACAAAATCACCCCGCATTTGCTCTGCGACTTCGGTCATGTCACTTTTTGGAATATAAACAGAATGTGGGTCCAATTCTGATAGTATTGAATTCACAGTTTTATCGACTATTTCTTCAGTGTTTACAGTGTCTACGTATTCTCTATCAATAAAATCTATGAGCCTATTTAATTTTTCTTTAGTAGGGTTTGATGCGTAAAAGGTGTTTCCTGAATCGGCTAAAAGCCACCCTGCCCCAAAGCATAAGGCTGCGAAAAAAGAAAAAGCAATGAGTCGTAAAATAAATTTTAGCATCAATTCAAAATAAGGTGTTCAACGGCCACTCCTGCGCGTTTCAAAAATTCTAGACCAGAAATATCTTTATAGGCGTTTAGATATACAACGCGTTTTATGCCTGCTTGGTGTATGAGCTTACTGCATTCTTTACAAGGAGAAAGCGTAATATACAAAGTAGCACCTTCACATGACTGAGTAGATCCTGCAACTTTGAGAATAGCATTGGCCTCGGCGTGCAGCACATACCATTTGGTATAACCCTCTTCATCTTCGCAGAAATTCTCAAACCCTGTAGGCGTACCATTATATCCGTCAGATATAATCATACGATCTTTTACAATTAAAGCCCCAACTTGTTTGCGCTTGCAATGCGAGAGTGTACTCCACTGTTCAGCCATTTTCATATAGGCCTTGTCGTATCGAAGTTGTTTTAAATTTTCAGGGCTATCCTTCATATAGGAAAGGTTTCTATAAGCATAGGAGCACAGATCAGTATTACTAAGACAGACATTACAAGAATAACTTTTTTGCTCCAATTAGGAATCGCTTTAAAGAGTAATCCTGTAAACAAAAGAACGACCGTCAAAACAAGTAGCTGTGCAATTTCAATTCCTCCAGTAAAGCCTAGCAAAGGCATTAATTTATCAGGCTCGCTATCCATCAACATTTTAAAATAATTGGAAAATCCAAAACCGTGAATAAGACCAAAAACTAGGGTGGCTAAAAGATGTGATCTAAACGGAAATCGTATAGCATTTGATCGTTCGATCAAAATATTGAATACTGCGGTGATAGCTATGGTCACAGGGATTAAAAATTCGATAATTGAAGAATCTATTTCAATTATTTTATAGACGCTTAATGCCAATGAAGTACAATGCGCCAATGTAAAGGCCGTAGCTAACCACACTACTTTTGTAAACTCTTTTAATTGAAAGGGTAGAGCTAATGCCACTAAAAAGAGTACATGATCGTAGGCTTGGGGATCTAAAACATGGGTTAAGCCCAATTCGAAATAAAATAAAATCTGTTCCATTAGTTGTTATTTCTTTCTTTTTGTATGATTTCGTATGCTTCTTGAATTTCTTTAAACTTCTCTTCAGCACCTATTTTCAGGGCCTGGTCTTTAGTAATTACCTTATCTGGATGATAACGCTTCACTAGTTTTCGATATGCATTTTTGACTTCTATATCTGTAGCTTTTTTTGAAACACCTAAAATGCTATAAGCTGCTGCAGAACTCTGTTTATAAGTGTCTTGTACTTTTTGCTGACCCAAATTGAATAGTCGTGCAATCTGAGATAACTTTTGGAATTCTGAATCAGAAATAGTTCCATCAGCCTTTGCTACTCTTTGCAAAAACAAAAATATTTGCTCTCGAGTTTGCATTGGACTACGCATGGCAATACGCCTGCATATCTCTTCTAAAGAGTTGTTTTTCTGATCAAAATCTGTTTTGTACTGACGAAAAATCTGTTGCGCCCGCTCTTCACCATACATTTGTTTGAAAGCGTTTCTCACAGTTCTGAGCTCCACTTCTTCTACTGCGCCATCTGCCTTGATGATAATAGAAGCCAAGGCCAATAAGTTGAGCTGGAAATCATTATCGGGTTGATATACCGATTGAAATGGACCATTGAACGCTCCTCTGCTAGAATAAACTCTTGTCCCTTGAAACATTCGGCCAATGAAATAACCAACTAGTGCTCCTGGCAATCGCATTACCATAAATCCGAGTATAGAAAACAATAATGGGGCGAGTGACTTTAACATTTATATTTTAAAATGATTTACAAAGATACACTTTTGAAAAACCCATATCTTTGTCCACTAAAATGTAAATTATGTATCCGGAAGATTTAGTTACACCCATGCGTCAAGACTTGACCATGGCTGGTTTTAATGAATTGTTTACTGCAGATGAAGTAGAACAAGCACTTGTTAAAGAAGGTACAACGCTTGTGGTTGTAAACTCAGTATGTGGATGTGCAGCAGCCAATGCAAGACCTGCAGCCAAACTTAGTTTGAAAAACGAAAAGAATCCTGATCAGCTAATTACCGTTTTTGCGGGAGTTGATTTTGAGGCCGTAAATAAGGCTCGAGAAATGATGGTTCCTTTTCCTCCTTCTTCACCTTCTATGGCTTTGTTTAGAGATGGTGAATTGGTACACATGATTGAACGACATCACATTGAAGGTCGGCCAGCAGAAATGATTGCTGACAACCTAATGTCAGCTTACGACGAATTTTGTTCGTAATTATAACATAAATAAGCCACCCTTTAGCGGTGGTTTTTTTATAGATTGATCACCGATGAAAAAATTGCTCTCTCATCTATTAACACCTCTCTTTCTGCTCGTTTTTGGATTTTGGTTATTGCTGTTTCATCCCTTGCAATACCTCTGTTTAAAAATTGGGGGGCGATACACTCACGATTACTGTGTAGCAGTCTTGAATTTTTTACTGATTCACACAGGTAAAATTTTAGGTACAAGTTATAAATTAGAAGGTGCAGAAAACCTTATTGCACATCGACCGCTTTTGATTGTTGCCAATCACCAGAGTATGTATGATGTATCTCCATTCTTTTGGAATTTAAGAGCCTTACATCCTAAATTTGTAACCAAAAAAGAATTGGGCAAAGGAATTCCTTCTATTTCATTTAATCTCAAATACGGAGGGTCTGTACTCATCGATCGTAAAGACGGGAAACAAGCAATTACCGAAATACACAAGTTAGCGGATTATGTAAATAGCCAAGGGTTTACAGCCGTAATTTTTCCTGAAGGTACTCGCAGCAGAAACGGTGAATTAAAACCTTTTAAAGTGGCTGGTCTTATCGCTTTAATGGATAAAATGCCTGATGCTTTAATCGTGCCTATTACCATTAATAATTCCTATAAAATGCTGCCCTATGGAAAATACCCATTAGGTCTTGGCGTTCGAGTATTACATACTATTCATCCTGCAATCGAAAATAAGGGTGACCACAAAGAATTAGCCGCTAAAATTGAGGCTATAATCGCCTCTAAACTTGAAAGACCAGTGTAATGAATACCGTCGTCTCCAATTGCATTACCTATGTTAAAGAGGTTCTGGTCGAAGCTGAAGCTGGGCATGATTGGCATCATATTGAAAGGGTGCATCGTCTTGCCCTTTGTATTGCAGCTCGAGAAAAAGAACCCAAGGACCTTCTTGTCATAGAGCTGGCCGCACTTCTTCACGATATTGCAGATTCAAAATTCCACAATGGAGATGAAGAGCTAGGCCCTGAGAGAGCTGTTGAATTCATGTCTTCACAAAATGTGAGCAAAACTCAATTAGCACAGGTAGAACTGATCATCAGAAACTTATCTTTTCGCAATGCCTTTGATCGCGAAAAAGACCCTATTTGCGATCAACTTGAATTTAAGATTGCTCAGGATGCTGATCGGCTTGACGCAATTGGAGCTATCGGAGTTTGTAGGGCGCTACACTACGGCGGATATAAAAATAGGCTTATCTACGATCCCGAAACTCAACCATTACAATTTGACTCTAAAGAGGCCTACAAAAAAAGTGATGGTCCAAGTCTCAATCATTTCTATGAAAAGCTCTTAAAGATAAAAGGGCAATTGCATACAAAAACCGCAATTGCAATCGCAGAAAAACGACACGCCTTTATGGAGCAATTTTTAAATCAGTTTTACGAAGAATGGGGAGAAACACCATCCTGGCATAAGTCTAAAGATTAGTTCCCTTTAAAATCAGGTTTGCGTTTTTCTAGAAATGCAGAGGTCCCCTCTTTAAAATCATTTGTAGCAAAACAAGCTCCAAATAATTGTATTTCCGTTTCAAAAGATTCCACTGAATTTGAATATTGAGCGTTGATGGCTTTAATAGAATGACTTACAGAAATAGGTGCATTAGCGGCAATTTTCAAGGCTAATTCTGTAGCTTTTGGCACTAACTCTTCCTGTGTATATATTTCATTAACTAATCCCCATTGCATCGCCTTGTCGGCTGAAATCATTTGACCTGTAGCTACCATCTGATGTGCTCTTCCCTTTCCGATAATTTGCCCTAAACGACGTGTTCCACCATAACCAGGAATCAGTCCGAGTGTTACTTCTGGCAAACCCATTCTTGCATTATCGCTTGCCACACGCATGTGACAAGAAAGGGCCAATTCTAATCCTCCCCCTAAAGCATATCCATTGATAGCAGCAATCACGGGAGTACTTAAATTCTCGACAAAGGCAAAAAGTTTTTCGTGCCCTAAACGAGACAAAGCTTCACCTTGCTGCTGATTAAATGATGAAAATTCTGCAATATCTGCTCCCGCTACAAAGGCCTTTTGGCCTTGTCCCATTATCACAATAGCTCTGACTTGTGAATCGATATCTAAGACAGAAAAAGCCTCGTGAAGCTCTTGTATTGTCGCAGAATCAAGTGCATTTAACTTTTTTTCACGCGTTATGGTTACAAAGGCAATTTTATTTTCTTTTTTTAGGTGTAATTGTTCGAATGTCATCTGCTTTGAATTTTTAAAGGAAGTTGAATTTTGAAACAGGTATACTTTTCATTAAGTCTTGTGTATAATATTTGCCCCCCGTGATATTCAATGCTTTTTTTAACGATGGCCAATCCCAAGCCCATTCCACTATTTTTTGTAGTAAACTTAGGCTCAAAGATTCGCTCTACAAGTTTCTGCTGCACGCCGTCTCCTGAATCAATTACTTCAATCTGAACCTCATCTAATCCTTGTCGAATTTTAACCACTAAATAGGGGTGCTCTTGGTGCAGAGTGGCTTCGATGCTATTCTTAATTAAATTCGTCAAAATTCTTGACCACTGATCTTTGTCAAAGGTAATCTCCACTGTATCTGTGTTATGTTCAAACTCAATTTCGACTTGATTGAATAGATCCAGAATGCGTTTGGTTTGATTGACTAGATCAATTCTAGAGGATTTTGTTTTTGGAAACTGAGCAAAATCAGAGAATGCAGTTGCGATATTACTCATGATATCGATTTGCTCAATAAGGGTTTGAGCGAATTCTTTTAGCTCTTTTGGATCTATCTTTTCGGTCTGCTTGTAATTGTGCTCAAACTCTTGAATCTGAAGACGCATGGGGGTCAACGGATTTTTTATTTCATGAGCCACCTGTTTGGCCATCTCACGCCAAGCCTGCTCTCGTTCACTCTTGGCCAAACGCTCAGCACTTGATTTAAGCGCTTCTAGCATTTTGTTATACGAATCGATTAGAATTTGTATTTCTGCACTCTCTGCGCTCAATACAATGTTTTCGTTTACCGCATTAAAATCTGTTTTAGATAAAACAGAGGCTATAGCTTTAAGGTTCTTAGTGATGTAGGTAGATACGAAGTAAGACAAACTAAGAGCCACAATTAACAACAAAAAATAAACCCCTGAAATACGAATCATAAACTCTCGTAATTCTTTTTTGTTGAATGTATCTTCTTCAAAATAAGGGAGATGTACTATTGCTACAGGGGTATAATCAATATCTCTGAGTTTAAAATAAGAGGAAAAGAAAAAACCTACTTCAGAATCTATGGGTTCGATAATCACCGAAGATTTGGAGTTCATAATCTGACGTTGAAAATCGATTGCTAGTTTTGGCTTTGAGCTTAATTGTTCAGGTTGATTTTCTTGTATAAAATTCGATTTGAGCAGTAACTCACCGGATAAATTGTAGATCGAAAAATCAACATTATGGATACTCGCAATGCTGTAAATTTCATTTTCAAAAACGGCCTTTAAATGCTCTTCGTCTATCGATTCTTCAGATTTACGCAATTCGTTTTGCAAACTTTTCAGCAGCTGTAATTCTTTTCTATTAAGTCTCGTTTTATGGTAGTCATAAGATTGCTCTTGATATTGATAAAGGGTAACAATGGCCATAAAAAAAGAAGACAGAACCACCAGGCTTGTCATGGCTAAAAAAATGCGGTTTCGCAGTGAAATGGATGTCTTAAAGCGTCTTGCTAAACTCATTTTAAATTAGGCGTTGGGGTTTTTTTCTCTTACTTTCCTATACCAACGAATACCCAGCATCAAAGATATAGCCAAAAGCAAGAGGCTTATAAGTGCAAACAAACCGTTCAATGTGTTTTTTAAGATGACCAAAAAAACAATTGCAAATAAAAGTAAGGTTGCTCCCTCATTCCAAAGTCGCATATAACGAGCACTATATCTGAACTCATCTCTTTGCAATTGACCGTAAATCAAATGCGTTCTGTAGTGATAGAGAAATAAAAGCAAAACAAAGGCTAGCTTAGCATGCATCCATCCCTGAGAAAGCCATCCCGGCATTACATAGAGTAATGCAATGGCAAATAGGGTAGCGAGAATTGCACTTGGCCATGTGATGATAAACCAAAGTCGCTTGGCCATGAGTTTAAACTGCGCTGACAACACCTTTTTCTCAATTTCGCCTTTTTCTTGTGCCTCAATGTGATAGATGAACAATCTTGGCATGTAGAATAAACCTGCAAACCAAGTGATGACAAAAATGAGGTGAAATGCCTTAAGGTAATTGTAAAACATATAACTTTAAAAAAACCGGACTAAAGGTCCGGCTTATTTTTTGAACTATTCTTCTATCGCCAGATAATCT
The DNA here is from genome assembly GCA_002691685.1 of Flavobacteriaceae bacterium. Lineage (GTDB taxonomy): Bacteria > Bacteroidota > Bacteroidia > Flavobacteriales > Flavobacteriaceae > UBA3478. Next base: position 36,166 of record NZIQ01000004.1, on the reverse strand, counting down.
AATTCGGCTTTGTTGAACTCAGTATTGAATTCTTTCATCTCTTGATCAACAAGAGCGTTGAAATCTTCTAATTGCTCATTTATTTTTTGAGTGAGTTCAGCTGCAACGGCTTTGTCTTGTGCTGTAGGCGGAAAATCGTCTCTTCCAACTAGACTATTCACATGAGCTAATTTATTGGTTAATCGAATTGGGAAGTTTAGCGGATCTTGTCCGGATCTGTTTTGAGTTTGATAAAGTGCTTTTTCTACGGTCGAAAAGGACTCTTTTAAGGCTTTTGCTTTTTCTACTAAAGCGCTTACCTTTCCGTCATCTCCGTGTTGTTTTATAAAAGCACTTAATTTAGAATTGATACTTCTAATCTTCTTGATAGATTGGTGCGCCTTATCTACAGTTAGATTGACATCGTTGATAAAGTCATATTGCTCTTTCATTTGAGCAACACTGACCTCAGCCCTTGGATCGGGTACTATTTTGAAGTCCTGTGATTGGGTCGTGCCATTGATATTGAGGTGAACCATATAATCTCCAGGAACGGCTTTCGCTCCGCCAAGACTTGCAGCCCATAAAATCATACCTGGAAGTCGCTCTGCTCCATCTGAACGCGTATTCCAATTATGTGTATTTGCTCCTTTTTGCGCACTTAATTTTTTGTTGCGCTCTTTGGCTTTTGTGCTAAAATGTGCAAGGGTATCTCCTGCTTTTGTATAGGTCAAACTCACTTCATCTTTAGCATCCATGTCTTTTATATAAAAATGAGTCACTACTCCAGAGGGGTGATTGGCTCCTGCAGTTAGTGCAGTGTTACCAAAAGATCGTCCTCCTCCTTTTGTTCTATAGCTGTCTTTAGGGGTGAATAGTTTAAAGTCAGCGGCATTATCGGCAACCTCTAGTTGATGCAGTACACTTAAATCATCTATGATGTACAAGCTTCGACCTTGAGTCGCTACAATGAGGTTTTCGTCTTTAATGGTCAAATCAGTAATTGGTACAATAGGTAAATCGAGCTGAAATGATCTCCAATTGGCACCATCGTCAAAAGAGATGTACATGCCTGTCTCTGTACCTGCGTAAAGCAAGCCTTTTCGGTTCGGGTCTTCACGTAAGACTCTTGTAAAGTGCTCGTCGTCAATTCCATTTGTAATCTCAGTCCATGTCTGACCGTAATCTGTAGTCTTATACAAATAAGGTTTGAAATCTCCCATTTTATATCGAGTAGCTGCTACATAACAGGTACCCTCATCAAAGGCTGATGGTTCGATACTATTGATCATATTCCACTCTGGCATTTGAGCAGGGGTAACATTATTCCATGACTTTCCGCCATCTTGAGTAAGGTGAATCAATCCATCATCACTACCCACCCACATGAGGCCTTCTCTCAATGGGCTTTCTCCTGCGGCAAAAATGGTACAATAATATTCGACTCCTGTGTTATCTTGAGTGATTGGTCCTCCGGAAGATACCAGTTTAGTAGGATCATTTCGGGTTAAATCATCACTTAACAACTCCCAACTTTGACCTTCGTTTGTTGTCATGTGAACGTGGTTAGAGAAGGTGTAAAGCTTTTTAGGGTCGTGCTTTGAAAACATAATCGGAAAGTTCCATTGAAAACGATACTTCATTCCCTCTGCTCCATAACCCATAGGGTTGTCTGGCCAAACATTAATAGCTCTTTGCGTTTTAGTTTGATGATTCACACGAGTGAGATATCCTCCATAACTGCCACCGTAAACGATATCATTGTTTTCTGGGTCTATCGCAATATGAGCAGATTCTCCCCCAGCAGTAGGCTCCCAATTGTCTTCGGTAATCGCATATCCGTCACTTCTGTGCTCTATTCGTACCGTAGAGTTATCCTGCTGTGCAGCATAAATACGATAAGGGAAGGCATTGTCTGTCGTGACTCTGTAAAACTGAGCTGTTGGTTGATTTCCATAGGTGCTCCAATTTTCTCCTTGATCATTGCTGACTTGAGCTCCTCCATCATCACCAATAATCATTCGATGGTTGTTTTCAGGGGCAATCCACAAGTCGTGGTGGTCTCCGTGTGGAGCATTATAGGTTTGGAAGGTCTTACCTCCATCGGTTGACTTATGGTAACGTACATTCATTACATAAACAATATTTTCATCTTGAGTATCTGCATAAACTCTAGTGTAATACCAGGCACGTTGTCTTAATTTGCGCTCTGAATTGACTTGAGTCCAAGTTTCACCTCCATCTTCTGAGCGGTATAAACCTCCCTTTTCTTTGTGCTCTACAATGGCCCAAACTCTATTAGAATTTACGGGTGATACGGTGACCCCCATAATTCCAAGTGTTCCTTGAGGAAACCCTTTATGAGTAGATATTTCTGTCCAAGTTGCGCCTTGGTCTTCACTCTTCCAAAGCGCAGAACCTAGACCACCACTACTCAAACTGTAGGGTGTTCTTTGAATACGCCATGTGGCAGCATAAAGAATTCGTGGGTTGTTAGGGTCGAGGATTAAATCTACGGCTCCAGCCATATCATTGGCGTATAGTATTTTCGACCAATTGTCTCCTCCATCTGTGCTTTTATACACCCCTCGGTCTGTGCTTTCCTTGTAAATATTGCCAAGAACTGCGGCATAGAGGATATTTTCATTTTTGGGATGCACTCTCATTCGAGGAATGTGACGACTATTCGGTAGGCCTTTAGATTCCCATGTTTTTCCCGCATCTGTGGATTTAAAAACACCGTAGCCTGAAGAAACGTTTCCGCGAACAGTTACCTCTCCACCACCTACGTAGATGACATTTGGATCTGATTGAGCAACCTCAACAGCTCCTATACTTCCGCCAAAATATCCGTCAGAAATATTTTCCCAGCTTGTTCCAGCGTCTTGGGTTCTCCAAACACCTCCACCTGTAGCTCCCATATAGTACAAATTTGGTTTGTTCGGTACTCCCGTGACCGCAGCAGACCTACCTCCTCGGAAAGGTCCCACAAGTCTGTAGGATAAACTGCCGTATAAGTCCGATGAAATGCTTTCTGTTTTTTTAGCTTTCTTCTTTCGTTGTGCATTAACGGTATCAGTTGATATACTTAATGCGATCGACAAAACGGCTGATAATAAGATCAATGTATTTCTCATAGTATTCTTGTAGTTAGTGAACTAAAATTAGAAAAAAGATTATAAAAGCATTAATTTAATTTTAGAATCGAAAATGTGGTCTTATTTAAGGCCTAAAAGAACCTGAATTTATGACAACTGAAGTAGCGATTATGAATCGTCAGGCCGTAGCTTTGGCGGCAGACTCGGCAGCCACTGCATACTCTGGTGGAAGACCAATTTATACTCATGCAAATAAGATATTATCTCTTGGGGCTAAACACGCTGTAGGTGTAATGATTTATAGCTCTGCGACCTTCATGGGTATCCCTTGGGAAACACTCATCAAAATGTTTAGAGAAACCCTAGGTAATCAACAGCAAAATCAGCTTGAAGACTATGGAAAACTGTTGGTAGAATTCCTTGAAAATAATCAAGAACTTTTTCCAGAAGAACTTCAAGTTAAATACGCCTTAAGTAGAGTCGATGATTACTTTGAAAGTCTGATCATCGAGACCCTATCTCATCGATTAGACTTTAGTTTTTTTGAAAATCAATCTGAAATCAACGAAGAGGATATCAAAAAACTATTTGCAGATATCGTTGAAGAAGAATTAGAGAAGTACGTGAATGGGGAAACCTATGTTAATAAACCAGACAAATACGGTGAACTCATTAATCAAAAGTTAGGCGGTCATATCGATCAAATTATAGCAGAGCTTTTTGAAATATTTCCTTTGGATGACAAAACAAAAGAAAATCTAAAGCAACTGGCTACATATTTGTTCATCTATCATCCAGAAAATTCTCAAGAATACGATTATACTGGTGTGGTCATGTCTGGATTTGGCGACAAAGATATTTTTCCAAGAGTACAGCCCTTAAAAATATTTGGACTTCTATTTGGTGTGCTTAAATTCAAAAAAGAAGAGTACAAAAAGGTAACGCATCAAAACACAGCGCTAATTATGCCCTTTGCACAAGATGAGGTCATGCGCACGTTCATTGACGGTATTTCTCCTTATTTAATGAGTTATAATGATTTCTTCTTTAAATACTTCGTTTCAGAATTACCACAACTCATATTAGACGAAGTAGAGGATCTCATTGATGACGAACAAGAAAATCAAATTCACAAAGCAATCAAGGCGAAAAGTCTCAAGGCTTACAAAAAATACAAGTCCAACATTAACCGCTTTATGAAAGAGTACAACATCAATCCAGTACTCACTGTAACTTCGGTTATGGCCAAGGACGAATTGGCTGAACTCGCTGAGAGTTTAGTTCATTTGACTTGTATTAAAAAGAAATACTCAACAGAAGATGAAACCGTTGGTGGACCTGTAGATGTAGCTGTAATCTCAAAAGGGGATGGTTTTGTGTGGATCAGAAGGAAAAACTACTTTGACCGTCAGGATAATTATAAATTCTTCAATAAATATAAACGTCATGGAGAACAAGAAATCATTTAAAAATTCAGAAGAAATTCTTCAGTATTACATGCCTAAAATGAAAGAGCGCATGCACCAGAAAAATACTGAAGCCAGTAAATTGAGAGATACTGAGTTCAAAGCTCGAGAAATGGCAAGAGAAGTCTTGGCAACACTTAAGTCAGAAATTAAGAAAGTAGAGTTAGAAGAAACTACAAAAGATCTTTCTATTGAAACTGACACTGAGCAACAAGAACAAGCAGAAGCATCATCTGTCAAGCAAACGGTCATAAACCGAAAAAGAGGTCTATTTAGATACCGACGATAGATTCATAGTAATTTCACGATACAAGAAGTAGGCTGTAATTAGTGTGGCCAAAACATCCGCAAAAAAGAACGATTGCCATACGCCTTTTTCTCCGAGATATGGAGGCAGAATAAATAGCAAAGGCATAAGTAATAATCCTTGCCTAAGTAGTGTAAGCCATAGTGCAGGCTTCACTTTACCTATTGCTTGAAAATAACCTGCTCCAATGAGTTGAATCGCAATTATTGGGCTAGCACCAAAAACCCATCGCATTGCGATAGGCACCTTTTCGATTACCATTGTGCGAATATCCATAGCTTCTTGACTTAAATTATCTCCACTTCCCAAAAACAAGGCAGCAATTTCGGCGGGAAAAACAAACAAGAAGATAAAAACCAAGGTGGCCACCCCTGAGGCGTATAGAATGGCTTTGGTGATGCTCTCACGAACGCGGTCGTATAGTTTTGCACCGTAGTTGTATCCCGCAATCGGAAGGAACCCTTGGGTAACCCCAAAAACAGGAAATAAGGCAAACATCAGCATACGACCAATTATGGCGTAAACGGCAATAAGAGCCTCTGCTCCAAGTCTAAAGAGCAGTGTATTCATGATAAGGTAAATAACACTTGAAATGGCCTGTCTTGACAAAGTGACAAAAGAGAGCGAACTCATTTCTTTTAAGATGCCCATATCAAAACTAAAATCTGATTTCTTAGGCACTAGATTAGAGTGTTTTAAAAAGAAAAATAAAACATATGCAAAGCAAAAAAAGTAACCAGCGGTAGTCGCCCAAGCGGCACCCAACATCCCTAAATCTAAATAGTATATAAAGAGGACATCTAAGACTAAATTGGCAATAGAAGGAATTATCATCGCAATCATGGCGTGTCTAGGTTGACCCTCGGCGCGAATGACTGTATTTCCCATCATACAAAAGGCTAAGAAAGGAACCCCATATAATACGACCTCATAATAAACTCTTGCCGGCTGGTAAATGGCTCCCAATCCTCCAAAAGCAGGGATTAGACTTTCCATAAAAATCAATCCAAAAATGACCATGCTCACGCAAACCAGAAGGGTCAGACTGATTTGATTTCCGAAGGTTTTTAAGGCTTTGGTATCGTCTTTTGCTCCCAAGGCCCTAGAAAGTACGCTTGACCCACCAACTCCTATAGCCATTCCAATAGCACCTATAAAAAAAGAAACCGGTAAAACCACATTTATAGCGGCCAAGGCAGTTGGACCAATCCAATTTCCAACGAAAATGCTGTCAACTAATATATTCAGTGACATAGCGAGTATTCCTATAGAGGCTGGAATCGATTGTTTGATCAATAAAGATCCAATAGGTTTTTCACCTAGTTCTTTTGGACTTGCTTTAGCCATTAAAATGGAAGTTTAGCGTGTTGCTCCCAGTGTGAAATCCACTTGGCCATTAGGGCTACCCATGAATCACTGTCGTTTAAACAAGAGATATGCTTAAACTCCTTTCCTCCAGCTTCTACGAATTCCTCTTCTCCTTCCATCGCGATTTCTTCTAATGTTTCTAAACAGTCGGCGACAAAGGCAGGTGTGACAACAGCTAATCGTGTTTTATCTTCTTTCGCGAAACGCTCAAATTCGTAATCAGTATAGGGTTTTAGCCAAGTATCTCCCGCTATTCGAGATTGAAATGAAGTTGCAATTTTTTCATCTTCGAGTTGCAAATGTTCGCCGATCAGTTTGGTAGTCGTGTAGCACTGGTGCCTGTAACAGCTGTGATGAGCTACAGAACTTATGCTGCAACAAGACCCGTCGATTTTGCAATGAAATTTAGTGGGGTCTGATTTTCTTATATGTCTTTCTGGAATTCCATGGTATGAAAAGAGCAATTGGTCGTATTCAAAATCTTCGAGCTCCTTAGCAATATGATCTCCTAGAACTTTTATGTAATCTTCCTGATTGTAAAAAGCAGGAAGTGTGTTGATTTTCATATCAGAAAAATGCTTTTGCTGTTCTTCAAGGGTTTTTACCACAACAGTTTCATAAGAACTCATGGCGTATTGGGGATAGAGCGGCACCAACAAGGTGTCTTCAACACCTTGGTCATGTAGCTCTTGCAAAGCTTTGCAAATACTCATTGAACCATAGCGCATTCCCAAAGCAATAGGTAAATCTAAATACTTTTTTAGTTTTTCTTGAAAGCGCTCTGAAATTACGATTAGAGGTGAGCCTTCATCCCACCAAATCTTTGAATATGCCTTAGCTGAGCGTCTTGGTCGTGTGTTCAAAATGATTCCTTTAACCAATAATGCTCTAAGTGCTTTTGGAGCATCAATAACCCTTGAATCCATTAAAAATTCATCTAAATAAGGTCGAACGGCTTTCTTGGTAGGAGCATCTGGAGAACCCAGATTTACAAGTAATACACCCTTTTTCACAATTTCTTTTTTTTCAAAAATACAACTTGCTATGTCTAAAAGCTATATTTGTTTATGTCTATCGCTAAAATATTCTTGTTTTTTCCAGTTTTAATTGGGTCTCAACTGTGCTTGGCCCAAGAAATGGTATTCAATGAAAGCGACCAAGAGCGACTCAACGCCTTAGTTGCAGGGCAAGGTGCGAATTCATACTTTGAGAACATTTCAGAAATAGGAACTTCATTTCTTGGAAGCCCTTACGTTGCGCATACTATTGAGGGATTTCAAGATGAACCCTTGGTCTTAAATTTTAGTGCCTTTGACTGCACCACCTTTGTCGAAAATAGCCTCAGCCTTTACTTTTTGCAATACGAAAACTTAGAGGTGTTTACCACAGAAGAAAACCATTTAAAGACTTACGCTCAACTTTTGGAAGACATAAGATACAGAAACCGTGAAAGAGCTGGGTATACCTCTCGTTTGCACTACTTTACAGAGTGGATTCAAAACAATGAAAAAAAGGGATACGTCTTTGATATTACCCAAGACTTAGGAGGAAGCACTATCGAAAAAATATTGGATTTTATGAGCAGCCATCGCTCAAGTTATAGCGCGCTTAAAGACGATCAAATATTTGAAGAATGGGTTGAGATTGAAAAGGCTCTAAACCCCATGCGCTATGCGGTTTTAGAATTAGACGACATAAAAACAGCTGCTATTGAAGAGGGAGATATAATCGCTTTTGCCACCAATATAGATGGCTTAGATGTAACACATACGGGGATTGCCATAGAAAAGAATAAGAAAATACATCTGCTTCATGCCTCGAGTTCTGGTAGTGTTGTAATTTCTAAAAAGCCCCTCTATAAATTTGCCCAAGGAATCAACAGGTGTACAGGAATTATCATCGTGCGCCCTGTACTATACGATCTCTTTTAATTAGGCCTGTGATTCTGACAAATACTTTTTAGGCGTTGTTCCGTATTTCTTTTTAAAGGCTGCTATAAAATGACTCGGTGTGCTGTAACCCACGCGCAAGCCGATCTCACCTACACTATATTTATTGGAGAGTAATAATTTTCGAGCAAATTCCATTTTGTGTTGAAAAAGAAAACCATAGACCGAATCTCCATACAATTGCTTAAAACCTTCTTTTAGTCGCTTTAACGGGAGGTCAATGGTTTTTGCCAGGTGCTCCAAAGTTGGAGGTTCATTCATTTCTGCGATAATGATTTCTTTGGCTTGTCTGATTTTACGAATGTTTTGATCATCGGCTAAATAAGGGCATTGCTCAAGGTCGGTATCTTCAGTTTTATTAAAATAAAGACTGATTAATTCATAGACTTTCCCCTTGTTATAAATATTCTTTAATGCGGTGTGTAATCGGTTTTCCATGAGTTGACTCACCACAATTGCCATGGCTGGACTCAGCTCTCCTTGACTGTAATACTTGGTCTCTTGTGTTTCTGTATTTAAAAAGGGAATGATTTTGGCGTGTTCACTGAAAAGTGCATGCAGGCCGTCAATGCTTAACACCAAACAAAGCCATTGGGTGTCTTTTTCTAACTCAGCAGAGATAGGTAAGTCCTTTTGTGAATTAAAGAGCAAAAGGGTCTGATCTTCTTTTGCTTCCAAGAAATAAGTGTTTTCGTTAAATGAAAAACGCAATCCTCCTTTAAGTACAAAATGCAATTGAATCTGTTTGATTTCTACAGGATATACAATTGTCTTTTCTCGCTCTTTATCAGTGTTTTCAATTAAAACAGTTCCTAAATTTTGAATATCTATGTGCTGCATAACCCTCTAGCGGTATTTTTTGAGATAAGTTTTTGCTCTATTTGGCACTACAATAAATTTAGACTCTTTCTAAATAATCTTGAATATGCCTTTAAAACTTTGATTTACATGAATTTATATTCATTGCAAAGGTAAAGAATAGTCCTGAAAACCAGCCAAAAAACTAAAGAACCTTTAGCGTTATTATTTCCCTTTAATGACTTTTAATTTTGTGCCATCACAATCTATGAATAAGACAAATTTAAATAGTTCGTTTTGTGTCGTTGGCGTTAGCTATCACAGAACAGATGCGCCAACAAGAGGATTGTTCAGTCTCGATGAACACAAGTCTCGCAAACTAAGCGAAAAAGCTTTGCAAATTGGAGCCTCCTCTTTAATGATTGTTTCTACATGTAACCGCACTGAACTTTATGCAGAAGTTGAAAATGAAGATATTCTTGTCGACCTGCTTTGTGAATTCACTAAAGGCTCAAAGGAGATGTTCGCCAAGCACGGTTATATCAAAACTGAAGAAGAGGCCATAGATCATGTTTTTCAAGTAGGTACAGGACTAGATAGTCAAATTCTCGGTGACTTTGAAATCATCGCCCAGATCAAAAAATCCTTTAAGAAGGCCAAGAAATCTAAACTGACAAGTACGTTTTTAGAGCGTTTGTGTAATTCTGTTATTCAAGCGAGCAAACGCATAAAGAATGAAACAGAAATCTCCACTGGAGCCACATCGGTTTCTTTTGCATCAGTGAAATACCTCATGCAAGAAATCCAAGAGGTTCAATCCAAAAAAATCGTCTTATTTGGTACTGGAAAAATCGGACGAAATACCTGTGAGAATTTGGTGAAACATACCAAAAATCAACACATTACCCTCATCAACCGAACTCGAGATCGAGCCGAAGAGGTTGCCGGTAAATTCAAGGTAGATGTAAAAAGCTTCTCAGATTTACCTTCGGAAATCAGAACAGCAGATGTTTTAATTGTAGCCACTGGGGCGGCGAATCCGACTGTGAATAAAGACTTACTTAGAACCAAGAACAACTTACTCATCTTAGATTTATCGGTCCCTCAAAATGTTGCCTCTGATGTTACTGAAATTGATGGGGTCAGCTTGGTAGGTATTGACCAACTCTCAAAAATTACAGACGACACCCTTGAGCGAAGAAAGCAATACATTCCTCAAGCCCTCCAGATCATAGAAGAAATTCAAAGAGACTTTTTCTATTGGCTAGCCAATAGAAAATTTGCCCCAGTTGTAGCTGCGGTAAAAGCAAAACTTCAATCCTACAAAAAGGAAGAAATCGATTTTCATTCGAAAAAAAACCAATCGGTATTAGATGAGAAAGCGATTGATTTAGTATCAAATAGGTTGATTCAAAAAATCACAAAACAAATCGCCAATCACTTAAAATCAGCGAATGGAGATTTTGATCAAAGCGTAGCCATGCTCAATGATGTTTTTGAATTAAATCAGAAGGAATCAAACTCATAGATGACTAGTGAAACCATTAGAATTGGCACTAGATCAAGTGCCCTAGCCCTCTGGCAAGCAGAGTTTGTTCAAAATCAGCTCAACGATTTGGGATATGCCACTGAAATCGTGCCCATATCCTCAGAAGGTGATTTGAATTTAACGCAGCCTATTTATCAAATGGGGCTCACCGGTGTATTTACCAAAACACTTGATGCGGCACTACTTACAAAGCGCATTGATATCGCGGTGCATTCTATGAAAGATGTTCCTACAAAACTCGCCGAAGGAATAACCCCATATGCGGTGCTTCAAAGAGGAGACCACAGAGATGTGCTCGTACTTAATCCAACAAAAGAGCAAAGTTTGAAAATTGGTACCGGAAGTCTTAGAAGAAAAGCACAATGGCTTAGAAAAAATCCCAATTACCAAGTAGAAAATCTCAGGGGTAATCTTCAGCGCAGAATTCAGAAATTAGAAGAATCCTCTTGGGAAGGTGCCATTTTTGCTCAAGCAGGCTTGCAACGCATGAATATGGATGGGCATCAGCTTGTCAATTTAGATTACATGATTCCTGCACCTGCCCAAGGGGCTTTGTTCATTGTTGGGCTCAAAGAACAGCTAGAAAAATTTAAGGGTGTAACAAACCTCAACCATAGCGACACCGCACTTTGTACAAGCGTTGAACGCGATTTTCTAAAAACCTTAGAAGGTGGATGCAGTTCTCCTGTAGGAGCCTATGCCGTTGTAGATAAAAATACGCTCTGTTTTAAAGGAGGTTTATACAGTTTGAACGGACGAGAGGCCATAGAGTTAGAGCGAGAAATTCCTTTGACTCAGGCTGCTCAAAGCGGTTGCGATTTGGCGCACGAAATACGAAAAAATGGAGGACTAGAACTATTAAAGGCCATACAGGATGAGAAAAATCATTAGCACCAAAACACTCTCTGCTTCTGACAAGAATCACCTCCTGCAAGCTGGTGTTTCTCTCATAGAATACGACACACTCAAAATTGAGACCTTGCCTTTTTCAATTGCATCTAATTATGACACTTATTTATTCAGCAGTCAAAATGCCATAGTAGCCTTAAAACAGTACTGGAAAAATCAAAACACAGCACATCTGCATCGAGCTTCGATATACTGTGTAGGAGAAAAAACAGCCCAGGGATTAAAAGACTTGGGGTTAAGTGTTCTAAAGCATTTTGACAATGCTCAGCAACTCATCGAATTTTTGAAAACTCAAGATTTTAAGTCTTGCTGGCTTCACGGAAATTATGTCACTCCCACGCTGGAGCAGTGGCTCAGAGCAAAAGGGTCTGACTCTTATACCGTATATTTAAGTAGCATGAATAAAAAGAAATTTGCAGACGATTACAGCGCTGTGCTTTTCTTTAGTCCAAGAGGTGTCGAGAGTTTTGCGAGTGAAAATAACTTAACCGACAAAACCGCTTTTTGCATCGGAGAGACTACCGCTTCCAAAGCTAGAACATATACACCGGATGTTGTGGTGGCCAAAAGCTCCACTTCAACAAGTTTAGTATTAAAATTAATTCAACATTATAAAGCAAAAAATGAGTCTTAAAAACGATTTATATCTAAGAGCACTTAAGGGAGAAGAAGTATCAAGACCTCCTGTATGGATGATGAGACAAGCAGGTCGTTACTTACCTGAGTTTATGGAGCTCAAAAAGAAATACGATTTCTTTACACGTTGTCAAACTCCAGAGTTGGCATCTGAAATTACAGTTCAGCCGCTGCGACGCTTTGAAAATGATGCAGCCATTCTCTTTTCAGACATCTTGGTCATTCCACAGGCGATGAATATCGATGTGTATATGGAGCCGAATAAAGGTCCTGTACTGCCAAATCCTGTTCGAACGGCAAATGATTTAGACCGCGTAGTCGTTCCCGATGTGAACGACAGCCTTTCTTACGTTTTTGACGCAATCAAACTCACCTTGGAAATGCTAGACAACAGCGTGCCTCTTATTGGTTTTGCCGGTTCTCCTTGGACCATCTTGTGTTACTGTGTTCAGGGTGAAGGAAGCAAAAACTTTGACAAAGCCAAAAAGCTATGTTTTTCTGATCCTCAAACGGCACATGCCTTACTTCAAAAAATTACAGACACCACAATTGCCTATTTAAAAGCAAAAGCGAAGGCTGGTGTTCATGCTGTGCAGGTTTTTGATTCATGGGGAGGAATGCTCGGCCCAGAAGATTACGAAGAGTTTTCACTTTCATACATGCGCCAAATTGTAACTGCACTTAAAGATGATATTCCAGTGGTTTTATTTGGAAAAGGATGCTGGTTTGCCTTGCATGAAATGGCGAAAACAGGCGCTTCTGCACTTGGAGTAGATTGGACCTGTTCAGCACGAAATGCACGTTATTTGAGTGGAGGTCAAATTGCATTACAAGGAAATTATGACCCCTCTCGATTGTACTCCCCTCCAAAGCGAATCAAAAAAGACGTAAAAGATATGATTCAAGCCTTTGGAAAAGACCGCTACATCGTAAATCTAGGACACGGAATTCTACCTGATATTCCAGTAGATCATGCCCGTGCCTTTATTGAAGCAGTCAAAGAATACGCTTGATGAGAGTCTTAAAGGCCTTGTTTAAAATACCGTTTTCTGAATTGATTTATTTAATTCGAGAATGCCTAAAAAGACCTTTATACATTTGGCCAACATTGGCCGCAACTAAAAACTGTATGTTAAAAGCACAGCGAACATATGGCGACAAACACCACGGCAATGGTAAGGCGAATGCCTTCAGACACGCCTATTGGTGTTACCTGATTTCGAACTATTGTTATCAATGGAGTCGTAAAAAAGAAGACGTCTGTGTTTGGACTAAAAAAATGACAGACTTTCACGAAAGATGCTTTATCAATGATCAAGTAGAAACAGCTATGGATTTGCACAACAATCAAATTGGCATAGAATTGTTCAAGCAATATTTAAACCGAAAAGAGTCAGAAGTCATCGAAGACTTGATGAATATGCTTGAGAATGCAAAAGCCGTTGATGTCAACCAAATGCCTTTTAATACACCAGAACTTGTTTATCTGAATTCTTAATATGCAAAATACCAAAGATCAATTTTACGCTTTTATTCAAACCCTGCAGGATGATATATGCCAAAGCATAGAAGAAATTGATGGCAAAGCAAAATTTGAAGAAGATTTATGGGATCGGCCTGGAGGAGGCGGAGGGAGAACACGTATTATCGAAAACGGTGGCGTATTTGAAAAAGGAGGTGTCAATATTTCCGCTGTTCACGGCAAGCTTCCCGAGAGTATGCAAAACTATTTCAAGGTTGACGATTCTAATTTCTTTGCCTGCGGATTGAGTTTGGTTTTACATCCTGAAAACCCAATGGTTCCCACCGTTCATGCCAATTGGAGGTACTTTGAATTGTATGGCAAAGAAGGTCAAAAAATAGACGCCTGGTTTGGAGGCGGACTAGACCTTACCCCCTATTACCTCTTTGAAGAAGATGCTTCGCATTTTCACCAAGTTTGTAAAGAGGCCTGTGACCGTCATGATCCTGAATTTTATCCTAACTACAAAGAAAAATGTGATGCCTATTTTCACAATCATCACAGGCAAGAGGCCCGAGGTGTAGGCGGATTGTTTTTTGACTACCTCAAAGAAACAGAAAAGATGAATACACAACAGTGGTATAATTTTGTGACTGATGTGGCTCAAAACTTTTTGAATGCCTATGTTCCAATTGCTAACCGCAGAAAGAATTTGCCTTATACAGAAGCGCAACGAGAATGGCAAGAAGTTCGAAGAGGGCGTTATGTCGAATTCAACCTCGTACACGATAAGGGAACCCTCTTTGGTTTAAAAACCAATGGGCGTATTGAAAGTATTTTAATGTCACTGCCACCGAGAGTTCGTTGGCAATACAATAAAAAAGTAGAACAAGGCTCAGAGGAACAACAACTCATTGAAGTCTTAAAAAATCCAAAATCATGGGTGTCTTAAAATTAAAAATGTATCAGGTAGATGCTTTTGCATCTGCAGTTTTTGGGGGAAACCCTGCGGCGGTCTGCATTTTAGAGGAGTGGATTGCTGATGAGACCATGCAGCGAATCGCAGAGGAAAACAATTTAGCTGAAACCGCTTATGCCGTTTATAACAATGGAGTATACAACATTCGTTGGTTTACACCTGAAGAAGAAGTAGACCTCTGTGGGCACGCCACTCTAGCAACCTCTTATGTGCTTTTTAATCATGAAACAAAACACCTCAGCGAGGCAACAAAAAACAATGTCCTTCAATTGCATTCGCATCGAAGTGGCCCCTTATCTGTAGTTAAAAAAGGTGATGATTTATATGAGCTCAATTTTCCTGTTGACGATTTAAACCAGAGTGATTTTAACTTATCTCACACAGAAGTTTTAGTGGGTTGCAAAGCGATTAAAGCATTCGAAGGAAAAACAGATTTGATGCTGATTTATGAAAACGAGGCCCAGATTCGCTCACTCCAACCTAACTTTTTTGAAATCGACAAAATTAAAGTGAGGGGTATTATTTGCACAGCTCCCGGCGATAGCGTTGACTTTGTTTCCCGATTTTTTGCCCCTCAATGTGGTGTTCCTGAAGACCCCGCTACCGGTTCGGCACACACCACCTTGACTCCATATTGGGCTGAGCAATTCGGAAAGACTCAACTTAGTGCTCAACAATTATCAAAAAGAGTCGGTAATTTTGAATGTACCCAGTTTGAAGATCGTGTTTTAATTCGAGGTAAAGCGTTTTGTTATTTAATAGGAGAAATATATGTACCCCAATAGTAGACCACGAAGATTAAGAGTAAACCACGCCATTCGAAGCTTGGTTCAAGAGCACCAATTAAGTGTTAACGATTTTATCGTGCCCTTATTTGTTGTTGAAGGAACTTCAGTTCGAGAAGAAATCGAATCCATGCCAGGTCAATTTCGATTGAGTATTGACCAATTGATTAAAGAGGCGCATGAAATTCAAAGTTTAGGCTTGAAAAGTGTCTTACTCTTTACCAAGATGTCTGACGATTTAAAAGACAATACCGGTAAAGAAGCACTTAACCCCAATGGCCTAATGCAACGCGCCATTAAGGCGGTCAAAGAAAACTGCCCAGAACTCTACGTCATGACTGATGTGGCTTTAGACCCTTTTTCAATCTACGGACATGACGGAATTGTAAAAGATGGAGCAATTGTAAATGACCAAACTGCAGCCGTACTGGCGCAAATGAGCGTCTCTCATGCTGAAGCTGGAGCAGATATGGTTGCGCCAAGCGATATGATGGACGGGCGTGTAAAAATCATCCGCGAGGCATTAGATAAGGCTGGCTATATCAATTGTGGCATTCTCTCTTACAGCGCAAAGTATGCCAGTTCTTACTACGGACCTTTTAGAGATGCGCTTGACTCAGCACCATCCAAAGAAGCCAATATTCCAAGTGATAAAAAAACCTATCAAATGGATTTTGCCAACAAAAAAGAAGCGATAAAAGAAGCACTGCTCGACCAAGATGAAGGTACTGATATTTTAATGGTTAAACCAGGGTTGGCCTATTTAGACATCGTTCAAGACCTCAAAGAAAATGTTTTACTTCCTATAGCTGTTTATCAAGTTTCTGGAGAATACGCCATGATTAAAGCGGCCAGTGCAAAAGGTTGGATTGATCATGATGCTGTTGTACTTGAACAACTCATCGCCATAAAAAGAGCAGGCGCTTCTATCATTGCCTCATATTTTGCAAAAGAGGTTGCGCAATGGCTCAAGGATGGAAAATAATTCGATCTGTTTCAATAGTCCAGTAGGTTATATTTCTGCTGAAGCAAACAATACTCATGTGCTTAGTATTCGCTTTGCAAATGGTCCACAAATAAACCGTGAGTCTACAGTTTTGTTAAACTTAGTTCAAGAACAATTCAGCGCCTATTTCAATGGTACCTTAACCGCATTTGATCTTCCCTTAGAATTCACGGGGACTGATTTTCAACGCAAAGTGTGGCAACACTTATTGACTATTGCTTTCGGTCAAACCTGTTCTTATTTAGACCTAGCTTTAGCCTTAGGTGACGCTAAAGCTATTAGGGCGGTAGCGGCTGCCAATGCTAAAAATAAGCATCTTATTGTCATACCTTGTCATCGTATTATCTCAAAAAGCGGAAAGATGCAGGGCTACGCAGGAGGCATTGCAAGGAAAGAACAGCTTCTGCGGCACGAAAAAGGGCTATTGCAGGCGAGCTTGTTTAGTTCAGGTGCTTAGCGTTGATTTAAATGGATGAGTTTGATGCGCTTATCTTCTCGACTTTGCGAATGTATGAACACGGCTTTGCTTTTGGTTATATTCGCTTTTTCTTTGGCTAAATTTTCGATAGAAGTCAAACACTTTCTGAGTTTTTTAAGCCTAGATTCGTAAGTCAATTGTGGCTCAAAGTCTTGTTGTAATTCAGTTAGTTCAATAGGTTTAGGATGACTTTCTACAATTTTAGTAAAGGTAATAGCTTCGGCCTCTGACAGATCTGCCAGTATTTCTTCTTTTTTGGAAAGTATAACTTTTACTACTGACCTACGTCTTATGAGTACCAGAAATGCGAGACCAATTAAAATTATAATTAGTGGAATAACTAGGAGGTTATTTTTATTCGCGTCTTGCGTTAATTGAAAAGAAACTGTTTTTATAGGTTGGGAGAATAATAAATTCTCCTTTACAATTATTAACTCATTAAGAATATCATCATAAACTAGAAAAGTCTTTGAAACAGGATTATAATCTAAATAGAGTTTTTTGCTTTTCAACTCATTATCAAATCTATAAAGTGAATATGTTTTTTCTTCAAGGTTCCACGTTATAATTTTATCATTAAAAGAGAACATTAAAGGTTCTGGATAATTAACAATTGGGAAATGAATATAATCTATGTGTTCCTCGAGTGATACGTCTTTGAATAATCCTTTCTGAAATTCATATTCGAAATATTCGTAACTGACCCAATCTGTGCTTATTCCTATTAATTTATCGGATATCGAATCATATTGAGCGTAAAGAATCGTGTCTTCGAATTGCTTCAATTTAAATTTATACTCAAACCATTCTCTTAGATAATCATCATAGTAAACAATGTTTTTAGCCTCGTTATATTCTCCAAACCCTCCAATAAGCACAATGGTGTCGTTTTTGAGTAATGGAGCAGCTTTAAAACGACTCTTCCACATATAACTCTTGTCTAAACGAACTAAACTGTCGTTTTTATATTGATAAACCAAGCCTCCGCCTCTGTGAACAAGAATATTGTCTGTTCCTGGAAATAAACTGAATTCACGGACATCTAACTGAAAATTATGCTCACGTGTTGTAAAGTTTATGCCGTCTTTTGTAAAATAGACCTTGGAGTTCGTGATTATTTTAAACCCATCGCCCTCCGGTAGACTAATAAAAGAATAAGGACCTTCAAGTTTTGGCGGCTCATTTTGTGCAGAAACTACAAAAGACAAAAAGATAAATAGCGTAACAAGCCTATTCATTTTCATTGACGAATCGTTTGATTACAATTTAAATTAAATACCGGAATATTACAGGAGAATTAGGGGATAGCTTGTGGTTATCCGGTATTTTTTTAAGGAGATATTTTAGAGATAACCCCCTTAAATCTTATCGAGTTGACTTAAGATGGTTGAGAGCTTTACGAGCTTGAAGTTTTGTGTTTCTCCATCGTTAAAACCATCTTGGGCAATAAATAAACCTTCTTCTTGGGTGATCCATGAGACTTCTATTCCATCTGTTTCCTCGGTACCATCTACAGCAGTATCTCCCTGAATAATTTTAAAGATGCCTTTCAATATATAATCCTGCGCATCTAGAATAGCATAACTGTTCGAACCTTGTACAGAAATAAAAATTAAATCTCTCGATTGGTCTCTTTCCAACAAGGCTACTCCTTCTAAATCTGCTTTTACATCTTTTCGATCAACAGATAGCACTAATTTTTTGTCAAGCGGCATGAAAGGGTGAGCGTTAAACTTCCAGAGACCTTTATTTTCTTGTGCCGCTAACACTAATCCACGTTTAGGGTCTGCTTCTATTCCTTCTACCACAGAAGAAAACTTTAATTTTCGTATTAGTGACACTTCGAATGCTTGGTCTCCTCCAAAAAATAATTGATATTGCAGCAGGGTCCCCTTTTTATCAGAAACAAAGGCATAGGTCGCCTTTGAATCGGAATAAAAGGTAAAACCATACACATCACTGAGTTTAGTTTTAATTCTCTTTTGAAGGGTAATGGTGTCGTTAGCCTTTAAATACCAGAAATCTACACTTAAATGGGTTCTGTTACTGCCTCCCAATAAAGCAAGATCTCCTTTATCACTTGGTTTAAACCCCTTTAATAGATCAACATTATTAATCCTTCCAAAAGGGGCGTGAAACAATCTTTTTCCCTTAGAATTATAGGTTTCTAATCCGTATTTCTTATTAGTTCCGATTATGACCAGTTCATTGGCGCCATCATGCGAAATATAAATGGCAATATCATCGGCTGCATCTCCATCGGATAATACTACATCTGTTTCCTGATAGGGTGAAACTTCAAAAGTTGATCTGTTATTTTGTGCGCTTATATGAAGACAAATAAGCAGCGTGGCAGAAATGAAAAAAGATTTCATAAAGTCAAAACAAAAAGGGGGAATAATTGTATTCCCCCATAAAATTAAATTACGAATAAAATTATCTCAAATCTACCTTAATACCAACATTCCAGTTGATGTCGTAGTATTCCAACTGCATTGTTCTATCGGCTAAACCTTGATAGTATCTCAATGGTTGATTTGTTAAATTTTTGGCTTCAGCAAATATTCTGACTCTATCGTTTATTGAATACGTTGCATTCAAATCAATAAATAGCTGCTCGTCATAATAACGATCTTCAAAGATATTGCCTCCGATTTCATCAAGAGACTCTCCTGCGTAATTCATAGATGCTCTCAAGAAAAACTTATTAGATTCATAAGCCAATGAAGCATTGAACATGTTTTCTGCGGCTCCAACTAAAGGCACATCATCTCCTCTTTCAGCAACGCCATCTGTGCTCGTATTGGTATAAGTATAGTTGCCGTAGAAGGTAGTGTTTCCTAAAAATCCTGGCAAGAAACTCAAGCGCGTTTGGAGACCTAATTCAAAGCCATTAACTGATGCAGTTCTACCATTTCTTACCTGCTCATAATCATAAGACTCCCCTCTAAATTGGTAATCATCATCACTAAATAGGTAAAGCCAATTGTCAATATCTTTTGCGAAGATTCCAGCTGTAATTAACCCAACATTTGAAAAGTAATATTCTCCCATTAAATCAAAATTGTTAGAAACTGTTGCTTCTAGGTCAGGATTTCCTACGGCAATTTCAAGATCAGCTGAGTTAATAGCTTGATAAGGAACTAATTCAAAATAAGAAGGTCTCGCGATACCAACAGTATAAGCTCCATTCAGTATAAAATTTTCTGAAAGCTTGGTTTGAACGGTAAGATTTGGAAGAATATTTGAATAATTATTAGAACCTGCAATTTCTTCTAAATCTGCAATAGAATTTGCCCCTTCTTCTTCGTCATAAGCATAACCAACATAGTCTAAAGAGGTGCTTTCAAGTCTGGCTCCTGCAATGACTGTAGTGCTTTGTCCAAGCTTGTCTACAAACATCAAATAAGCTGCATTTACGGCTTCATCAGCAGAATAATTACCTGTTGCAAATTCTTCAAAAAGTAATTCACCACCTGAGAAATTTAAACCTCCTAAGTACTCAGCTGTAGCGAATTGCCCATGAGTATACTGTGAACCCGGAAGATATCCAGGTACTGTATAGTCATCTGTTGAAGTATTTGACATAAAATCAACGCCGTCAATTTCATATTCATACCATATATCATCACGCATTTTGGATTTCTGATTGAGTTTGTATCCAAATTTGATGTAATCATTTTCAGAATATGGAAGTTGAAAATTGATTCTAAATGAATTGTTGTCTTCTTCTGTCGTCTTTTGAGCATCTTGTGCTTCTTTGAACTTAAATTCAGAAGTGTTATTTAAATCACTAGCAGCTACAATAAAACCAGGAAATTCAGCATTAGAAGTATCCATGGTGGCAGCAACTCCTTTTTGGTCAAATCTGATATAGCGCTCATCAGGTCTTTTTTCTGAAGCTTGAGAAAAGGAATATTTCCAATCCATAGCGAGTTTGCCTATTTGATGTTCTCCACCAAATGCAAATTTATATGTTCTTTGATCTTCTAAACGACGGTTATCGTTTCTATCATTCCCTATTCCTCCTTTTGTTTGCTTGCGGATACGAACCTCTCCATCCTCAAAATCATCAAATCGAACTCGGAAACGGTTTTCCCAATCGTCCCGTGAGTTATAAATAGATTTGAAATAAATTTTATTCGTTGAATTGATATCATAATCCAAGTTAAGGGCTATACTTCGTCTTGTTCTCTTCACATCGTATCTACGAATATCCTGTTCTTTAAGTTCAGGAGTTTCACTATCATCCCATTCAAACTCGATATTATCTGAACCGTAATCTGATGTGTTATGTGATGCTGATAGTGTATAGCCTAATTTGTCACTTAGTTTATCTGCTAAAATAAAAGTCATGTTTCGATTAAACCCTCCATCTCTAACAGGGTTGGCGCCACCTGAAATCGATGTCGACAATCGAAAACCATTTGGATTAGAGCGGGTAACTAAATTTACAGAACCACCGATAGCGTCAGCCTCCATATCAGGCGTTAAGGTTTTACTCACCTCAATCAACTGGATCATATCTGAAGGAATAAGGTCCATTTGAACCCTTCTGTTATCCCCTTCTGCTGAAGGTATACGTTCGCCATTTAAGGTTACAGAGTTCAATCCAGGTGAAAATCCTCTAATGATAATATCTCGTGCTTCCCCCTGGTCATATTGCATGGTTATACCACTGATTCGCTTCAAAGCGTCTCCAATATTTGCATCAGGAAATTTACCTACTTGATCAGCAGAAACAACATTGGTAATGTTAATGTCGTTTTTTTGTTTGTTCAATGATTTAACGACACCTCCTTGAAATCCTGAAACTACTACCTCGTCTAGTTCATTAACCGAAGGTTGTAAAACCACAAGTTGTATGCGATCACTTGCCGGATCTAAAACGATTTCTTGATTCTCAAAGCCCGTGTAAGTGACCGTTGCATTAACTGATTCTATACCATCGATATAAATAGAGAAAAAACCATCAAAATCAGAAACTGTATATCGCCCTTCTTCTTGGGCAATCACTGCTCCAGGCAATGGAAAATTATTTTCGTCTAAAATTCTACCTTTTACTGTTGTCTGTGCTGCGGCACCTAAACTTATTAAAGCCAAGCATACAAATAAATACTTTTTCATGTTGTTTATAGTTTGATGCTAAACTATAGACGAACTTTTACCAAAAGATTAAGTACTTTTTAAGGTTAGTGTAAAGAAATATTAGTGAACTGTTAATTATATCGGTATACCGAAATAATAAATTAACATCTCTGTGGTTTTTTTATTATTTCGATGTAGTAGTCTTAATTTTTCCTTAACAATACCAATATAAAAACTGAGCAACTGCAGCTAATACTTTTCCTTCTTTTGCTCGAGAAGATAAGAATAATACAATTCTACTATAAGAATATCCTTCGGCCAAATCAGCCACTAAATCAGCTTGACCATCGCCATCGATATCTCCTTGATATAATACACTATAATTAGTTTCTAAGGAGACCTGTTCGTCATGCAGTAAACTTTGGCTAATAGTATCATTTGTAAAGGTCTTTAATGCTGTCCATTTCACTAGAGAATGAACCATTCCGTACTTCGAATCTACCATTTCTCCTTTCTTAAACTCGAAATCAATAAGGTTTGGCGAAGGCGTACCCTCGTAGTCTTGTAGTCCTGAAATTAAAAAAAGTGGGGTTGGACCTGTGTACCCTTCTTTTAACTCTACTTGTGTGTCGTCTCCACACTCTTGCATTTCTTCAATGCCAAATTCAAGTTCTACCGATTGCTTTTGCAATTCACCGTTTATCACATAAAAAGCCGTCCACTTCTTTTCCTTATATGAAGACGGCATTTCTTCTTCCTCGGCGTAGGAACCCAATTGAAAAATACTGATTTCAGATGAAACGTCTTCATAATTCGTTTCGGTTATTTCATGACTAGCTGTCTTAGGCACAGCCTCTATTTCTGCCTCTTCAGTCGCTGGTTCAAAGGTGTTTATTGTGTCGCTTTCTGCTTCAAAATAATTAGCCTCAAAAACAATCTCTTCTTGAGGGTTCGAAGCTGTGGGCTGCATATTATTTTCTTTTTTTTCGGCGCAGGCACTAAAAACGACTAGTGCTAGAGGTGTTATTATTTTTTTCATACATTTCATTTTAACAGCCGAACTCTTGTTTTGCGGCGACTGCTTTTAAGATTTGATTCGACTCAGCCATAGAAGATTAAAATAAAACCGTTAAACTGTACGAATATTTTGAAGCAACCGAAGCGTACAAGTCTTTAAGACCATCACCATCGATATCAGCTATTAAAATAGGCTCTATAATTGGGTCGTCTAAAAAACCATTAAATTTTAAGAGTTGTTGGCTAATGGTGTCTTGATTGACAATTTTATAGGCCTTACAGTCGAAGTCGTAATGATTTAGATTATAACCTTGATCGTTAGTTTTTGGTTTGACCTTTGACCCTAATGCGTAATACAATTGGTCTTCGGATGGTTTTACAGCATTAAAGCTCAAACCAGAAACATAAACTATTGGCTTTAGGTTTAAAAGCTCTTGTTCGTATTGTTCATCGACCTGAACCTGCATTTTATATTTTGGGTCACACTCTTCAAAAAAAGGATCCACTTCGGTTTCTAGCATTTCGAAACGCACTGGAATACGCAAAATAGAACCCTGACCGTTCAAATAGATGGCCGTCCAACTTTTCTCGAGATGCTGCAGCGCCTCTTCTTCAGTGTAATATCCGACCATTTCATACATGCCTATGGTCGTTTCAATTCCCAAATAATATTCACCATAAATGTTGCGCTCTATTTCTTGTTCAGGTGCATTACCTAGCTCTTGTTTGGTTTGGGCGTCAACTGTATTTAGGGTGTCACTTTGAAGTTCAACAGCTTCTTGGGTTGCTGGAGTGGTTTTACTCTCAGACACTCTTTTACAATGAATAAAAAGTAAAGCGCAAAATAATAATACAAGAGCTCTCATTGTTTTGTGTTTTATATAACCTTAAAACAATCTTTTTAAGAACAAAATTGAAGCACAATTAAATTAATCGAAGTGAAAACCTCTGATTCAAATCGTACTTTTGTGCGCAGTACATTATGATAGAAAAGAAAGACCACGTTTTTGAAAAATCAATTCTTATTGGGATTATCAACAAGTCTCAAAACTTAGAGAAGGTAAATGAGTATCTCGACGAGTTAGAATTTCTTACATATACAGCTGGTGGGGAGGTTTTCAAACGCTTTGTGCAACGCATGGATGTTCCTAACCCCAAAACATTTATCGGAAGTGGTAAGATGGAAGAAGTGGTTGCCTACGTTAAATCTAACGAGATCAGCTCTGTTATTTTTGATGACGAGCTTACCCCTGCCCAACAAAAAAATATCGAGAAATTACTTAAGTGTAAAATTCTTGATCGTACGGGATTGATCTTGGATATTTTCGCACAACGTGCACAAACAAGCTACGCGAGAACCCAAGTGGAATTAGCCCAATACGAATACCTTTTACCACGCTTAGCAGGTCTATGGACTCACCTTGAGCGACAAAGAGGAGGAATAGGAATGCGTGGTCCTGGAGAAACAGAAATTGAAACTGACCGCCGTATTGTTCGTGACCGTATAGCCCTTCTCAAGAAAAAGCTCTTAAAAATCGACAAGCAAATGGAAACCCAGCGCAGTAATAGAGGTGCTTTAGTTCGAGTTGCTCTGGTTGGGTACACCAATGTGGGAAAATCTACACTGATGAATGTCATTAGTAAAAGTGAGGTCTTTGCAGAAAACAAGCTTTTTGCGACTTTAGATACCACCGTTCGAAAAGTGGTCTTGGGAAACCTTCCATTTCTTTTAAGCGATACCGTAGGTTTTATACGCAAGCTTCCAACTCAGCTGGTCGAGAGTTTTAAAAGCACCTTAGATGAGGTAAGAGAAGCAGATTTATTGCTACACGTCGTTGATATTTCGCATGTCAATTTTGAAGATCACATCGCCTCGGTGAAAAAAATCCTTGAAGAAATCAAATGCAGTGATAAACCCACCATTATTGTATTCAATAAAATAGATCAATACACGGCAGAGCCCTATGACGAAGAAGATCTTACTACGACCTACGAGCCTAAGCACTTTAGTCTTGAAGAATGGAAAAAAACATGGTACAATCAAGTAGGCGATCGTGTTTTATTTATTTCGGCTATTGAAAAAGAAAATTTGGAAGAGTTTCGAAAAAGAGTCTACTCTGAAGTACGCAAAATACACGTTACAAGATTTCCGTATAATAACTTTTTGTATCCCGAACGTTTGGACCAATACGGGCCCTTAGGTGATTAGATTATTTACTTAAGGCATAACTGAGCCCAAAGGTCCAATAGGATTGAATTCTATTACCGACGCTTTCTAAAGTTGCTTCTTCATCGTTCAATACCCTTTTGAAATAATTCAATACTTCTTGTCGATTGGACCTAAAACCAAAGTCTAGGCCTATACCCAATGTTTTCCAAAGCGAATAGTTCAAGGAGCTACTAAAGTTTATGTTGCTCAAAAATCGATTTTTATAACTCTGAAAAGCAGAAAAAGAGCTCTTGGTTTGTATACCCATCCATTTGGTTGAAAACTCCACTGCGTATTTCGCGCCCAAAGAAGACGCAAAGTCTGAATCGTTTTTTTGAAAGACAAAGTTTCCATTGATGGGGTGAATCACCACCACAAAATTCTTGTAGGGCGTAAGAGTAATTCCAAAACCAGTATCTAAGTATCCTGGGTTATTGAAGTTATTAATGAGTGTGCTTCTAAATTCTGTAAAAAAAGACCCCGCTATGGTTTTATTGTATTTGATCCCGAAAAGAGAAGAGGCGTTGAAAATATCATTGGTTTGTTGGTAGTCTGCAATATCATTTGGATTGTCTCTGTCGTCAATCTTAACCCAATTCAAATTAATCTTAGCTGAATTTCTCAAAAAGTACTTGTCGTTCTTTTTGTTGGCATAAAGGTTAAAGCTTAATCCGATATTTGAAGATCTGTTTGATGGAATTTTTTGTGCCAGCCAATTATTAAATCCTGAAAAACTAGTTCCTAGTGTTCCAAAGGCTCCCTTTTCCCATTGATAAATACTGTCGTGTTTTTTAACCTTTATTACAGAATCTAAATCTTTCTGTAGGCCATTTACCCTTTTTTCGATTTGAGCGATCGAATCTTTTTTCTTTTGAATGGCAGACTTTAACTCTTCTATACTTTGACCATGGGCAAAGCTAAATCCCAATAAAACGAATGCTAAAAATTTTTTCATTTACGTTTGTATAAAGGCACTGCAGAACAGGCTTCTCCGTACATAATTTTTTTTGCGACTTCCTGTAGCTTTCCCATGGCGTGAATGTAAGCCGATTCAGGAACTTCTTTTTTTGAACATCCTTTCAATATTACTGATTTATCACGGTACTCTTCAAACTTAATACCGATTAGTATATTACTGTAATACGAGGACATGAGTGCTGTTTTAGAACCAAAAACAAAATGCATACATTCCGCATTTAAATAAGAAGAAAGTAGGGCTTTAGCCCAAATCGGAATAATGGCATCAGTGCTGCAATGCACTCTGACAAGGCCATTGTTATAAACTTCCCAATTGAAATCCTCTAAGGCTTTTCGAAATTCTTTTTCTCTGAGCACAAAACCTTGGTCAAGAAAATCAGCAAGGTCTAATTCTAAAATAGGGTTCTCAGGGTAGTAATCTTCAAGATCAAAAACGACAAGTGCGCTTTGGGCTACGCGGTTTACAATTGGATCAGATTTAGACATTCTGGCAGCGATTAAAGCATTCCCAATTCTAATTTAGCTTCCTCGCTCATCAACTCTTGCGTCCAAGGAGGGTCAAAGGTGATTTCAACTTCTACGTCTTTGATCTCATCAATGGATTTCACCTTTTCCTTTACCTCAAGAGGCAAAGACTCTGCTACCGGGCAATTTGGTGAAGTAAGGGTCATTAATATTTTGACGTCGTAATCTTCATTCACCATGACATCGTAAATCAAGCCTAATTCATAAATGTCCACTGGGATTTCAGGGTCAAAAATACCCTTTATAACCTTCACAATTTGTTCTCCGAGTTGCTCGGTATTTATTTCTGTGCTCATGATTCCTTTATTTGTGTCTGAAAAGCCAGTGCGTAGAGTTTAATCTGTTTGATCATGCTCACCAGCCCGTTTGCACGAGTGGGAGATAAATGTTCTTTTAGTCCTATTTCATCAATGAAGCCCGTTTCAGCGTTCATAATATCAGAAGGATGCTGATTGCTAAAAGCTCTGATTAAAATGGCGATAATTCCTTTGGTAATAATGGCGTCACTATCCGCGGTAAAAACCAGCTTGTCTTTGTTGAGTTGGGCATAAACCCAAACTTTGCTCTGACAACCTTTAATGATATATTCATCGGTTTTATAGGCCTGGTCAATAAGCGGAAGACCTCTCCCAAGATCAATCATGTATTCATAGCGTTCCATCCAATCTTCGAATTGCATGAACTCTTCCTTTATCTCTTCTTGTATGTCTTTGATGTTACTCATTATAACAACATGCTTAAGGCTCTTTTCAAGGCTTCAATTAAACGGTCTATTTCTTCGAAGGTATTATAAAAACTATAACTAGCCCTTATTGTTCCTGGAATTTGATAGAAATCCATTATAGGTTGTGCACAGTGGTGTCCTGTTCGCACAGCAATACCCATTTTATCTAAAATACTTCCAATATCATAGGGGTGTGCTCCTTCTACAACAAAAGAAATCACAGCTGTTTTATGAGAAACGTCTCCTATAATACGGAGCTCTGAAATTTCTTTCAAACGAGTTGTGGCGTAAGTCAGAAGTTCGTTTTCGTATTTAGCTATATTTGGAATCCCTATGGCGTTCATATAATCTAGAGCCGCTCCAAAAGCAATTCCTCCACAAATATTAGGTGTGCCTGCTTCGAATTTGTGAGGAAGACCAGCATAAGTAGTTTTCTCGAAAGAAACCTCAGCAATCATTTCTCCGCCCCCCTGATAAGGCGGTAATTTATTAAGCCATTCTTCTTTTGCATAAAGCACTCCTACTCCTGTAGGACCACACATTTTGTGTGCGCTAACCACATAGAAGTCGACATCTAATTCTTGTACGTCGGCCTGAATATGTGGTGCTGCCTGAGCGCCATCGATCAATACTGCCGCCCCTACGCTGTGGCCTTTTTCAATAAGTTCTGAAATAGGATTAATGATCCCAAGGGCATTAGAGACATGGTTGCAAAAAATAAGTTTGGTCTTCTCGCTCAGCATTTGATCAAAGGCCTTCATGTCGAGAATTCCCGATTGAAGCATGGGTATAACTTTCAGTAATGCACCGGTCTGTTCACATAACATTTGCCATGGAACGATATTAGAATGGTGTTCTAAGGCTGATACAATGAGCTCATCTCCAGCTTTGATGAAATTCTTAAATCCAGAAGCCACTAAATTAATGGCATGGGTTGTTCCAGAGGTGAAAATAATTTCATGAGAATGGGCAGCATTAAAATGCCGTTGTACTTTTTTTCGAGACTGCTCGTAGGCATCAGTGGCCTCATTTGAGAGCGTATGTACACCTCGATGAATATTCGAATTGTAAGAAGTGTAGTAATTGACAATTGCCTCTATAACCTGTTTCGGTGTTTGACTCGTTGCTGCATTGTCAAAATATGCCAATGGGTGCTTTCCTATTTTCCTCTCAAGAATAGGGAAATCTTTGCGGTACTTATCAACTGGAAAATCAGTTTTATGCATGTGACTATTCGCTAAAATTCAAAACCAAGATGTACTCCTAGTTTATTGGCAATTTGCTCTTTCACTCTTTTTCGTACGGCCTCAATTTTAACGCTTTCTAAAACATCATTTGCAAACGCATACATTAACAACGCCTCAGCTTCCTTTTTAGGTATTCCTCTTGACTGCAGATAAAATAGTGCGCTTCGGTCTAACTGTCCAATGGTGCAACCATGCGAACACTTTACATCATCTGCAAAAATCTCTAACTGAGGTTTTGTATTAACCGTGGACTTGTCATCTACAATCAAATTATTGTTTTGCTGAAAAGCATTGGTTTTTTGAGCAATTTTATCGACTACAATCTTACCGTTAAAAACCCCTGTTGAACGACCTGAGAAAATACCTTTATAATCTTGATGGCTTTCACAATTAGGCTCAGCATGATGCACCAAAGTATAGTGATCGACATGCTGAGTGTCTTCAATAATAGTTGTTCCTTTTAAAATGGAGTCGATGTACGACCCTTTTTGATAGAAATTAAGATTGTTTCGCACCAACTTTCCTCCGAAAGAAAAGGTATGAACGCTCACTTCACTTTTTTCGTGTTGTTCAATAAAGGTATTGTCTATTAAAGAGCTAGTCTTTGTATCCATTTGAAGTTTATACATGTCAACTCTCGCACTTTTGTGTGCAAAAATTTCGGTAACCACATTAGTAAAAACTTCATTCGTAGTTAGGTTTTGATGGCGCTCGATAATTTGAACCTCAGCATTTTCTTCAGCCACAATTAAATTTCGAGGTTGAATCATAGACGCATGGTCTTCTGAAGTGGTCAAATAAACGATTTCTACTGGCTTGATAGGCGCTTTACTCTTTGGAATATAAATGTATCCTCCTTCTTTGATAAAAGCAGTGTTCAAACGGCTCAAGGCGTCTTTAGTGTCTGCGATTTTATCAAAATAATTGTCTATAACTCGCTTGTACTTTTCTTTTGTAATGGCTGAGCTCATCAAACAAATGTCCACACCATCATGAGTTGTCTCTGACAAAAATGAGCTGTATTCACCATTTACAAATACCAGCTTATAAGTGTCCATCTCATGTAGAAAGTACTTCTTGACGTTCCTATAGTCTAAAACTTCACTTGCCTTTGGAAGTAGGTTGTAATTAGTCTTCTTTAAAGATTCTAAAGACGTGTATTTCCAAGCCTCCATTTTCTTAGTCGGAAAGCCCTGCTGGTCAAACACCTTCAAAGCCTCAGCTCTTTTCTGATGCAAAGGTTTATTGACGTCAACGTTTTGCTCAAAAACAATAAAGGACGAAAGTATATTTTCTTTTAACTCCATGCTTGAATTTATGCTTTAATCCAATCGTAACCTTTGTCTTCTAATTGTAAGGCCAACTCTTTTGTCCCTGTTTTTACAATTTTACCTTGATGTAGAACATGAACATAATCAGGCTCAATGTAGTCCAATAATCGTTGGTAATGCGTTATAACGACAGTGGCATTTTCAGCACTTCTCAGTTTATTGACCCCATTAGCCACAATACGTAAGGCGTCTATGTCTAAGCCTGAATCTGTCTCGTCTAAAATTGCGAGTTTAGGCTCGAGCATAGCCAACTGAAAGATTTCGTTACGCTTTTTCTCACCTCCAGAGAAGCCTTCGTTCAAACTTCTAGATAAAAACTTTCTGTCGATTTCTAGCAAACTTGACTTCTCTCTAATTTTTGCGAGCATTTCGCTTGCAGGCATTTCATCGAGTTCTTTTGCTTTGCGAGATTCGTTAATGGCAGTTTTGATAAAGTTAGTTACCGATACCCCTGGTATTTCTACGGGATACTGAAAGGACAGAAACAAGCCCATATGAGCTCGATCCTCTGGTGCCATCTCGATAATATCTTCTCCTTCAAAACTTATAGACCCTTCTTTTATATCGTAATCTTCTTTTCCAGCAACAACTGAAGCCAAAGTGCTCTTCCCTGAGCCATTAGGCCCCATGATTGCGTGAACTTCCCCTGGTTTCACCTCTAGATTAATCCCTCTTAAAATATCTTTACCGTCAATTGACGCGTGTAAATTCTCAATTTTTAGCATGTGCATTTAGTGCTTGTTTATCCTACTGAACCTTCTAGGCTTATTTCTAATAATTTTTGGGCTTCTACCGCAAACTCCATTGGAAGTTTATTGAGTACTTCCTTACTAAAGCCATTTACGATTAAGGCAATCGCTTTTTCAGTATCTATTCCTCTTTGATTGCAGTAAAAAATCTGATTTTCTCCAATTTTACTGGTAGTTGCTTCGTGTTCGATCTGAGCTGTTTTATTTTTTGCTTCTATGTAAGGAAAGGTGTGTGCACCACATTCATTTCCCATAAGAAGCGAGTCGCACTGTGAAAAATTTCGAGCATTTTGAGCTCTTGCTCCAACTTGAACCAAACCTCGGTAAGAATTCTGTGATTTACCAGCAGATATCCCTTTAGAAATGATGGTGCTCTTAGTATTCTTTCCTAAATGAACCATCTTAGTTCCAGTATCTGCTTGCTGGAAATTATTGGTTACCGCAATAGAATAAAATTCACCTATAGAATTGTCTCCTTTGAGTATGCATGATGGGTATTTCCATGTCACAGCCGATCCTGTTTCAACCTGTGTCCAAGAAATTTTTGCGTTTTTCTCGCAAAGGCCTCTTTTTGTAACAAAATTGAAAACTCCTCCTTTACCTTCTTTGTCTCCTGGAAACCAATTTTGCACCGTTGAGTATTTGATCTCTGAACCGTCGAGAGCAATCAATTCTACCACTGCTGCATGAAGTTGATTTTCGTCTCTTGAAGGTGCTGTACACCCTTCAAGATAACTCACATAACTGTCTTTATCTGCGATAACCAAGGTTCGCTCAAATTGACCTGTTCCTGCTTGGTTTATTCTGAAATAAGTTGATAACTCCATCGGGCATCTCACCCCTTTGGGTATGTAGCAAAAGCTTCCGTCCGAAAAGACCGCTGAATTTAGAGCGGCATAAAAATTGTCTTTTGGTGGCACTACTGTCCCCAAATATTTTTTAACCAATTCTGGATGCTCTTTTATAGCCTCGGATATAGAACAGAAAATAATTCCTTTTTCGGCTAAGGTCTCTTTGAATGTTGTCGCAACAGAAACAGAATCCATTACAACATCAACAGCAACCCCTGTTAACTTTTTTTGCTCATCAAGTGATATCCCCAATCGCTCAAAAGTCGAAAGTAATTCAGGGTCTACCTCGTCTAAACTCTCGTATTTTGGTTTATTGTTTGGCGCTGAATAATAAGAAATATCTTGAAAATCTGGTTTTTCATAAGTGACGTTAGGCCAGTCGGGTTCGGTCATTTTTTTCCAAACCTCAAAAGCTTCAAGCCTCCAAAGCGTCATCCAGTCTGGCTCTGACTTCTTCTTTGAAATCGCCATTACCGTTTCTCTACTGAGTCCTTTCGGAAGGGTGTCTGCTTCAATGTCAGTGTAAAACCCGTACTCGTATTCTTTAGTCTCTAATTCTTTTTTTAACTCTTCTTCTGTATAAGCCATTTTTTAGATTATAGTGAAAAACTCTCTCCACAACCACAAGTGCGCTGTGCGTTGGGATTGTTGAATACAAACCCTTTGCCATTTAATCCGCCTGAATAATCTAGTGTGGTGCCAATCAAATACAAAAAGCTTTTTTTATCAACTGCAATTTTGATTTGATTGTCTTCGAAAATTTTATCTGTATCTTTTATTTCTCGATCAAACGTTAATTCGTAAGACAAGCCACTGCAACCTCCACTTTTAACACCTACACGAACATAATCGCTCTCGGCACTAAAACCCTCTTCTCTCATCAAAGAGATTACTTTGTCTCTTGCCGTAACCGCAACTTTAATCATAATTTGTACGTCAAAATTGACTACAAATATACGTTTTAACTGAGATTTTATGTGAATTAAGCGTTATAAAAACGCTTAAAGGCATTTAACAGGCACCGAAGAGGATGGAATTATGAACATCAATGTCTATCTATCCTAGACTTTGCTTAGATTCATTAGATATAGATTTGGGCCATATTAAAAATGTTATGAAAAGCGTTTTATACTTGCATGGATTAGAAAGTACACAGGGTGGAGAAAAAGTAAATTTTTTAGCTGCTCAAGGCATAGTTCATGCACCCGCGATGCAATACAGAACAAAAATCTGGTCAGTTGATCTACTTATTGAACTCTTTGAAAAATGTAATCCTGATTTGATAATTGGCAGTAGCATAGGAGATTATTTCGCCGATATTTTAGGTTCATATACTGGCACAGAAGTCTTACTTTTTAACCCTGCTCTTCATAGCCGAAGTGTTGACTATAATTTTCGATATGGAAAAGATAAATATAGGAGAACTATAATTCTTGGTAAGGAAGACACTGTTGTTCTTCCAGAAATAACTAAAGAAATCGTTGGTGATACTGCAAGAATCATTGATGTGATGGGTATGGGTCATAGAACTCCTATTGACTCATTTATTGCTATCTACACTCAACATTTAAAAAGGGAAACTACTTGATGCAATTTCAAATAAATTCGCATTAAGAAAATGGAAATAGCGAACAATTCTTTCATCAAAACCAAAAAGACTACAAAGATGAAATCTATATCCTTTTTTCAACAGTATGCACTTCTTTTGGATGACACCCTAACTTCATATTGATTAGAAACGTATCAACTCTAGAATTTAAATACATATCAAAACTTAGAACAATTAAATTTGAAGTATATCGATTACTTTTATCTAAAATTTTAGCGCATGTTCGAAGAAAGTAAATCCCCTGCACAAAGTGTGTCATCCTTAGGCGAATTCAAATTGATAGATGAGCTTACCCAATCCTTTAAAAATCAACTGAAGTCTAGCGTAAAAGGTATTGGAGACGATGCGGCAATACTGGAGCCAACGCACGAGCAAATTTTGGTGTCCACAGATTTATTGATCGAAGGAGTGCACTTTAATTTGGGATACATGCCTCTAAAGCATTTAGGCTACAAAGCAGTTACGGTAAACTTATCAGATATCTGTGCCATGAATGCAATTCCTACTCAAATCACCCTTGCAATTGCGGTGTCAAACCGATTTAATCTCGATGCCTTAAAAGAATTTTATGCAGGGGTTGAAACCGCTTGTAAGACTTATAAGGTTGATCTTGTGGGGGGAGATACCACAAGCTCAACTAAGGGGATGACGATCTCAGTTACCGCTATAGGAAGTGTTGAAAAAGAGAAGGCATGTCGTCGAGACGGCGCTAAAGAGGGAGACTTAATCGTGGTTAGTGGAGATTTAGGAGCCGCTTATTTAGGTTTTCAAATATTAGAACGTGAGCGAAAAATATTCGAAGTAAACGAGCATCACCAGCCTGATTTAGATTTGTACGCCTATTTGGTCGAAAGGCAACTCAAACCTGAGGCTCGAAAGGATATCGTCGAATTGTTAAAGCAGTTAGATGTAAATCCTTCATCTATGATAGATATTAGTGACGGCCTAGCTTCAGAAATCAAGCATTTATGTAAAGAAAGTGCCTTAGGATGCAAAATTTATGAGGACAAAATACCTATTGATCCAACAGTGGTTCGCACAGCAGAAGAGTTTAAGTTAGATCCTAGTTTATGTGCTCTATCGGGCGGAGAAGATTACGAGTTGCTTTTTAGCATTTCTCAAGAAGACTATACTAAAATTAAAGCCAATCCAAATCTAAGTGTGATAGGACACTTTACAGGGCCAAATACCGGTTGTTATTTAGTGGGTAGAGATGAAAGTATGGCAGAAATCACCGCACAAGGATGGGATTCGTTTAGGGATTAATGCGGCCTAAACCATTTTTCTTTCTTCGATTTCTGTGTACTCGGTAAAGAATATTATTGATTTCTTTTCGTTCTTGCGAAAGCTCAACTAGTTGGCCTTTTTCATCAGAAGTGACTTTTTTATTGCAGTAAGCACACTGAAATTCTTTTAAGTGATAAGTTACCCTTCTTGTTACTACGTATTTATGGCCTAACACATTACACACTAAGGTGCCTATTGGATTTCCATCTGATTCTAAACGTTTTTTCATCAGCTACGACTTTGGTCAAAAGATAGTTTATCGTCAAAGAATGCGATAACTCCTGTGATGTATGACAAGAATTAACGACAAAATCCCTTTAGGAATTCATAAGGTCTTCAATCTCATCTGCCTCAATAGGTATATTGGCCATGAGGTTTACAGGGTCGTCAGTATCCTGAAGCACCACATCGTCTTCAAGACGCACACCAAAGCCCTCTTCAGGAATGTAAATGCCAGGCTCAACGGTGAATACCATGTTGGCTTTCATAGGTGTTTTAAGAACGCCGTAGTCGTGTGTATTAAGACCTAGATGATGACTTGTGCCATGCATAAAATACTTTTTATAGGCAGGTTTTTCTTTTGATTCATTGATAACATCTGCCTTGTCTAAAAGTCCGAGTTGGAGTAATTCAGCCGTCATGACCTTACCTACTTCGCGATGGTATTCATTCCACAAAACTCCAGGTCGTAGCATTTTTGTCGCCTCATTTTTAACCCGTAAAACAGCCTGATAAACGGCTCTTTGACGATCCGTAAATCGACCTGAAACGGGAATAGTTCGGGTCATATCACTAGAATAATTAGCGTATTCTGCCCCGACATCCATCAAGAGCAGCTCCCCAGCTTTACACTGATTATTGTTTTCGATGTAGTGCAGAATGTTTGCGTTTTTTCCTGACGCAATTATTGGGGTATAGGCAAAGCCTTTAGATTTGTTTTTAATGAATTCATGTATGAACTCAGCCTCAATCTCATATTCCCAAACTTCTGGCTTTACGAAGTTCAATATGCGCCTAAACCCTTTTTCTGTGATATTACAGGCCTTTTGTAAGAGCTCAATTTCAATTTGATCTTTAACTCCTCTAAGTTCATTTAAAATAGGAAAGCTCTTTGCCGTTTGATGTGCGGGATATTTCGCCTTCACCTCATTTATAAATCGGTCTTCACGGGTCTGGGTATCCACAGCCTGTCGGTAATGCTCATTTGTGTTTAAATATACAGTCTCCGCCTCTGACATGATGTCTGCAAAAACCCTTTGAAAATCACTCAGCCAATATATGGTTTGAACACCGGAGACTTCTTTAGCCATAACTTTAGTAAGTTTTGGACCTTCCCACACTGCGATATGCGCATTGGTCTCTCTGACGAATAATACTTCTCTGTGGTTTTGATTGAGTGCCTCAGGAAAGAGCACTAGAATACTTTCTTCTTGGTCGATACCGCTAAGGTAAAAGATGTCTCTATGCTGCTCGAAGTTAAGGGTGCTGTCGGCCCCTACAGGGTAGATATCATTAGAATTGAACACCGCCATGCTCTTTGGGCGCATTTGGCCCATAAAACGCTGCCTATTATCAATAAAAAGTCGGTTAGAAATTAAATCGTATTTCATATACAAGCTGTTTGCATATAAAAGTACAGTTTTTGTCTTCTAACCGACTTGTTGATCTTGTTTTTTTAAACCGTTATTGATATACTCTTACGTAATCAACAACCATTTGATCAGATGTAAAGTTTGGATCGACTAAACCTCCTAAGGTTCCTCCCATCGCCACATTTAATAT
>NZIQ01000003.1 GCA_002691685.1 Flavobacteriaceae bacterium | reverse complement strand
GCCGGAAAAAGTACCGTGTAAAACATTCTGTTTTGGAGTATAAATATCATATCTGAAATCTTCGATGTATAGAGGAGTTCTAGAATTAATACTTCTTTCTAAATCGTCTAGGTTGCCTATATGTGAAGATCTGAGAATACCAATTTGGTCAACGAGTAATGAAAAATTTAATTCCCACCCAGTTGACAATTTATTCTTGCCGTATATGAGATTAATTGATTGATTCTTATTTCCGGTATTCGTGAGATTATAACTTGGAGCACTACGATCTCCGAAGCGCTGGTAATTTAAAGATGACTTGAAATACGAGCCATTGGAATTCGTCTTCTTGATTTGATGAAAAATATATCCCCCAAGACCGTTAGTATGGTAACCCGTCCCAAATTCTCTTCGCTCAGAATCAACTGGATAAAATTTTTGATGATCTAATACAATTACCCCTCCAATAGCATCTGTTCCGTAAGCCAGAGCATCTGCCCCTTTCTCAATTTTGATTTCATCAAATGATCCCATCTGAATGCTTGGAGCATGCTCGTCTCCCCATTCCATATCTTCCTGTCTAGTGCCATTAGACACAGTAATTATTCTGCTACCTCTCATGCCTTGTATGATTGGCTTAGAGATAGTTGTGCCCGTTTGAAGTGTAGTTACGCCACTTAAGTTCTTTAAGGCTTCGCCTAAGGATTTTGAACGATTAGATGAAATCCAATTTTCATCTATTCGTTTAACTAATTGCTTTTTGGCACGATTAATATTTGAACCTATTAATTCAATTTCATCAAGTTGTTGAAAATGATGTTCTAAAAAAAACACATCTGACTTTGAACGATTGAGCTTTACTTCGAAGGTTTGTGGATTGCATTCAGGATGATCTACAAAAACAGTAAAGGTTGATTTGCACAAGCCTAGTAATGTCAATCTACCGGCATTATTAGTCCTTGACGAGAAACCTAATTCATCAATTTTTACTTCGGCATTAGTTAAAGGTTCTTTGTTGTCGTGATAGTCTAATAAAACAATCTCGTAAGTTAAATTGCATTCATCCTCGACTTCTTGAGAGGAAGCTAAACTATAACTTAAAAGTAGGTAGGCGAAAATTAATCTAGAGATCTTCATTTATATTAATGCAACTTAGTTGCAGTTAAAATTAGGTAAATATTATTGATCTCTAATAAACATTAGTCGACATATTTACGCTCAAATACATTTAAATTTTCAACTAAACATTGGACACTGTCTAAAGATAATGCATTGTACAAAGAAGCCCGAAATCCACCTAGTGATCTATGACCTTTAATACCGTGTATACCTCGACTCAAAGAAAATTCTAAAAAATCAGAACTTAAATCTTGATTGACTAAATCAAATGTAATATTCATATTTGACCTTGAACCAATATGAATCTTAGGCGTAAACAAAGTGTTTCGTTCTAATTCTTTATAAACTAGAAAGGATTTTTTCTTATTATAAGAATCAAAATGCAATAAACCGCCCTGTTCTTTAAGCCAAGTCAGATTTAACATGGCCACATAAATTGAAAAAACAGGTGGTGTATTTAACAGTCCACTTTTTTCAATATGCTTTTGATAGTTGAACATGGTAGGTATAATTCTAGATTCGACGAGTTCATCTAAAAATGTCTTTCGAATTACGACCAAGGTCATTCCAGCGGGACCAATATTTTTTTGAGCCCCAGCATAGATTAAATCAAATAAGTTGAAATCAATTTGCTTTGAGAATATATCTGAGCTCATATCGCAAATGAGAGGGCAATCTGTTTTTAGAACATCTTCAAATTGAGTTCCGTAAATGGTATTGTTAGAAGTGTAGTGAACATAATCATAGTTTCCCGACCTAATTATTGACAGATCCGGAAGTTTTAAATATCCTTCTAAAGAGCTGTTTTTAAGGACCTCTACCTGTCCAAAGTTTCGAGCCTCAGCTATTGCTTTTTCACTCCAAACACCTGTATCAATGTAAAGTGCTTTTTGTTTTAAAAAGTTCATAGGAACCAAAGCAAATTGTGAGGATGCCCCACCTTGCAAAAAAAGGACTTCGTGCGTTACATCAGACAATTCCATCAATTCCAAAACCAATTTTTTAGTTTGATCGAAAATAGATTGGAACGTATTAGAGCGATGTGAAATTTCTAAAACAGAAAGACCCGTGTTGCCCAAATTTAAAACACCTTTAGACGCATTTTTAAAAACCTCTTGCGGCAGTATACATGGGCCAGCACCAAAGTTGTGTATTTTCATTTAAGTAAATTCAGTTAGAAATTCAATAGTATCTATTTGGTCTGCGTATTGATTTAGGTGAGGCGATTGGGTTTCACCTAAAGAAATACTGTTTTCAAAAGAAAAATCTGAAGCTATCAATTGCAAATCGTCATTTTGTTTTACCTGCTCAACACAAGCTTCAAAGGAATTGTAAAATTCATAATACAAACAGCCCATAGGTGAGAAGACAGCCTTGTTTTCAATTAATAAGAGGTGTCCTAAGTCAATAAAGTCCGTTTTATTCAGCAAATTAATCGAGCGTTGATAATCAATGTTATTACGAAATTTATGATGGTGAATCAATTCATTAAAACTCTCAAATGCCAATCTCAATCGTTCTAAATCAAAATTTTGAGGCAGGTAAATTTTTGTAATACTCCTGCAACCTAAACCAAAGTAATTAAATACATCCTCCGCCAATAATGATAGCTGTTGATCACTTACAGATGAACTTAAAATACTTACAGAGGTTTTGTTCGGCCTGATAATTTTTGGATAATCTTTAAAATAAAACTCAAAATACCTAGAAGTATTTGCACTTCCCGTGGCAATGACAGCGTCAAATGCCTTAACAGGCTCATTTATTAAGGTATAATTACGACTAAAAGTCGAATCTAGATGTTCAAGTCTTTTCAACAAATAGCGAAACAGCTTTTGATCTTTGCTAGATAATTTGAGCAGCACGTGATGTCCTGATAAAATAACTGAGATAAAATCGTGAAAACCTACAAGCGGAATATTCCCAGCGCATATGAGTAGTACCTTCTTGGAAACTTTTTTCTCATCAAACTTGTAAGAATTTAACCAGTTACGCACAACTGATTGGCGTAAGTTGATAGACCAATAATTTAAAGCCCTTTTAATTTCAGATGCTATAAACCAAGGATTCTCGGCATTTATCCTCGAAATAAGTGAATCAAATTCACCAGAAGAAGTTGAGAGCAATGCTTCAATTTCTAGGGCTAAATGATTCAATAATGCAATATTTGATTCCTTAGCTGACATGATAAAGTTTGTTATCTAGGTCTACTGTTTTATTTTTGTACAAAAATACGCTAATGGCCATTATAATCACGGATGAATGTATTAATTGTGGAGCTTGTGAACCAGAGTGCCCAAATACCGCAATTTACGAGGGTGCTGACCAATGGAGGTATTCTGATGGCACCAACTTAAAAGGTGCTGTGGAAACAGCAAAAGGTTTATTCATTGCCGACGAAGCTCAAATGCCTGTTTCTGATGAATTCTACTATATCGTTCCAGGTAAATGCACCGAATGCAAGGGGTTTCATGAAGAGCCCCAATGTGCCGCCGTATGCCCTGTAGATTGTTGCGTTCCCGACGAAGATGCAGTCGAAACCGAGGCTGAACTTTTAGAAAAGCAATCATTTTTGCATCAAAATAGCTAACCAAACCACTCCTAGTACATGAAAGCAGGTATAGTAGGTTTACCCAATGTCGGAAAATCAACTCTTTTCAATTGTTTATCTAACGCAAAAGCACAAAGTGCAAATTTTCCATTTTGTACCATAGAACCGAATATAGGGGTTGTTAATGTTCCCGATTCTCGATTGGAAAAACTTCAAGAGTTGGTGGATCCAGAAAGAGTTATTCCGGCTACAGTAGAAATCGTTGATATTGCAGGTCTTGTAAAAGGAGCTAGTAAAGGAGAGGGCTTAGGAAATCAATTCCTGGCCAACATTAGGGAGACCGACGCAATACTTCATGTTTTGAGATGCTTTAACGACGATAATATAGTGCATGTTGATGGCTCTGTAGATCCAATTCGAGATAAAGAAACCATTGATATAGAGCTTCAATTAAAGGATTTAGAGGCCGTTGAAAAACGATTAGATAAAGTTAAGAGAGCTGCCAAAACTGGAAATAAAGAAGCACAAAAAGAAGAGGAGATTCTAGTGCTTCTCAAAAACAACCTAGAAGCTGGCGTATCAGTACGGGCTGTAGATTTGCAAAAAGAAGACTATGTGGATTACGTCAAACCACTGCAGCTCATAACAGATAAACCTGTTTTATACGTCTGTAATGTCGATGAAAAAAGTGCATTAGAAGGTAATGAATACGTGTCTAAAGTAAGAGAGATGGTACAAAATGAAAATGCAGAAGTATTGTACCTAGCCATTGGAACTGAAGCAGATATCAATGAACTCGATGATTATGAAGAACGACAACTCTTTTTAGAAGACATCGGACTTAATGAACCCGGTTCCGCAAAATTGATAAGATCGGCATATGCACTGTTAAATCTTGAAACTTATTTTACAGCAGGTCCCAAGGAAGTTCGTGCTTGGACCATCAAAAAAGGAGTTTCAGCTCCACAAGCTGCTGGAGTAATACACACTGATTTCGAAAAAGGCTTTATACGTGCTGAAGTCATTTCTTATCAAGATTACACTTCTTATGGTTCAGAATCGAAAGTTAAAGAAGCTGGTAAAATTCGTGTAGAAGGAAAGGACTATATCGTCAGTGACGGCGATGTCATGCATTTTAGATTTAATGTATAGCCATTAGGGCTCAAGTGTTGAAGCTGTGTGCAAAACATAAGCCTTTATCTTTTCAACATCTTTCTCGCTAAGACGGTCTTTAAATGAAGGCATTCCCTTCGGAAGAAAAACTCCTTTTAAAACAATATTGTCATACATATCGAAAACTGTTTCTGTAGAATAGGTTAAATCTGGAATAGTTCCACCGCCGTTTCCTAAATTGTGACATTGCGAACAATATATAGAGAACATTTGACCTCCGTGTAAAATATCGTC
Source organism: Flavobacteriaceae bacterium (assembly GCA_002691685.1). Lineage (GTDB taxonomy): Bacteria > Bacteroidota > Bacteroidia > Flavobacteriales > Flavobacteriaceae > UBA3478. The sequence continues at coordinate 62,373 of NZIQ01000003.1, read as the reverse complement.
CATTGACATTGAGGTATTAAATGTAATTCGACTTTTCTTCAATGCCTTTTCAAATTCAGGGTACTTTCCTTGTCCGTTAATTTTAAAGGTGTAAATCGTGCCTGGATTGATTTGTTCGGTGTGTTTATTTCCATTTCCGTAAACACCTCCCCAACCAACGGGTATGGATATATATTGCTCACCTTCAATCATATAAGTCATAGGGGGTGCAATAATTCCAGTATTTAAATTCTTAGACCATAATTGATCTCCATTAAAAGCGTCAAATGCAACAAAATTACCCTCAGCATCTCCTTGAAAAATCATGTTATTCACAGACAAAACGCCAGAATTCCATACATTATCTTGTTTATGTGACCAAACTTCGACACTTTTCACCGGATCCCATGCAAGGAGTTTTCCATAACTCTCACCTTTTAATATAGAATCTAACAAAATTTCGTTACCGTTGTTCTTCCCAGATGCTCCAGGCACCAATTCAGTACCTGTGTTCCATTGCTTAGGCTCAAATTCAAAAGTTGACTCTTTACCGTATTGCATAGACATTTCTCGAGCAGGGATATAAACTAATCCTGAATTTGGATTATATGCCATAGCCTGCCAATTATGTCCACCAAACGGTCCTGGATATATTTCTACATTTTCATTGATATGTCGCGCAAAACTTGTTTCTACGGGACGACCTGTTTCTAAATCCACCTTTTCAGCCCAGTTGGCATAAACAAACTTTTCAGCAGAAATTAATTCTCCTGTAAGACGATCTAAGACATAAAAAAATCCATTTTTAGGTGCTTGCATTATGACCTTCCTATTTTTTCCTTTAATTTGCAGATCAGCCAACATTAATGGTTGCACAGCGGTATAATCCCATGTTTCTCCTGGAGTAGTTTGGTAATGCCATTTGAGTTGACCTGTTTTTACATCCAAGGCAAGAATAGAAGATAAATAAAGATTATCTCCACCTCCAGGACTTCTAATTTCTCTATTCCAAGGAGATCCATTACCCGTTCCTACGTAAATTAACTTTTCCTTAGCGTCATAAACAAATGAATCCCAAGCAGTTCCACCACCTCCATATTTCCACCATTCACCAGTCCAAGTTTTTGCTGCCTCTTCTAATTCGGGATGCTCAAATCCATTTTCAGGATTTCCAGGAACAGTGTAAAATCTCCAATCCAACTCACCAGTCTCTGCATTATATGCAGAGAAAAAACCTCTAACACCGTACTCTGCTCCACCATTTCCTATAAAGACTTTTCCGTCAAAAACTCTTGGAGCACCCGTGATGGTATAACTACCTTCAAGTCCTACAAGGGTGTTTTTTTCCCAAATTACCTGACCATTAGATGCATTCAGTGCAATGAGGCGGCCGTCTAAAGCGCCTAAATATAATTTACCCTTATACATTGCTAGACCTCTGTTCACAACATCACAGCAAGCCATTTCTCCATGTGACTTAGAAACATTTGGGTTATAGGTCCACAATAGTTCTCCGGATTTTGCATCTACACTATACACCAAACTCCATGGTCCAGTAAGGTACATAATACCGTTTACCACAAGTGGAGTAGACTCAATTCCGCGCTTAGTATTTAAATTAAGAGACCATGCTAATTCGAGATCTTCTACATTTTCTTTATTGATAAGATTGAGTTCACTGTGTCTATTTTCACTGTAATTTTTTCCATACGTAAGCCAATCCCCTTGATAATCATTAGCATTTTCTAAAATCTCATCATTTATATTTTGTACGCTAAGACTAAAAGATTGTTCACAAGAAACTAATAAAAAAAGAGAGAGGATAAAAATAATATTTTTCATAATTGATATGGTTATTGTATTTAAATATACAATAGAATAAGAGTTGAGTGTGTAAAACTCTCAATATTTTTGTTAATTACTTTATTGTTTGTCTCAAGCAACTTCCGTCAAACCACCTTATTTTAGAGCACTCAATTTTAATCGATGAGTCAAGTTCAATACACAGAAGAGAATATCCGTTCCTTAGATTGGAAGGAGCACATCAGAGTTAGACCGGGAATGTATATCGGAAAACTTGGTGATGGCTCCTCTGCTGATGACGGAATATATATACTTCTTAAAGAAATCCTCGACAATAGTGTAGACGAATTTGTGATGGGAGCAGGCAAGCGCATTGAAATTAAAATTGAAGATTCAACAGTTCATATTCGAGACTTTGGGCGTGGCATACCTTTAGGTAAGGTAGTCGATGTTGTATCGAAAATGAACACGGGAGGAAAATATGACACCCGAGCTTTTAAAAAATCAGTTGGATTAAATGGAGTAGGAACAAAAGCCGTAAACGCACTCTCTAATTTTTTTAAAGTCACTTCTATTAGAGATAAAAAGGGTAAAACTGCCATTTTTAGCGCTGGTGAACTTCAAGAAGAATTTACGGAAGAAACTAAGGAACGAAACGGCACTCAAATTGCGTTCATACCTGATCAAAGTATTTTTAAGAATTTTAGATTCAGAGCGGAATACATTGAGCGATTGCTCAGAAATTATGTCTATCTCAATCCTGGGCTTACTATTGTTTTTAATGGAGAGGAATTCTATTCTGAAAATGGTCTCAAAGATCTACTTGAATTTCAAAATTCTCAGGAAGATTTCTTGTATCCCATAATACACCTTAAGGGAGATGACATTGAAGTTGCTATTACACACAGTCGTTCTCAGTACAATGAGGAATATCATTCATTTGTCAATGGACAGCACACCACACAGGGGGGGACTCATCAATCCGCTTTTAGAGAAGCATTAGTCAAAACTATAAGAGAATTTTTTGGAAAAAATTACGATGCTTCAGACATAAGAAAGTCTATTATATCGGCAATCGCCATTAAGGTCATGGAGCCTGTTTTCGAATCTCAAACAAAAACCAAACTCGGATCCACAGACATGGGGGATGGGCTGCCTACAGTGAGAACCTATATCAATGACTTTATCGGCACTCAACTCGATAATTTTTTACACAAAAATGGAGGAATTGCAGAACTTATTCAGCAAAGAATTGTTCAAGCCGAAAAAGAACGCAAAGAATTATCTGGAATTCGGAAATTGGCTAGAGAACGGGCCAAAAAAGCCAGTTTACACAATAAAAAACTTAGAGACTGTAGAGTTCACCTTAGTGACATGAAAAAAGACAGAAGACTCGAATCAACACTCTTCATTACCGAAGGTGATTCTGCTTCTGGTTCAATCACCAAGTCAAGAGATGTCAACACTCAAGCTGTATTTAGTTTAAGAGGGAAGCCTTTAAATTCTTTTGGAATGAGCAAAAAAATTGTTTATGAAAATGAAGAATTTAACTTGCTTCAGGCGGCACTCAACATAGAAGAGTCTTTAGAAAATCTAAGATATAATAACATTGTAATAGCAACAGATGCAGATGTTGATGGAATGCACATAAGGCTTTTACTGATTACTTTTTTCTTGCAGTTTTTCCCAGAACTCATCAAAGAAAATCATTTGTACATATTACAAACCCCTCTTTTTAGAGTGAGGAACAAAAAAGAAACTAGATATTGTTACACAGAAGAAGAACGTTTAAAGGCCTTAAATGAATTAGGGGCTAATCCAGAAATCACGCGATTCAAAGGCTTAGGTGAAATTTCTCCTGATGAATTCAAAAATTTTATTGGCGATAACATACGTCTTGAACCTGTTTTAGCAGATAAATCCTTGAGTATTGATCAGTTGTTGACTTTTTATATGGGTAAAAATACCCCTGACCGCCAGAAATTTGTGATTAATAACTTGAAAGTAGAACTAGATGCCGTTGAAGAATTATGATCGAAGAAAACGAAGAATTGCAAAACAGTCAAAATAACGAAGATCGTCTTATCACAGTCAGTGGAATGTATCAAGATTGGTTTCTTGATTATGCCTCTTATGTAATATTAGAGCGGGCAGTACCGTCTATTGAGGACGGTTTCAAACCTGTACAACGAAGAATTTTGCACGCTTTAAAGGAATTAGATGACGGACGCTATAACAAAGTAGCAAATGTGGTGGGCCATACCATGCAATATCACCCACATGGTGATGCTAGTATAGCAGATGCTATGGTTCAAATAGGTCAAAAAAATTTACTCATTGACACTCAAGGAAATTGGGGGAATATCTTAACAGGAGACAGTGCTGCAGCTTCTAGATATATTGAAGCTAGGCTTTCAAAATTTGCGATAGATGTGGTATTTAGTCCTAAAATTACGGACTGGCAACTCTCATATGACGGTCGAAAAAAAGAACCTATTCACCTACCTGTTAAATTTCCATTAGTACTCGCTCAAGGAGCAGAAGGCATAGCTGTTGGTTTATCGACTAAAATATTGCCTCATAATTTTAATGAACTCATACAGGCAAGTATCAACTACCTAAAAGGCAAGTCCTTTGAACTCTATCCAGATTTTCCAACAAGTGGTATCATTGATGTAACCAATTATAACGAAGGTCTTCGAGGAGGAAAGGTAAGAGTTCGAGCACGAATAGAGGTTTTAGACAAGACTACCTTGGTTATAAAGGAAATACCTTACGGAACAAATACGAGTTCTTTGATTGATTCTATTTTAAAGGCCAATGATCGTGGAAAAATTAAAATCAAAAAAATTGAAGACAATACTGCGGCGGATGTAGAAATTTTAGTTCATCTTCCTAATAATATTTCTCCAGATAAAACCATTGATGCACTTTATGCCTTTACCAACTGTGAAATGTCAATTTCACCCTTAGCATGCATCATTGAAGACAATAAACCTGCTTTTATCACTGTAAAGACAATACTTGAACGCTCAACAGATCATACGGTTGATTTGCTCAAGCATGAATTGAATATTAGAATTAGTGAATTAGAAGAGCAATGGCATTTTGCATCACTAGAAAAAATATTTATTGAACATCGAATTTATCGAGATATTGAAGAAGAAGAAACATGGGAAGGGGTAATATCCGCAATTGATAATGGACTGAAGCCACATATTAAAAACTTAAAAAGAAAAGTTACCACTGAAGATATTGTTCGGCTGACTGAAATTAGAATTAAGCGCATCTCCAAATTTGATTTGGATAAAGCTGCTCTGTATATAGAAAATTTAGATGATGAATTACAAAAAGTTCTAAATGATTTAGCCCATATTATAGACTATAGTATTGATTATTTTACCCAGCTTAAAAAGAAGTACGGTAAAGAAAGAGTTCGCAAAAGTGAAATAAAGGTTTTTGATGATATTGAAGCCACCAAGGTGGTCATACGAAACACTAAACTTTATGTCAATCGAGAAGAAGGATTTATTGGAACGTCCTTGAAAAAGAATGAATACGTAACCGATTGTAGTGATATTGATGACATCATTGTTTTTACGGCTGACGGAAAAATGATGGTCACTAAAGTAGATTCCAAAGTGTTTGTTGGAAAAGAAATAATTCACGTTGCCGTTTTCAAAAAGAAAGATTCGAGAACAGTGTATAACATGATTTACAAGGTGCACAAAGGGATTACCTATATCAAAAGGTTTACTGTTACTTCTGTTACAAGAGATAAAAAATATAATTTATGTGGTGATCAAAAAAACACCTCTATACTATATTTTACGGCTAATCCTAATGGTGAAGCTGAAAAAGTGATGATTCATTTGAGAAAAACAGGAAGTGTCAAAAAATTAAACTGGGAATTAGATTTCGCTGATTTAGCCGTCAAAGGGCGAAATGTCAGAGGAAATATAGTATCAAAACTACCGGTAAAGAGAGTAGATTTCCGTGAAAAAGGCATCTCAACATTAAAACCAAGAAAAATTTGGTATGACAAAATTGTGGGTAGACTAAACGTAGATGAAAGAGGCGATCTATTGGGTTCTTTTACTCCTAAGGATACTATTCTGTTAATTTCAAATGATGGAACTGTTAAAAGAATTACACCAGACTTAAATCTTAGAATCGATATGGAACAATACGCCCTAGTAGATAAGTTTGTAGACCATAAACCGATTTCAATCATTTACTTCGATGGACAAAGAGAGCGCTATTTTGTTAAACGATTCAATTTTGATATTCTTGATAAAGAAGAACTTCTTGTTACGGAACATTACAAGACGAAATTAATTCAAGTGGCCTATCAATGGAGACCTGAAATTGAAATAATATATCAAAAGAAAAGGGGTCAAGACAGAATACCAAATGAATATTTCGATCTCAATGACTTTATTGCTATTAAAAGCCACAAGGCACTCGGGAATCAACTTACCAAAAATGCTATTTTGGAGATTAAAGTAAAAGCACTGCCTTACGAGCATAAAGAAGTAAAACCCACTAACTCTAATTCTGAAGACTTTAACCTTAAGTTATTCTAAGGGGTTATAGTTTATTTTTATTGCGTTTCATTCGCATATCGAGAAACTCAACCAAAAGTGAAAAACAAATTGCAAAGTAGAGGTATCCTTTAGGAACACTTCCTATTTCTTGTTTAAAAACAATCAAATGAGAAAGGTGAGCTGCTTCTGTGATTAACATAAATCCAATAAGTAACAGAAAAGAAAGCCCTAAAATTTGAATTGAAGGATGTTTTGAAACAAATGCACCAACCGGGTTTGCAAATAACATCATAATCAGTACTGACAAAATCACCGCAATAATCATCAACAACAAAGCATCATTTGGATTCTCTGAAATATTGTTGGTCATTCCAATAGCCGTTAATATAGAGTCCAATGAAAAAACCACATTTATAATAGTAATTTGAACGATGGCACTAGTAAATGTATTTTTGTTTGTCGAAGCCGCCTCTTTTTCAACGAGGGATGAATGCTCTACTTTTTCACGTATTTCTTTTGTACTTTTGTAGAGTAAAAATATTCCACCGATAAATAAAATTAATGCTTGTCCGCTGACTGTACCAGTAATCCAACTTGTTTCGACAGACCAAAACGCCTTATTTAAAGAAGTTAAATATCCTATTCCAAATAAGAGGATAATTCGCATCAACATAGCTAAAAGAAGTCCAATATTTGTAGCTGATTTTCGCTGATTTGTATCAAGTTTATTTGCTGATATTGAAATAAAAATGATGTTGTCTATTCCGAGAACAATTTCAAGAAAAATAAGTGTAATTAAAGCAACCCAGGCGTCTATAGAAGATAAGATTTCGAACATAATAAAGTACTATTTCAGTTTGACAGCAGTTCCTATAAGTCGATTTTCAGCACTTAAAAGACCATACTCAAAGGTATAGGAACTATCTGTTGTACTCAAAATCTTAAAATGTAACGGCTTTTTTTCTGCCATTGACTTAGGGTTAAGACTTTTGAGTATATACTCACAGTCGTTAATCCATTTTACACTAGCCGAATCTATTTTTCCGTTATAGTCATCAATTTCTAATGCTCCAAAACGTTTAAATGTAGATTCTTGTAAATCCCCATTCAACACTGTTTTAAATATAAATTCCCCATTTTTGTACTGAGAACATTCTCGATTTGGACCACTTGCACAGCTCAAGCACAGTAGAGCATATAGAGAATAAAGTAGATGTTTCCAATTCATAGCAAAAATCCATTAAATCAGCCATAAAGATACATGCAAATCAAAGAATTAAAAGGTAGATACATCAATAATGCCCATTTAGAGCCTGTTTTGAAAAAATATTTTCGTCAGGATTACCAAGTCATAGGTTTTTCAGAAGAAAAAAGACCTATATATGCGCTAAAAATAGGCGAGGGAATCACTAAGATTTTGATGTGGTCACAAATGCATGGAGATGAGTCTACCACTACCAAAGCAGTACTAGACTTCGCGAATAGTTTTAAGTCAAGTGTGAATTGGATGAATCAATTTGAACTATTAATCATACCCATCCTAAATCCAGATGGCGCATTCAATTATACCAGAGTCAATGCTAACAATGTGGATTTAAATAGGGACGCATACAACTCATCTCAATTAGAAATGCAAGTATTACATCGAAAATATCGAGAGTTCAAACCGAATTACTGCTTTAATTTGCACGATCAGCGCAATATGTACACTGTAGGGGATACAGATCAAAGTGCAAGTCTTTCTTTTTTAAGTCCTTCAGCCGATGTCGATAAGAGTTGGACAACCTCTAGAATTAAATCAGCTTTTTTAATTACAACTATAATTCGAGGACTTCCAGACGATATAAAGTCCAATATAGCTCGGTATGAAGATGAATTTAACATCAATTGTACCGGAGATTATTTTCAATCATTACATACTCCTACAGTATTGATAGAAGCAGGACATTGTAAAAGCGATTACACTAGAGAAAAAACAAGAAAGTATATCAATAATTCTCTTGAACAAGCTATTAGTGCATTAGCTGAGATAGATTTCCAACAAGTTGAAAATAACCTTGTAGTAAAAAAATATCAAGAACTTCCAGAAAATTCAAAAAGGTTTTACGACGAGATATTGATTTTTGAGACTAAAATTATAGGAGTACGATATATTATCGAAAAACAAGGTGGATTTTTAAATTTTAGACCTGAATTCTTAAACCTAAATAAAGAATCATACGTTACAAATCTTGTATTTCAAGCTTCGGTGCTAACAGAAGAACGCGCTAAACAACATTTAAATTTTAGAAGAAATCAAATAAAATATTACGGTATTATTTAAAATCATTCGATATAGTTAAATAAATTTCAGTAAATCATTTGATATTGTTAATTTTGTTGAAAATATAAAAAATGGCGGGGAAAGTTAAATTAGACGATTTAGACCATCAGATTCTCGATATGCTTATTGAAAACACGAGAACTCCCTTTACGGACATTGCAAAAAAACTACTTATTTCAGCAGGGACTGTGCACGTTCGTGTGAAGAAAATGGAAGAGGCTAATATAATTAAAGGGTCCTCTTTAACCCTAGATTATCAAAAGCTAGGTTACTCTTTCATAGCTTATGTTGGTATTTTTTTAGAAAAAACACATCAAACGAAATTTGTTCTTGAACGTCTAAGTAACATCGCCTATGTAACTGTTGCGCATATAACCACTGGGAAATTTAATATTTTCTGTAAAATTCGTGCTAAAGATACTACGCATGCTAAGAATATTATTTTTAAAATTGATGACATTGAAGGTGTAAGTAGAACAGAAACAATGATATCCTTGGAAGAAAGCATTAACGATAAACGCCGCTTAATGCATACTATATTCAATGAATTATAACTTAAAGATTCAGTTTTCCTTGTAAAATTTTTACATCAAACCTTTTGATAATAATCAAAGGCTTCTAAAATAAAATCTTTTTCTACTTCAATATCGTAGCTTGCTTTACCTATACCCTCTAATAAAACAAACATAACTTTACCTTTTTTGTTTTTTTTGTCATGAAGACTTAATTTAAGAATCTCTTTAATGTCTTCTGCTTTGAAAATCACTTTATCATACAGCGGTAATATACTTTTGGTAATTAATTTCAAATCTCTTTCTAAGAGTTTATTTAATTTAAAAGATAAGTAAGCCTCGAGAATCATTCCAATTCCTATGGCCTCGCCGTGGAAAAGTGTTTCTTTATTACGCTCCTCCATCATATAGGTCTCTATGGCATGACCTAAAGTATGTCCAAAGTTCAAAATCTTACGTAAGCCACCTTCTTTAGGATCCTCAGTAACAACGCGATGTTTGACGTAAACGGATCGGGCAATCAGTTTTCGAAAAGCATTTAAATCTTTAATTACCTCATAAAAATGCGGTTCATCGTAGATTAGGCCATGCTTAATCATTTCAGCCATACCATTATTAATTTGACGCTGATCCAAGGTTTCTAAGAAGGATGACATGACTAATGTCATTCTAGCGTTGCAAAAAACACCTATATGATTTTTTAATCCTTGAAAATCAATACCAGTTTTACCACCAACAGCTGCATCAACCATTGAAAGTAAAGTGGTAGGGATATTTACAAAGTCAATTCCTCTTTTATAAGTTGCTGCACAAAAGCCGCCTAAATCTGTTAGAACACCACCTCCCAAATTAATCAATAACGATTTTCTATCTGCATTATTTTCTGTTAAAATATGCCACACCTGCTTACAACTATCGATATTTTTATATTCTTCTCCCGAAGAAATCTCAATACAGATGTACGAAAAAGAGGTTGATGTAAGTGCCTCAAATTGTTCTAAACAGTATTGCTTTGTGTTCTCATCAACTAAAACAAAATAAGATGAATAATAATTGTGAGAAGTCAATTTTTTCAATTCTAATTGTGCCTGATGCTCAAAATAAACATCATAGGATGATGAAGAGATATGATCCATAGTAATTTACATGATCTTATGTGATTGAAATCAATCAGCAAGATTTATTTTTGTAATACAAATTAAGGCAAAAGAATGGTAAATTTTGATAACACGGCAATTGCCTTTCAAATGAAAAATGATGCTGCTCTGGATCGAGCCTATTTTTTATTTAAGTTAATTAGCAATGAACCTCTAGTAAAAATAGGAACAGCGGCAACAAATTTTGCGCTCAATGCACAATTACCAGTCGAAGGACTTATAAGAGCTACAGTCTTTGATCATTTTTGTGGCGGGGTAAATGAAGAGGATTGTCTACAAATCATAAAGGAACTAGGGTCTTACGGTGTGCAATCAATTTTAGATTATTCCGTAGAAGGTAAGGTTGAAGAAAATCAATTTGATTTGGCCGTTGAAAAGAATTTAGAAATCCTTTCATTTATTAAATCTAGAGAGGAAATTCCATTCGCAGTTTTCAAGCCTACAGCATTAGGCTCTTCAGATTTATTTTACAAGGTGAGTCAAAATAGTGATTTAAACGAGTCTGAAAAAAATGCTTACAATCGCATTACTGACCGCTATCACACCTTGTGTTCAAAGGCAAGAGAATTAAATATTAAGTTGTTAGTAGATGCAGAAGAAAGTTGGTTGCAACAGGCGGCTGATGATCTTTGCCTGCAAATGATGAAAACCTATAACACTGAGCAACCCATAGTTTACAACACTTATCAAATGTATCGATGGGATAAAATGAAAGATTTAGAAAAACTCTTTGATTTAGCCAGTCGATATAATTTTTTACCTGGTATTAAGCTTGTTCGAGGGGCTTACATGGAAAAAGAACGAAAAAGAGCAAGCGAAAAAGGGTATAATTCACCTATTTGTGAGGATAAAAAAGAAACAGATCTCAATTTTGATAAGGGTGCACGATTTATTTTAAATCATATAGAAAAGGCTTCTATTTTTGTTGGTTCACATAATGAACACAGTACCTTATTAGTTTTAAACTATATGGAAGAATACAATATCCCTTCAGATCACAAACACATTTGGTTTGGCCAATTATACGGCATGAGTGATCACATTTCTTTCAACTTAGCCAAAAATGGTTATAATGTGAGCAAATACATTCCTTACGGACCTGTCAAAGATGTGATGCCATATCTCATAAGACGTGCTGAAGAAAATACCTCAGTTGCTGGGCAAACAAACCGAGAACTTGAACTGATTAAAAAAGAGAGATCACGAAGAAAATTACTCTAAGTATTTTGTAAGGCTATCGCAACGTTCAAAGCGATACTCTTCATAAGCATACTCAACTACATATAGTTGGCAAGGGGTTGATCTAATTTCACTTTTATTAAATATCACCTTACCTTCAACGAGAACACTATCTTTTATAAAGGGAGCCACATCGCTATTTTTTCTTAAATCTTTTAAAACTCTACAATTAGGAAAATAACAGTAATCTATTCCTTTTCCATCTGTTTTTTGATCAATGATAAAATTTAAAAACAATAGACCGAAAAAAAGACCAATAAAAAAGTAGAGCAAGCGTTTTAGGAAGACTTTTTTCATTTAATACATCAATAATCTAATATCATTATATCTTTTTTCAAACCAACGAGCAACGCGTTCATTTGTAACCAATCCTTTATAAGAAAAAATACTATCACGTAAACCATCATTTAATCTAAGGGCGCTTTCGATATGACCATCTACACCAATTTGCATTAAAAGAGGAACCAATACATTATTTATTCCAATAGATGCGGTTTGAGCATAATTTGAGGGCAAATTATACATACCATAATGTATGACATCATGTTTAATATATGGATTAGTTTTAGGTTGTAACTCTATGGATTCTACACAACCACCTCTGTCTAATGTAAGGTCAATTACGACCGAGCCTGGTTTCATTTGTTTGATCAAATCCTCAGAAATAATAATGTCCTTTAAATTCTGCGTATTTGATGAAGCCACAATAACATCACTTGAGCGTATAGAAGTTTTAAACACCTCACTATTGTATATTCCTGTTTGAATTTGTGAAGACAATTGAGTGCTTACAGAGCGTAAACCTGAAACTAATTGATCAAAAATAGACACTGAAACTCCTAAATTCAATGCATATTTAGCGGCTGTAAGTGCTGCTTGATTTGTTCCGATAATACACATTTTAGTGGAGGGTATGCCATAGATATTTCCAAATAACATTCCTTTTCCACGATTGTCACTTGATAAAAATTGAGCGGCTAAAAATATAGATGCCAAACCAGAAATTTCTTCTAATACCTCAAGAATAGGATATTTATTTTCATTATCCTTGAGAAAGTCATAAGCACAAGCTACGATTTTCTTTCTTTGAATGATTTCAAGAGATTTAGCTGAAAGTGTGTTGATTTGTAATGCAGAAAAAATAGTTGAATTTGGTTTAATTTTTTGAAGCTCTTTTTCCGAAGGAGGCGAAATTTTTAAAATAATTGAATGAGACAGAACTTCATCTGTATTACTGCTTATTTTAGCTCCAGCATCTTCATACATTTGATTCGTAAAATGAGAGTTCAAACCCGCATCTCTTTCAATTACAACCAAATGACCATTTTCAACTAAAGACTTCACTCCGGAAGGTGTAAGGGCTATTCTATTTTCCTCAGAAAAAAGTTCCCTCGGGATACCAATATGAAGTTTTTTGGAAGATTGAAGAACGGCGAGACGTTCTTCTTGGGCAAGGACACCCTTGTCTTGAAATAAAATTGGATCTAATGTATCTCCTGACAATTCTTAACGATTATGCCATCGAAATTAGTCATTTTTTTCGAACAAAATACGTTCACTCTTTGAACGAGATTTTAGATAGCGTTCTTTACGAATATTTAGAATTTCACGTTCTTTTTCTAGTGCTTCTTTCTCTTTCATAAGGTCTAATTCCTGCTCGATTACACCTAAATCAATTCCGTGCACAAATCGATCGTATAAACGTATTCTTATGAAATATACAAGAGGTATTATTACCATACAAATAGGCAACAACCAAAGTAAATTTTTGGTATCCACAAATTCATCGGCTGAATAGTAGAGTTCGAACAATTGGAAGGCATACATAGTTAAAGGGATAAGTAAAATATGATACCACCAATGTTTACAAGTCAAAAACCAAATCAAAATGAGGTAAAAGGGAATGAACTTACTCAATAGAAACCACACATATGTTTCAACATCATAAAAACCATGACTATCTATTGTAAAACCTAATACAGTTAGGACCTCGTCTGGTTGATCCGGTAAATACGTGTGAAACTTGTACAAGAAAGGAGCAAGCAGAATGAGAAAAACAATAAATGATTCAATAATTAATTTGTGTTTTACCTGAATAGAATTATTACGAAGCATAAAGGATTTTTATATACTTCTGTAAACGAAAAAAGGACGGTAATAGTACCATCCTTTTTAAAAATCCGATAAAGTGCAATTATTTTCGCTTATGTGGTAAAATAATGCGACTTTTACGCACGTCTAATTCTTTTGAATCTTCGATAGTGACTACTGTTCCCACAGCAGAAGCCGCTAAGATCATAAAAGAAAAAAGACCCGCAACTACTCTTTTAGTGTTCATAATACTAAATTTTAGAAGTGAAGTGAATCTTTCACAATTCAAATATAGTATTTTTCTTACAAATAATGTAGTATATAGATTAAAAGTGTATTACATCGAAAGATTACAATAATTAGTGCAGATTTGATACTCGAACGACTCTTGAGTTTAAACTACTAATTTCAATTTCAATGCACAAAGCGTCACGGGGCATAAAAAATTCCAAGCGTTCTGCCCATTCTATCAAAACTGTTCGATTTCCATCAAGGTAATCTTCAAAACCAATTTGAGTTAATTCTTCTTCCTTTTCTATGCGGTACAAATCAAAATGGTAGATATAATCTTGAATTTCCTTAGAAAAATACTCATTTAAAATTGAAAACGTAGGACTTTGAACATTTCCATCAATATCGAGATTTCTGAGTAATTGTTTAATTAAGGTAGTTTTACCAGCCCCCATAGGTGCATAAAATAAAACTTTCTTTCCTAACAATAAGGGAAGTAACGAAAAGCACAAATCTTCAATCTCGTCTAGACTATATTTCTTTGTTAAAATTAACTTTGATTTCACTTTTTTTTGACAAAAATAGAATAAGCTACTCTATTTGCGATTATTTATGATATTTGCAGCAAGTTTGAACAGAACATTGGCACATCAAAGAAAACTTAAAGTATTTAACGACCCTGTGTACGGCTCAATAGGGATTCCTAACGACTTTATCCTCCAGCTTATAGCACATCCCTTTTTTCAGCGTCTACGAAGGATTTCACAAATGGGCTTTTCTTATTTGTCTTATCCGGGAGCACACCACACCAGATTTCATCATGCTTTAGGTGCAATGCATTTAATGACTAAAGCAATTACTACACTTCGATATAAGGGTATAGAAATAACTGTGGAAGAAGAAAATGCACTTTTAACCGCTATACTATTGCATGACATTGGGCACGGTCCTTTTTCACATGCACTCGAAGAAATTCTTATTCCTGATATTCATCATGAAACGCTTTCTCTAAAGTTTATGAGAGAATTAAACCATCTTTTTAAGGGGAAAATAGAAATGGCTATTTCCATTTTCACAGGAGAGTATCCCAAAAAGTTCTTGTCCGCACTAGTTAGCAGTCAACTCGATATCGATCGACTTGACTATTTAAAAAGAGACAGCTTTTTCTCGGGAGTGGCCGAAGGAAATATTAATTCGGAACGATTGATTACGACAATGAATGTCCTTGATGACCATATTGTATTGGAGGAAAAAGGAATTCACTCGATCGAGAAATTTTTAATGGCCAGACGATTCATGTATTGGCAAGTTTACCTTCATAAAACCAGCGTAGTTGCTGAATTAATGTTGAAAAATGTAATTAGAAGAGCGCGATTTTTAATACAGAAAAGACCAGGCTTCATGGAAGGCACTGTTGTCGGAGAATTTCTGAGACAGCAAATTGGTATGAATCACCAAGATTTTTTGACAAAATTTGCACAGCTTGATGATACAGACATTATTAGTCTTCTAAAAACATGGATGTATGATTCGGATTCAATTTTAGCTTTTTTGTCCAAGGGTTTAATTCATAGGAACCTTCTAGAAATAGAATTTTATGACGAAGCTCCAAGTCATAATCAATGGGAAAGAATTTTAAAAAAGGTGGGGGATTTTTTCAAAATCACCTCCGTAGATGCGGAATTTTTGGTCTATCAAGGCATCCTGCACAACACAGCATATGACCGAAAGCAGCAACCCATTTCAATTCTTAAAAGAAACGGAGAGGTTGTTGAGTTTTTAACCCTTAGTCAATTTAGCTCAAATAGCGGATTTACAGCCCAACATAAACGCTATTACATCTGTTTTCCTAAATCTGTAGTTTAATCAAAATTGCTAAATTTGCAATCTATGAATTTTTCGGCCCATCAAATTGCAAATTTTGTCGATGGAGAAGTAGTCGGTGATCAAAATTGTTCAGTAACTTCAATTAATCCTATTGAAAATGCCGAACCAGGAACACTTTCCTTTCTTTCAAGTCCCAAGTACAGCGCTTATTTAGAAACTACAAAAGCGAGTATCGTTATAACCTCCAAAGAATTAATTGAAGAAAGTAAGTTTAAATGCACGCTAATACTAGTTAAAAGCCCTAAAGACGCAATAGCACATTTAATTTCGCTGCATGACCAAATGAACTCAAAACCCCACAAAAAAGGAGTGCATTCCAAAGCTGAAGTTCACGAAACAGCACAAATAGACAATAGTGTTTTTGTCGATGCTTTTTCAATTGTAGACGAGCTTAGCTCGATAGGAGAGAACACACAAATTCATGGACAAGTTTACATAGGACCTAAAGTTAAAATAGGAACAAACTGCATCATATACCCAGGGGTTAAAATTTACAAGGATACTCAAATAGGAGATCATTGTATAATTCATGCGAATTCAGTTCTGGGTTCTGATGGATTTGGATTTAATCCTGATAAAGAAGGCGTGTATAAAAAAATCCCTCATTTAGGTAATGTCGTACTAGAATCAAATGTCGAAATAGGAGCCAATTGTACTATTGACAGAGCTACTTTAGGAAGTACTAAAATAAAAGAGGGTGTAAAGCTCGATAACCAGATCCACATCGCACACAATGTTCAAATTGATAAGCACACCGTAATTGCTGCTCAAACTGGCGTGGCAGGTTCTACCAAAATTGGTGCTTATTGTATGATTGGTGGCCAGGTTGGTTTTGTGGGTCACATCACTATAGGGGATAAGGTGAAAATACAAGCGCAATCAGGAGTTGCTCGAAATATTAAAGACAAATCAATAGTGCAGGGAACACCGTCTATTGAGTATAAAAATTATAATAAATCCTATGTTCATTTCAAGAACTTAGAAAAAATTGAAAATCGTTTAAGAAAAGTAGAAAAAGAATTAAAATCAAATCAATAGTGAAACAAAAAACGATTGCTAAAGAAACTACATTAAAAGGAGTGGGGTTACATACAGGAAAAGAAGTAAGCCTAACATTCAAGCCTGCAGAGGTAAATACAGGCTTTGTTTTTTGTAGAGAGGATGTTGAAGGAAGTCCTAGCATCCCAGCTTTAGCTCAATATGTTACACGCACCGAAAGAAGCACAATACTGAGTGATGGAAAGATTGAAATTCACACATCTGAACATGTTTTAGCAGCCTTAACCGGGATGGACTTAGACAATGTTTTAATTTGTTTAAATTCCGAGGAGCCACCCATAATGGATGGATCTTCAATTGAATTTGTTAAAGCTATCGAAAAAGCAGAAATTGTAGAGCAAGACGCTGAACAAGAGATTTTTGAGGTTACTGAAATTATTGAGTTCAAAGACGAAAGTACTGGAAGCGAATTGATTTTATTACCACATGATAGCTATGAAATTAACGTTATGGTGGATTTTGGTTCTAATATCATCGGAACACAGAACGCAAGTATTACAGATATTTCTCAATTTAAAGAAGAAATAGCCGATTCAAGAACATTTAGTTTTTTGCATGAGATTGAAATGCTATTAGATAACGGCCTTATTAAGGGTGGTGACTTAAATAATGCTATTATTTATGTGGATAAAGAATTGTCTCACAATACAATGGAGAAGTTAAAAACAGCTTTTAATAGGGAACAAGTTGCTGTTAAAACTAATGGTATTCTAGATAATTTAAACCTGCATTACCCAAACGAAGCCGCAAGACATAAATTATTGGACGTTATAGGTGATTTGAGTTTAGTCGGAAGTAAAATAAAAGGTAAACTGATCGCAATCAAACCTGGTCATCATGTCAACACAGAGTTCGCGAAAAAAATAAGTAAACACATTAAAGACAGTAAAAAAAATAGAGCACCACAAATTGATTGGAGTATTCCACCTGTAATGGATGTAACTCAAATTATGAATATGCTTCCGCATAGACCACCTTTTCTTTTAATTGACAGAATATATGAATTGACTACTTCAAGAGTAGTAGGTACAAAATCTGTGACCATGAATGAAAATTTTTTTGTAGGTCACTTCCCAGGGGCTCCAGTAATGCCTGGTGTATTGCAAGTAGAAGCTATGGCCCAAACTGGGGGAATTCTAGTGCTAAGCACAGTTCCAGATCCAGAAAATTATTTGACATTTTTTATGAAAATGGATAATGTAAAATTCAAACAGCCTGTAGTTCCTGGAGACACAATTGTTTTTGATTGTCAATTAATTACGCCAATTCGTCGTGGAATTTGTCATATGAAAGCCAATGCTTACGTTAACGATAAACTTGTTTCAGAAGCAGAACTAATGGCCCAAATCGTAAAGAAAAAGTAATGAATCAACCTTTAGCCTACGTACATCCTGGAGCCAAAATCGCTAAAAACGTTGTGATAGAACCATTCGCGACAATTCACAATAATGTAGAAATAGGCGAGGGTACATGGATTGGTTCAAATGTGACTATTATGGAGGGCGCCCGCATTGGGAAAAATTGTAACCTTTATCCAGGTACTGTAATTTCAGCTGCACCTCAGGATTTAAAATATAAAGGTGAAGAATCTGTGGTGATTATTGGAAATAATACCACAATTAGAGAATGCGTGACAATTAATAAAGGAACTGAAGATCGAATGAAGACCATTGTAGGTGACAATTGTCTTATTATGGCCTATTCGCATATCGCCCATGACTGCCATGTTTCAAATGGTTGTATTTTCAGCAATAATTCCACCTTAGCAGGTCATGTGACTATTGGTGAAAATGTAGTTCTTGCAGGAATGGTAGCTGTTCATCAATTCGTTTCGGTAGGACACCATGCTTTTGTAACTGGAGGTTCTCTGGTGAGAAAAGATGTTCCTCCTTATGTAAAAGCCGCACGAGAGCCTTTGTCTTATGTCGGGATTAACTCAATAGGCTTGCGAAGAAGGGGATTTAGCACAGAAAAAATAACAGAGATTCAAAATATTTATCGCATTCTTTATCAAAAAAATTACAACAATTCTCAAGCGATGGAAATTATTGAAGCTGAGATGGAGGCAACTCCAGAGCGCGATGAAATTTTACAATTTATCAGAGATTCTCAACGCGGAATTATGAAAGGATATTTTAGCAATACATAACATATGGCAAGTACATCAGACATTAGAAAAGGATTATGCATCCGTTACAACAGTGATATTTTTAAGATTATTGAATTCTTACATGTAAAGCCGGGAAAAGGTCCAGCTTTCGTAAGAACAAAACTTAAAAGCGTAACCACAGGAAAAGTTATCGATAACACCTTTTCGGCAGGTCACAAAATTGATGATGTTCGGGTTGAAACAAGAAGCTATCAATACTTATACAATGAAGGAGACAGCTTTCATTTTATGAATACTGTAGATTACGATCAAATCAGTTTACAAAGAGACACCTTAGATGCCGCCGATTTACTTAAAGAAGGAGAAGTCGTAACTATTATGTTTAATACAGAAGACAGCATGCCGTTATCCATTGATATGCCTGCATCCGTTGTTCTTGAAATTACACATTCAGAACCTGGAGTTAAAGGCAATACTGCAACAAACGCAACAAAACCAGCAACTGTAGAAACAGGTGCAAGAATCAATGTTCCTCTTTTTATCAATGAAGGAGATAAAATTAAAATTGATACAGAAAAAGGGACTTATATGGAACGTGTAAAAGAGTAAATGAAATTCCCTGTTGCACTTTCTATACATTCTATTGCCAAAGAATTCGGTTGTTCTATAAAAGGAGAAGACAAAGTAACCTTATCGGGAATAAGCGAAATTCATAATGTCAGTGATGGTGATCTTATTTTCGTAGATCATCCTAAATATTACGACAAGGCACTAAAATCGAAGGCTAGTGCAGTAATAATTAACAAAGATGTAGAAGTGCCCAATGGCAAGGCTATACTTCTTACAGAACATCCTTTTCGTGTATTTAATGATATTCTGAAAAGATATAAACCGCATACATACTTTCAAGAAAATCAGCAAAGAATTGATTCGTCAGCTATTATAATGCCCAATGTTAGCATTGGCAAAGAAGTTTCAATAGGAGCAGGGAGCATTATACATCCAAACGTGATCATTTACGACGGTGTTCAAATTGGAAGAAACGTCATTGTGCAAGCAGGAACTGTATTGGGTTCTAATGCTTTTTACTACAATAAGAAAAATGATAATTATCATTTAATGCATTCAGCCGGAGGCTTAATCATTGAAGATTATGTTGAAATAGGTTCCCTTTGCAGCATTGACAAAGGAGTGACAGCAAACACTATCATAAAAAGTGGAAGTAAATTAGACAATCAAATACAAATTGGTCATGACTGCGTTATAGAAGAAAATTGTCTTATCGCTGCTCAATGCGGAATCGCTGGATGTGTAACCATTCAAAAAAATTGTGTGTTATGGGGTCAAGTAGGTGTGACCAGTGGCGTAACCATTGGAAACAATTCGGTGATTTTAGGCCAAACAGCAGTTACAAAATCATTGTCACCAGACAAAACGTATTCGGGAGATCCCGCCACACCTTATCGAACAAATTTAAAACAAAAGGCTGCGGTCAAACAATTACCTGATTTTTTGGAAGGGTTAAAAAAGAAGTAATATAGTTCTACATTTAACTTTCATGTTCTATTTTTGTGCCAAATTTTAACCATGAGCGTACTCGTCAATAAAAATTCTAAAATTATAGTTCAAGGCTTTACAGGCTCAGAAGGAACATTTCATGCCGAACAAATGATTTCTTACGGATCACAATTAGTTGGCGGAGTTACACCTGGAAAAGGTGGGCAAGAACATCTTGGGCTTCCTGTTTTTAACACGGTCCGAGAGGCTGTAGAAAAAAAAGGAGCCGATACTTCAATCTTGTTTGTTCCACCGGCTTTCGCAGCTGATGCTATTATGGAAGCTGCTAATGCCGGTATTAAGGTAATTATTGCCATAACAGAAGGAATACCAGTTGCCGATATGGTTAAAGTTTACGACTATATTCAAAAATTTGATTGTACTCTTGTTGGGCCGAATTGTCCAGGCGTCATTACTCCAGAAGAAGCCAAGGTTGGTATTATGCCAGGGTTTGTGTTTAAAAAAGGAAATGTGGGTATCGTTTCTAAATCAGGAACTCTTACTTATGAAGCATCAGACCAAGTCGTTAGACAAGGATTGGGCGTATCAACGGCTATTGGAATTGGTGGAGACCCTATCATTGGAACAACCACCAAAGAAGCACTACAAATGCTTATAGAAGATGAAGAAACTGAAGCAGTTGTAATGATTGGAGAAATTGGTGGACAATTAGAATCAGACGCTGCTCATTGGTATGCTCAAAGCGGAAGTTCAAAGCCCATTATTGGATTTATTGCCGGTGAAACAGCACCTGTAGGCAGAACGATGGGACACGCAGGAGCAATAGTAGGTGGAAGCGATGATACAGCCCAAGCAAAAAAGAAAATCATGAGAGAAAAAGGCATTCATGTGGTGGATTCTCCAGCCGAGATAGGGCTTAAAGTAAAAGAAGTGTTATCATGAAAATGTTAGAAGGCAAAAATGTCATTTTAACAGGTGGCAGCAGAGGGATAGGAAAGGGAATAGCCGTTGAATTTGCAAAAAGTGGTGCAAACGTAGTATTTACCTATAGTTCAAGTGAGGCACCGGCTAAGGAATTGGAAAATTTACTCCGTACAGAATACGGAGTTCAAGCCTTTGCATACAAAAGTAACGCAGCAGTTTTTGACGATTGCGAGCAACTAGTTAAAGATGTACTCAGCAATTTTGATAGTATCGATATCTTAATTAACAATGCAGGTATTACTAAGGACAATTTACTAATGCGAATGTCTGAATCCGATTTTGACAACGTTATCGATATAAATTTGAAATCTGTCTTTAATATGACTAAAGCGGTGCAGCGCACCATGCTAAAACAACGAAAGGGTAGTATTATTAATATATCCTCGGTCGTTGGAGTCAAAGGAAATGCTGGACAAGCAAATTATGCCGCATCAAAAGCGGGTATAATAGGATTCACCAAGTCAATAGCCCTTGAATTAGGGTCAAGAAATATCCGCTCTAATGTTATTGCTCCAGGATTCATTGAAACTGAAATGACTTCAAAATTAGATGAATCTGTAGTTAATCAATGGAGACAAGGTATCCCTTTAAAGAGAGGTGGTACAACTGAAGATATTGCAAACGCTTGTTTGTTTTTTGCTTCAGAAATGTCCTCGTATATTACCGGGCAAGTGTTATTAGTAGATGGAGGCATGTTAACTTAATTTTATAAAATGGAAAGATTACCAAAACTAGTATTACCAATTACCGCGATCATCTTTTTTGTGCTCATTGTGGTATCGAAATCAGCATTAACTATAGGTTCAGGAGAGGCCGGAGTCCTTTATCGAACATTTGGTGGTGGAGTAGTAACCGATAAAGCTCCTTTAGGGGAAGGATTTCATTTAATTATGCCTTGGAATAAGGTTTACATCTATGAAGTAAGACAACAAGAAGTTTTCGAGTCGATGAAGGTGTTATCCTCCAACGGGTTAGATATTCAGTTAGATGCCTCTGCTTGGTTTCAGCCTAAATATGAATCATTAGGAAAACTCCATCAAGAAAAATCAGAGAAATACAAAGAGCGTATTCTTTTACCTGCCATTCGTTCGGCTGCTAGAAGTGTAGTGGGTAGATACACTCCTGAACAACTCTATTCAAGTAAAAGAGATGCCATACAAAAGGAGATTTATGAGGAGACTAAAAACATCGTGGACGATCAATACATTCAATTAAACGAAATACTTGTTCGAGATGTAACCCTTCCACAACCTATTAGAGAGGCTATCGAAAGAAAACTTAACCAAGAACAAGCTTCTTTAGAATATGAATTTAGACTAGTGACTGCAGAGAAAGAGGCTGAAAAATTGAGAATTGAAGCACAAGGTAAGGCTGACGCAAACCGTATTCTAAGTGCATCACTTACAGATAAAATTTTGAGAGATAAAGGGATAGAGGCAACATTACAATTGTCTAATTCTCCAAACTCTAAAGTCATTGTAGTAGGTTCATCTAAAGACGGACTACCTTTAATTCTCGGAAACAATTAAGACTAATGAGAATAAATCATATTCATCATATTACAACTTAACAAACGAGTTTTAACAATTCGAAAAACCCGTTTGTGCCATATACAAACGGGTTTTTTTTATTACTATGAAAAAAATAAGACTAGCATTGCAAAAGAGTGGAAGGCTTCATGATGAGTCTTTACAGATTTTAAAAAATTGTGGAATTGAAATTCAAAATGGAAAAAATCAATTGAAGGTTACGTCTTCTAATTTTCCTTTAGAAGTGTTTTTTTTGAGAAACAGTGACATTCCCGGATACCTAATAGATAACGTAGTAGATATAGCCGTAATTGGTGAAAATTTATTGCAAGAAAAAGGAGATGGAATTATCGTGAATGAATATTTAGGATTTTCAAAATGTAGAGTATCTATCGCCGTTCCAAATCAAAGTGATATTAAAAAGGTCTCTGATCTTCAGTCTAAAAGTATTGCCACATCATATCCAAAAACCCTTAAAAGATTCCTTGAAGAACACCAGGTTAACTCCAAAATTCATGTGATCAATGGTTCTGTTGAAATTGCTCCAAATATTGGACTTGCAGACGCTGTTTGTGATATTGTAAGTAGTGGAAGTACCCTGTTCAACAATAATCTCAAAGAGATTAAAACCATTTTGAAAAGCGAAGCTGTTTTGTGCAGTTCTCCATCTATTGATGAACACAGAACTGAACTTCTAAATCAATTACTTTTTAGAATAAGAGGTGTCTTAAGCGCAAAAAAGTTTAAGTACCTTCTTATGAATGCTCCCGCTGATAAGGTGGATAAAATTATAAGTCTACTACCTGGAATGAAAAGTCCAACGATAATGCCACTAGCAGACAAATCATGGTTTTCTATACACACCGTTATAAAGACGGATGAATTTTGGAATGTTATTGATTTACTAAAAGAAAATGGAGCTCAAGGGATATTAATTTGTCCCATTGATAAAATGTTCATATGAAAATAATCTACCAAAATCCTCCGAGAAGTTTATGGGAGGAAATTTGTCAAAGACCTGCTATAGATGATTCATGTTTAGAAGACCTGGTACAAGAAGTATTCAATGAAGTAAAAGATAACGGGGACAAAGCAATTATAAAATATACCAAAAAATTTGATGGAGTTTCAATTTCAAAAATTGAATTAAATAATTTTAAAAGTACCCAAGATGACAGTATAAGTGCATCTTTAAAAAAAGCCATACAAAGAGCATATAAAAACATCTATAAATTTCACAAGGCTCAAAAAACCGCACAAATAAGAGTCAACACAGATTATGGAGTAGAATGCTGGCAAGATAAAAAACCTATACAAGAGGTTGGAATTTATATACCAGGTGGGAGTGCTCCTCTTTTTTCGACCATTTTGATGTTAGCAATTCCCGCAAAAATTGCAGGTTGTAAAAAGATAATTCTGTGTACTCCTCCTAACAAAGAGGGTGTGATTCACCCAGCAATTTTATACACCGCCAAATTATGTGGTGTAAGCTCAGTAATAACTGTTGGTGGCATACAAGCTATCGCAGGTCTTACTTTGGGAACAGAGAGTATTCCAAAGGTCTCTAAAATATTCGGGCCTGGAAATCAATATGTGACAAAGGCAAAGCAATACGCACTTAATTTAGGAGTCGCCATTGATATGCCTGCTGGTCCTAGTGAACTCTTGATAGTAGCAGATCAAAGTGCTAACCCAATATTTATAGCAGCAGATTTATTGTCTCAGGCAGAACACGGTAAAGATTCTCAGGTTGTTTTAGTGTGCCCTTCAACCGAAATCGTTGATGAAGTTCGAGAGCAAATAAACAAACAAACTCATAAACTAGAGCGTAAGGACATCATAGCAGCTGCCCTTCAAAACAGTTTTGCTGTTTGTCTCGAAGATGAAAAAGATCAGGTTGATTTTATTAACGCTTACGCCCCAGAGCACTATATCATCAATGTTCAAAATGAATCCTTTTTTGTTGAAAATTGTGCAAATGCTGGTTCTGTTTTTATTGGTGATTACACTCCTGAAAGTGCCGGTGATTACGCCTCTGGAACAAATCATACCTTACCTACAAATGGCTATGCAAGACAGTACAGTGGTGTAAATTTAGATGCCTTCCAAAAAGCAATTACCTTTCAAAAAATCCATGCACGCGGTATTCGTTCACTAGGACCAGACATCGAAACTATGGCCGAGGCTGAGGGATTAAAAGCACATAAAATGGCTGTAACCTATCGTTTAGAAGCTCTAAAAGAGGAAGCATTTAATGAAGATGAAGTTAGTTCAATAGAATTACAAGGAAAAGCATCTTTTATAAATATTAAACCGTATCAATCTGCCCGGGATGATTTCAGTACTGAGTCAAAAGTGACATTCCTTGACGCAAATGAAAACCCATTCAATTCAACAAGTAATAGATATCCTGATCCACACCATAAAAAATTAAAAACATTATTGGCCGACTATCTCAAAACAACACCAAATCAACTTCTTATTGGAAACGGAAGTGATGAAATCCTTGATTTGGTTATAAGAGGTTTTTGTACTCCAGCAGTTCACAGTTTACAAATTGTAGATCCTACTTATGGGATGTATGAAATTCTTGCAGAGCTCAACCATATCAAGGTTGAAAAAATAACCTTAAATAATGACTTTAGTTTTCCAAGTCAGCTCTGGGATACTTCAGATGAAAAAGTGGGGCTTAGCATTATATGTAATCCAAACAATCCCACGTCAAATAAAGTTGAATTAGATGAGCTTGAAAAAATAATAGCCTCCACTGAACATATGATTCTTATAGACGAAGCCTACATCGAATTTAGTTCTGATAAAAGTGCCATAGCACTCATTTCAAA
The DNA here is from genome assembly GCA_002691685.1 of Flavobacteriaceae bacterium. Lineage (GTDB taxonomy): Bacteria > Bacteroidota > Bacteroidia > Flavobacteriales > Flavobacteriaceae > UBA3478. The sequence continues at coordinate 36,561 of NZIQ01000003.1, read as the reverse complement.
ATACAGTAACCTCATGATATGTCGAACTATGTCCAAGGCTTTTGGTCTTGCTGGAGTACGAATAGGTTCCTTAATATCAAATCCACAAACCATAGGGTATTTAACTAAACTAAAAGCACCTTACAATTGCAGTAGCTTAAATCAAAAAGCCGCTATTGCTCGATTGAGGCAGATTGAAATGGTTCAAAACGAAGTTGAGCAAATCATCAGACAAAGAGGCCTCTTGATGAACGAATTAATCAAGCTTTCTTCGATCAAACGAGTTTTAACATCAGAAACAAATTTCATTATGGTAGAGGTGGATGAACCTAATGAATTGTATCATGCATTGATTAAGCACGGATTTGTGGTAAGAAACAGGTCTAATTTGCATCTATGTAAAGGGATGCTTAGAATAACAGTGGGGACCGAGCATGAAAACAAAAGACTTTTTGAGACACTTCAACGCTTATGAAAAAAATATTATTTCTCGACCGAGACGGCACCTTAATAAAAGAGCCAAAAGACTATCAAATTGACAGTTTTGAAAAGTTGCATTTTTTTGAAGGTGTTTTCGAAAATCTTAAAAAGATATGTATTCTAGAAGATTATGAACTTGTCATGATTACGAATCAAGACGGTTTAGGTAGAGCTTCGTTTCCAGAAGACAGCTTTTGGCCTGTACAAAATTTAATAGTCAACACCTTTAAAGATCAAGGAATACAGTTTAGGGAAATTTGTATAGACCGAAGCTTCCCAAAGGAAAACAAACCGACAAGAAAACCTAGGACTGGTCTATTGAACCACTATCTCTTAGGCGATTTTGATATCGCTAATTCTTTAGTTATTGGAGATCGATTGACTGATATGGAATTAGCCCTTAATCTCGGCTGTAAAGGGGTCCTGATACAATACAATCCTTTTGGAGAAGATGAACTGACTAATAAGACAGAAGCTATTCGAAATGAAATTGTACTTAACGCTAGTTCTTGGTCTGAAATCTATGAATTCTTACTTCGTAAAAATAGAAAAGTTATACATCACAGAAACACTAACGAAACAAAGATTTCAATAGAATTAGACATCGACGGAACCGGTCAATCCATAATTGACACCGGTTTAGGGTTTTTCGACCATATGCTTGACCAGTTGGCAAGGCATGGACAATGTGATTTAAAGATTAATGTCAATGGTGATCTTGACGTTGATGAACATCATACCATAGAAGATACTGGAATTGCACTAGGTGAAGCCTTTAAAAAAGTATTGGGAAATAAGTTAGGGGTTGAACGATATGGTTATTGTCTACCTATGGATGATTGTTTGGCTCAATTCGCTTTAGATTTTGGAGGTCGTAGCTGGATTTCCTGGGATGCTACATTCAAAAGAGACAAAGTAGGAGATATGCCTACAGAAATGTTTTATCATTTTTTTAAATCATTTGCAGATGGGGCTTCAGCGAATATTAACCTAAAAGCTGAAGGAGAAAACGAACATCATAAAATCGAATCCATTTTTAAAGCCTTTGCTAAATCAATCAAAATGGCTGTAAAACGTGATGTCGATAACATGATTTTACCAAGTACCAAAGGAAGCTTATGAAAATTGTGGTTATAGATTACGGCTCAGGTAATGTACAAAGTGTTCAATTCTCATTACAACGTTTGGGATATAACGCATTAATTTCTTCAGATCAAAATGAAATTCAAAGTGCTGATCGAGTTATTTTTCCGGGAGTAGGACATGCACATACGGCCATAAATAATTTAAAGAAAAATAATCTAGTCGAGCTAATAAAACAACTAAATCAACCTGTATTAGGTATTTGTTTGGGCATGCAATTGATGTGTAATCAAACCGAAGAAGGAAACGTAAAAGGTTTGGGTATTTTTGATACTTGTGTCAAAAAATTCCAAGACCTAAAAGTCCCTCAAATTGGATGGAATAGACTCAGTTCGTCATCAGCCAAGTATCACAATAACTACGTCTATATGATCCACAGTTACTATGCTGAAATCTGCGAACAAACCAAAGCTAGTTGTACTTATGGCATAAATTATAGCGCTGTCCTACAAAAAAATAATTTTACTGCATTTCAATTTCATCCTGAAAAAAGCAGCCAATTCGGCGCGAAACTCATCAATGAATTTATCATACAGAAATGAAATTAATACCAGCAATTGATCTCATCAACGGAAAGTGTGTTCGTCTAACCAAAGGTGCTTATAACACCAAAAAAGAATACCATTCAAATCCCACTGAAGTTGCCTTAGGATTTGAAAAATTGGGTGTAGAACGACTTCATTTAGTTGATTTAGATGGAGCAAAACAAAAAAAGATTGTCAACTCTTATGTATTAGAGCAAATCAAATCTAAAACCAATTTAACCATTGATTTTGGTGGTGGTTTACATGAAATCCAAGAAGTTGAAAAGGCATTTGACTTAGGCGCAAGTTATGTTACACTTGGTAGTATGGCTGCAAAGTCTACAGATAAAGCGAAGAAATGTATACAACGCTTTGGGGCAAAAAAAATTATCCTTGGAGCGGATTTTTTAAATGAACAAATTGCAGTTTCTGCTTGGAGCGAACAGTCAAACATTAATTTATTTGATTTTATTCAGTATTACATGGATTTAGGAGTTAAAACAGTAATCTGTACAGACATTTCAAAAGATGGTATGCTACAAGGGCCTTCTACACATATTTATCAAAAACTCATTTCTAGATTTGACGATATCAAGCTAATAGCAAGTGGAGGGGTTTCAAGTATTCAAGACATTTTTAACTTAGAAGCTATTGGATGTCAAGCTGTTGTTTTAGGAAAAGCCATTTATGAAAACAAAATAACTCCGTCAGAACTCAAAAATTATTGTAACAATGGTATGTAAAAGAATTATTCCTTGTTTAGACATCAAAGACGGTAGATGTGTGAAGGGTACCAATTTCATCGATTTAAAAGATGCTGGAGACCCCATCGCCTTAGCTAAGTTTTACAGTGATAATGGTGCTGATGAATTGGTTTTTTTGGATATCACAGCCACTGAACAAGGAAGAGATACACTCTATGATTTGGTATTTGAAGTAGCAAAAGTTATTGATATTCCTTTTACTGTCGGAGGAGGTATTTCGAACCCTAGAGTTGTTGAAGAACTATTAAAGCGAGGTGCAGACAAAATATCGGTAAACTCATCTGCTTTTAAAAATCCTAAGCTTATCACAGAACTCTCAGGAAATTTTGGAGCCCAATGTATAGTTATTGCGATTGATGCCAAATTAATCAATAAACAATGGATCGTACATTTAGTTGGAGGTAAACAAACTACGGAAAAGAATCTTTTTGATTGGGCACTAGAAGCTCAAAACCTTGGAGCAGGAGAAGTTTTATTTACCTCTATGAACAATGATGGAACCAAAAATGGATTCGCTAATGACGCATTACACGAATTGAATTCTTTACTCCAAATACCTGTAATAGCCTCTGGAGGTGCCGGTACTATGACTCATTTTCTCGACACCTTTACAAAAGGGAAAGCAGATGCTGCTTTAGCCGCAAGTGTTTTTCATTTTAATGAAATTAAAATATCAAAATTGAAGAGATTTCTACAAGAACATAATATTAACATTAGACCCGTTTATAATGACTAGAATTCCTAACTTTTCAAAAAACCCGGATGGTCTTTTACCCGTAATCATTCAAGATGCCGTCACTAAAATTGTATTGATGCAAGGCTATATGAATCGCGAAGCGCATCAGAAAACCATTGATGAAAGGCGTGTCTGGTTTTATTCAAGATCAAAAAAAAGACTTTGGCTCAAAGGAGAACAAAGTGAAAATTATTTGAATCTAGTTACTATTTCTTATGATTGCGATCAGGACAGTATTTTAATTCAAGTCAATCCTGAAGGCCCTACTTGTCATCTTGGCACAGATACTTGTTGGGGTGAGCCTAATACTTCGACTTCATTAGATTTTTTAAAAACTATAGAAGAGGTAATTGAAGAAAGAATTTCGACTGAAAATAAAGAGAGTTACGTTTTTAGTTTAGTGCAAAAAGGCATCAATAAGGTAGCCCAAAAAGTTGGAGAAGAGGCTGTAGAATTGGTTATTGAAAGCATAGATAATAATGAACAAGCGTTTTTGCAAGAATCAGCTGATTTACTATTTCATTATTTAGTTTTATTAAAGGCCAAAGGCTTATCTATTCATGATTCTTTAGCTGTACTTGAAAAAAGACATCAAAATAGAACGTAAGTTTGTAACTTAGTTCTTGCTATGAAACCAAGAACTCGCTTTAGAATCAGTTTATACGATCTAAAAAAGGGATCAATCTTTGATCAACTCTATGAAATTTTCAAAGAACTTATTACGTATACCTCGGGAGATGTCGATGAGGCTATCGATTGGTTAAAAGAACTAGACAAAGAATACCAATTAACTACAGAAGATTACACTATTGACGATTTCTTAAGAGACCTTTTTGACAAAGGCTATTTAAAACAAGAAATCGACATAAATCCTGATGGCAGTGCCCCAGGAGATTCGCAGGCCAGAACAAAACTTACGGCAAAACTTGAACGTGACTTAAGAAGAAGTGCGCTAGAACAAATTTTTGGCAATTTGAAAAAAAGTGGAACCGGAAATCACAAAACCAAATTCACAGGTGAAGGTGATGAAAAAAATGGTGAGTTGAGATCTTATCAATTTGGAGATCGAATTGACCAAATCTCAATGACAGAGAGCTTAAAGAATGCTTTTAAAAGAGTACAATCGGAAGATTTTAATTTCAACGAAAGTGATTTAGTTGTTGAAGATTCAAGTTTTAAGGCACAAATGAGCACAATACTAATGATCGATATTAGTCACAGTATGATTTTGTATGGAGAAGACCGAATAACACCTGCAAAGAAAGTTGCCATGGCCTTAGCCGAATTAATTACCACTAGGTATCCCAAAGACACACTCGATGTTATTGTTTTCGGAAATGATTCCTGGCCCATTTCTATAGCTGATTTACCTTATTTAAAAGTTGGGCCTTATCATACAAATACCGTCGCCGGTCTAGAGCTTGCAATGTCCATATTAAGACGTAAAAAATATGCCAATCGTCAGATATTTATGATTACAGATGGGAAACCAAGTTGTATCCGCCTTAAATCAGGTGAGTATTACAAAAATAGTGTTGGACTTGATGAGACCATAACCGGTCTTTGCTATCAGAAAGCAGAAGAAGCCAAAAAGGCTGGGATTTCAATAACTACTTTTATGATTGCCCAAGACCCTTATCTGACACAGTTCATCAAAAACTTCACAGAAGCAAATCAAGGAAAAGCTTATTATTCGGGACTATCAGATTTAGGTGAACTTATTTTTGACGATTACAAAAACAATCGAAAAAGAAAATTAAGAGGATAATATGAAATTAACATCCATCAAAACACTGGGAGAATTAAAGGCAAATAACTTTGTGCCCAAATCCATCAAAGAAGAACTTAAATCAAACTTGATAAAATCATATCAAGATGGAGTAGAGGTCTTTCGTCCAATTATGGGTTATGAAAATACCGTAATTCCACAAGTTGAAAATGCAATCTTAGCCAAGCACAATATCAACTTTTTAGGATTAAGAGGACAGGCAAAAACGAAAATTGCTCGTTTATTAATTGGTCTTTTAGACCAATATATTCCGGTAGTTAAGGGCTCAGAAATAAACGACGATCCATTTGCGCCTATTTCACCTTTTGCCAAAAAACTAATTGCAGAAAAAGGTGATGAAACGCCTATTGAATGGCTAGCAGCCGAAAATCGGTACTATGAAAAGTTGGCTACTCCCGATGTTAGTGTTGCAGATTTAATAGGAGATGTTGATCCAATAAAGGCAGCCAATCTCAAATTGTCCTATGCCGATGAAGGCGTTATACATTTTGGAATGATTCCAAGAGCGAACCGATGCTTATTTGTCATAAACGAAATACCCGATTTACAAGCGAGAATACAAGTATCCCTCTTTAATATATTGCAAGAAGGAGATATCCAAATTCGTGGTTTTAAACTCAAATTACCGTTAGATATATCTTTTATTTTTACAGCAAATCCTGAGGATTACACCAATAGAGGTAGTATTGTCACTCCCTTAAAAGACAGAATTGGGTCGCAAATTCTAACGCATTACCCAAGGTCTATTGAAATAGCAAAACAAATTACTGCTCAAGAAGCGAAAATCGACCACTGCATTGAAGAACAAATTTATATTCCTGAAATTGCACGTGATCTTATTGAAGAAATAAGTTTCTGCGCACGTGAAAGCGAGTATGTTGATGCGAATAGTGGAGTGAGTGCTCGTTTGAGTATTTCAGCTCTTGAAAGCCTGATAGCCTCTATTCAAAGAAGAATGTTGTACAATGAAGAACAAAAAACAACTGTGCGTTTATCCGATTTTTCAAATATCATACAAGCCATCACTGGAAAAGTAGAACTAGTATATGAAGGAGAACAATTAGGTACTGATGAAGTAGCGATGAGTCTAATCGATGAGGCCATTAAAAACACATTTGAATCTTTGTTTCCAAAAATAGAAAAGCTTGAAAAGAAAGAGGAAACTAGTGGGTATGATGAATTATTTACCTGGTTTGTTGAGCACGATGCGGTAGATTTTTCTACCGATGCAGATAACCAAATTTACAAGGAGACTTTAGATAAGATCACTCCATTAAATCAAATCCTTGTAGAATATATAAACACCAATGAGAAGGATGCCTATTTTTACAAAGAACTCATTATCTGGGGCTTGGTAGTTTCTAAAAAATTAAGTCGGACGGATTTAGATACAGGCCAACGCATCAACGATTTATACGGTGATTACTTAAACGGATTGTAATGTCAGAGCAAATAACAGCGGCTTTTTCATTTTTAAAAGAGCTTAAAGAAAATAATAACAGGGAGTGGTTTAATGAGAATAAACCCAACTATGAGAAACATAAGAATGTTATAAAATCTGTTTTTGAGGAGGTTCAAAAGAAAATGGAATTTCATGATGAAATCGAAAAATTAAAAATATTTCGAATTTACCGTGATGTACGATTTTCGAAGAATAAAACACCCTATAAGACGCATTTTTCCTGTTCTTTTGTAAGAAGAGGAAGAGAGCGTCGTGGAGGTTATTATTTGCATCTAGAGCACGAAAATTCTTTTATGGCCTGTGGGTTTTGGAACCCTTCAAAGGAGGACTTATTGAGAATAAGACAGGAAATCGCTGCAGACCCAGACGAATTTAAAGAGGTTATTGATCATTCAGGTCTTAAAAAATTCTGGGGTAGACTTCAAGGAGATGCACTAAAAAAAGCTCCAAAAGGATTTTCACCAGACCAAAAAGGGATAGAATTCATTCGTTTTAAACAGTTCGTTTTTATAAAAAAATTAGACCTTGAACAGGTTTTAGATTCCAATTTTAGTGTTGAAGTTTCGAATGGATTTAAAACTATGTCTGTTTTTTTTAATTATATGAGCGATGTATTGACCACAGACGTCAATGGTCAATCACTACTCTAATAATGTAGCACGCTCTAATAACTGCAATTGATTTTGTATTCTTTGAATCATCAAATTCATCATACGCTTATTTAAAGCGGATGAATTTTTAGTATACAATTGGTACTCCTTAAGACTAAATAACCCTACAACTATTCCTTTTAATTGATTGCGAAACTTGATATCTTTTTGAATACTATGAGCGATATAATTCAATTTTTGATTTAAATTCAAAGTGTAATAAACATTCTTTCTCTTTTGAATGTAGGTCTTGAATATTTCGATTAAAATATCGTTTTGAAATTTTAAAATGGGTCTTAATACCGCGTTTTGAAAATATTCTTCAGAAGACATATTGTCTTTTATTTTTGATACCGAAAGGTCAGGTCTTTGTCTGTACAAACGCTCGTCTCTATCTATCATTGTATTCTCGATTTGTCCTAAAGATAATAGCATTCATACTTATCTAACATGACTAAAAAAACATCTTTTAAACAGTATAATTAACATACGGACTTTATTAAATTTGTATTAAAAAATGAAATTTCACAGCAGACGCATTGTCAAACCAGAAGATTTAAATGCTAATGGCACTCTTTTTGGAGGTAAAGTGCTCAGTTGGATCGATGAGGAAGCTATACTTTACAGCATTATTCAATTAGAGAATAAGAGACTGGTAACTAAATACATCTCTGAAATTAATTTCCTGAGTTCATCTGAACTAGGCGATATCATCGAAATTGGCATTGAAGTGGTCTCCTTTGGCACTAGTTCAATTACTTTGAATTCTGAGGTCAGAAACAAGATGACACACGAAACGATTATTATCGTAGACAATATTATCATAGTAAATTTAGATGAGGAAGGAAAGCCTTATGCACATGGTAAAAAAGAAATAGAGTTCGTAAAAGATAGACTGACTAAAACCAATTTTTAATCTTGTTACCGAAGATATAATGGGTCAGTTTAAACCTTATCTAAAACTCAAATAAATTCAATTTACAAAAGCTTCAAGTCCTAAAATTAATTCATATCCTAATCTAACTTATTACTTTAAATTCCAGAATTCTATTCTATACATAAAAAAGAATGTTAGTTCATCTCCAATATTTTCTATAGAAGAAATACAAAATGGAAAAATTCCACGTTATTCTTATGGTATAAGCCCTAAGAAAATGCTGATTAATAACATTCATCACTTCGCAAATTTAGAACCCTCTAAATACCCCTTCAAATTTAGAAATATTCATATCGAATTCATTTCAAATTTAGCAAAATATGCAAAGGCGAATCAACCAATAGCCATCCATAAGCTGTTAAATAATCAAATGAATATCAGTAAACAATTAAAAGATTTGGATCTTATGCACATTTTAAGAGCCATGATAAATGCAAATTCTGAAAAAAATAGATTTCAGCTATTGGCATCACTAGGGCAGGCCTATATAGATCAAATTCTTAAAGTAAATTACGAGGATTATGCACTATGATCAATTTGGTGAACCTTATGTTCAATTTTTAATCGCTCTAAACGGTCTTTTGTCCGACGCTCAGATAGAAAACATAGAACTGTAGTTAACCTAGAAATGATTTTAACAAAGGGTTGTCAGCATGCTTTTTCAATTTTCTCAAGGCTTTCTCCCTTATTTGACGCACACGTTCCCGCGTAAGATCAAATTCCTGTCCGATTTCATCAAGACTTTTAGGTGACTTTTGGTCTATTCCAAAAAACAATCTAACCACTTTTGCTTCCTTATCGTTAAGCGTATTTAAAATCCTATCAATCTCAGTATTCAAAGATTCATGAATTAATGAGCCTTCAGGGTTTGGGGATTCACCATGCTGCAAAACATCATACAAATTGGAAGATTCACCTTCTTCAAAAGGAGCGTCCATAGAAACGTGTCTCCCTGCATTTTTAAGAGATTGCTTTACTTCTGTTATGGTCATATCTAATTCATCAGCAATTTCTTCTGCTGAGGGTGGCCTCTGATGTGCCTGTTCTAAATAAGAAAAGGTTTTATTGATTTTGTTTATCGCACCGATTTTATTCAAGGGTAAACGGACAATTCTTGATTGTTCAGCTAGAGCATGAAGAATACTTTGTCTAATCCACCATACCGCATAGGAAATGAATTTAAATCCTCGTGTTTCGTCAAAACGTTGTGCCGCCTTAACTAAACCAAGATTACCTTCATTGATTAAATCAGGAAGCTTCAAACCTTGATTTTGATATTGTTTAGCTACTGAAACGACAAAACGCAGGTTCGCATTCGTTAATTTTTCTAATGCCTTTTGATCTCCTTTTCTAATTCGCTGTGCCAGTTCAACTTCTTCTTCAGCGGTAATTAAATCTATTTTACTGATATCGTTAAGGTATTTATCTAAGGATTTTGACTCTCTATTAGTTACTTGTTTTACAATCTTGAGCTGTCGCATGTGATCTAATTTATTTAATCATAATTAAATGGATTGTTGAACAAAATCAAGTCTTCCTCAAAAAGGTTATCAAGAAGTTATCATCATTTAAATTTCATAAACTTGACTTACAAACTTAGATTTTCTGTTATTTTTGCAACTATTGTTTTTCAATTTGGCCAACGTCTCAATGCATAACAAAAAAGAACTTTATCAATATCAAAATAACGATTTAAACAAAATTTTCATCGCATTTGATGAATTGAGTGAAAATTGTAATTTATTGTACCAACTGCCAACTGGTGGAGGAAAAACGGTAATATTTAGTGAAATAACGAGGAGGTTTATTGAGAAGACCAATACAAAAGTAGTTGTCCTAACTCATAGAATCGAATTGAGCAAACAAACCTCTAAAATGCTCCATGAATTTGGAGTATCCAATAAAATTATAGGTAGTGACGTAAAAGAAGTGAATGAAACTGATGAATATAAGTGTTATGTCGCCATGGTCGAAACACTTAATAATCGCATTATCGACAAAAAATTTACTTTGAGTAATATTGGTCTTGTTATTGTTGATGAAGCACATTACAACGCCTTTCGTAAATTATTCAAGTATTTTGACAATTCTCGAATTCTCGGTGTAACAGCCACTCCGTTAAGCTCTAACATTAAACTACCTCTAAAAGGTTTCTTTCAAAAACTCATCATAGGAGAATCCATAAAATCCCTTATTGAAAAAGGCTTCTTGGCTAAAGCCAATATTTACAATTACAACCTAAGTTTAGGAAGCCTCAAGCTAGGTATAAATGGAGATTATACCGTAAAGAGTAGTGATGAATTCTACTCAAATCAGAGTATGTTACAAAAACTCCTCTCTGCCTATAATGAAGTAGCGAATGGGACCAAAACCCTGATCTTTAACAATGGTATTTACGCTTCTTTTATGGTCTACGAATACTTTAAAAAAGCAGGTTTACCTATTAGACATTTAGACAACAAAAACACAGCCACTGAACGAAAAGAAATTTTAGAATGGTTCTCTAATACTCCAGATGCCATATTGACTTCTGTTAGTATATTAACAACAGGTTTCGATGAGCCAACCGTAAAAACTATAATTCTAAACCGAGCAACTAGATCATTGACTTTATACTTTCAGATGATAGGAAGAGGTTCCAGAATTTTAAAAAACAAATCAGATTTTAATGTCATTGACCTTGGAAATAATTTGGCCCGGTTCGGTTCTTGGGATATTCCATTGGACTGGCAAGAAATTTTTCACTTTCCTGATTTTTTTCTTGAAAACATTAAAAATGATGAAGATATTGAACGTGAATTTGAATACGTAATGCCTGCAGAATTAAAAACAAAATTTTCAAAAAGTGAAAGCTTAAAATTCAATGTTAAAGAAGAGTATAAAAAGGTGTTTGCACAAGGTCTAAAGTCTAAAGTGGTATTAGAAAAAAGTATCGATCAACATGCACAGATTTGCATTGAGAATGCAGATGATATTTTTGATGCACGAATTTTAGCTAAATTGCTTAAGGAAGAAATAGACTTCAGGATAAAGCAGTATTCTTATTGTATAATGAATAACACTACGAACTATAAGGAATGGTTGGTCGAAGATTACAACAAGAAATTAAAATCAAGAATTACTAAAATATTTGCAGAGCGAATCTAATCAAATAGAGGTTTTATGTATTGGACATCGATATCCTGAACCAGAAACGACTGCTGCAGGTAGACATTTAATCGATTATTTACTTTTTTTAAAAGCCGCGAATTTTAAGATTCATTTCGCTTCAACATCTAAGAAAACCTCTTATAGTTATGATTTTGAGACACATCAAATTCAGACAAAGTCAATTCAATTAAACTGTTCTTCATTCCAAGAGCATCTAAAAGATTTAAGGCCACAAATCGTTCTTTTTGATCGAATAAACAGTTATGAACAATTCGCATGGCAATGCAAAGAGGTTATACCTGATGCTTTACTTATATTAAACACTGAGGATCTTCATTTTTTGCGAATCGCAAGACAAAAAAAAACAAATTATAACTCTCAACCTTTATTCAATAGGGAAGTCAAAGCAATTCTTAGTGCAGATCTGAGTTTAATTATTTCGAACACAGAAATTGATCTTCTCACAAAAGAACTAAATATAAGTGATAAGCAACTCGCTTATATACCTTTTTTAAGGCATTCATCCACTCCGAATGCATTGAAATTTGAAGAAAGAGAACATTTAATTTTTGTTGGACATGGACAACATGAGCCCAATGCGGATGCAGTAGCATATTTAAAAAAAGAAATCTGGCCAATTCTGGCCAAGAAATTACCAAAAGTAGAACTTCATATATACGGACGTGATTATCCTAAATATCTTTTTACTAATACTCCTGATAGAATGAGCTATAAAGGTTGGGCGAGAGATATCAAAAAGACTATGAGCTCTTATAAGCTAAATTTAGCACCACTAAAGTATGGAGCAGGTTTAAAAGGAAAAGTTATGACAGGTCTAGAAACACAAACAGTTACAATAGGTTCTCAAATTGCCTTTGAAGGCTTCTCTCATGACTTGCAAAAACAAGCGTATACTTCTACAGACAACTTCATAGATAAAATCTCACAACTCTACACCAACAAAAAATTAAATGCAGCTTATGTTAAAGTTCAAAATAACTGTCTGTCAGACTTCAGTTCAAAATGGTATAAAGCACATGTAGAACAATTGCATTATCTTAATACCTTTAGAGAGGCGCACAGAGCTAAACATTTGCTAATTGACCTATTATGGCAAAATCAGTTAAATAAAGACAAGTATTTCTCAAAATACATTCAATACAAACAACGCTACAAGGACATCAAAAATGAATTGGAAAATAGTTAAAGAATTTGAAGATATTACATTTAAAAAAAGTGGCAACATTGCTAGAATTGCAATCAATAGACCTGAGGTAAGGAATGCATTTAGGCCAAAAACAACCTCGGAGCTCTATGAGGCCTTTTACAATGTTTCTGAAGACCCTGGTATCGGTGTTGTTATTCTCACCGGTGAAGGACCCTCGCCAAAAGATGGTGTTCATTCTTTTTGTAGTGGAGGAGATCAAAAAGTACGTGGTGAAAGAGGGTATGTTGGAGGTGACGGTAATCATCGTCTAAATATATTGGAGGTTCAGCGATTAATAAGGTTTATGCCCAAGGTAGTTATTGCTGTTATTAATGGTTGGGCTGTAGGGGGAGGACATTCTCTTCACGTAGTTTGCGATTTGAGTATTGCTAGTGCAGAACACGCCATTTTTAAGCAAACAGATGCTGATGTAACAAGTTTCGATGGAGGTTATGGTTCTGCATATTTAGCCAAACTCGTCGGACAAAAAAAAGCACGAGAAATTTTCTTTTTAGGAAGAAACTATTCGGCTAAAGAAGCTCAAGAAATGGGAATGGTTAATGAAGTTATCACTCATGGTCAATTAGAATCAACAGCTCTGCAATGGGCAAAAGAGATTCTAGAAAAGTCACCGACTTCAATAAAAATGTTGAAATATGCAATGAACCTCACTGACGATGGAATGGTAGGGCAACAAATTTTTGCAGGTGAGGCAACACGATTAGCTTATATGACAGAGGAAGCTAAAGAAGGTAGAGATGCCTTCTTGGAGAAAAGACAAAGAAATTTCAAAAAAGATCAATGGATTTCATAAAAAAAGCCTCCGTTTTGGGATTGGAGGCTTATAATGAACACTAAAAGAGATAATTTGATATCTTTTGCTCAAACTTAGAAATTACCTTAAAATAAAATCTTGTTTATGTTGTCAAAACACTTATTAATGTGGTGTAATTGGAAAAAAAAGATGCCACAATCTTTTTTATTTTACAGAATTAGTGTTTTGAGCATTTTAAGTATTATACAATATTCATGCTCAAGTTCTTTCGAAATCATTGATAGACCAATAATTTTTAATGAGAATAGAGTGAAAATGACTAAAAAATACATTGACGACCATTACAAGATGATAGTCGATAATATTGAAATCACTCCAAAAATTATTGTGATTCACTACACCTTCATTCCTACAACAGAAGGTTCTTTTCAAGCATTTTATAATGAAGAATTACCAAATACTAGAGCCGACTTAAAGAAAGAGAGTCTACTTAATGTTTCTGTTCAATTTTTAGTAAGTCCAGAAGGACATATCTATCGACTCATGCCTGAAAATCATATGGCCCGTCATGTCATAGGGTTAAACTACAACTCTATTGGTATTGAAAATGTAGGGGGTACAAAAAACTCGCCTTTGACAAGAGCACAAATACGGGCCAATAAATTTTTAGTAGAATACCTGAGTGAAAAACATCCTATAGAATATGTCATAGGACATTCGCAATACCGGAATTTCGAGGATCACAGCTTATGGCTTGAAAAAAACAAAAATTACAGAACAACAAAGATCGATCCAGGAAAAAAATTTTTAACACCCATACATCGAAAAGCCCGAAAATTAAATCTAAAAACTACTGCAGATGAATAAGTTATTCACATCAATGTGTCTATTTTTTTCCTTCTTGGTCAGTGCCCAAGAGTTCGAGGATATCCTTTTCAATAATTATGAAAAATATAAGGTTAGCGGGTTTTCACAACGAAGAACAGCTGCTCAATTAGTTTATGCTGAACTTCAGCGACAAAATAAAAATGTCTTTAAAGTAAAACCAGTCACAACATCTATTGAGGGCAAACCTATTTATTTAGTTAGTGCGGGCAGAGGCGAAACCACTGTTTTACTTTGGTCTCAAATGCATGGAAATGAATCAACTGCCACAAGGGCCTTAATAGATGTTTTTGAATTTCTTCAGCAAGATGACGAACTCAATGCTTTTCGCAAAACACTCCTTTCTTCTTTAAACCTTCATTTTATTCCTTTGTTAAACCCTGATGGCGGAGAAAAATGGCAGCGAAGAAATAGGCTAGGAGTAGATATTAATAGGGATGCTTTGAGGTTACAGTCTCCAGAAAGTCAAATCCTCAAAAAAGTAAGAGATTCACTTCAAGCAGAGTTTGGGTACAATTTACATGATCAAAGCAGGTACTATAATGCAGAATTTACATCCAAACCTGCAACTATCTCTTTTCTTGCAACCGCATACAATGAGGAAAAAAGTATTAATGAAAACAGATCTAAATCCATGCAGCTGGTGTTGAGCATGAATAAAGTTTTACAAAAGTTTACTCCTGGACATGTCGGTCGCTACAGTGATGATTTTGAACCAAGAGCTTTTGGAGATAATATTCAACTATGGGGAACAAGTCTAGTATTAATAGAGTCTGGAGGTTATTTTAAAGACCGTGAAAAAGAATTCATCAGGAAATTAAATTTTGTGATCATTTTGAGTAGTCTACATGAAATTGCAACAAAAAAATATGCGCAAAACGATATTGACGACTATGAAAAAATACCAAGAAATGATCGCAAAATGTTTGATTTAAAAGTCTTTAATCTAAATTATCCTTTATTAGATAAAAAGTATCTCGTTGATATGGGCATAAATCAAAATGAAGTTGAAGACTCAAGTGAAAATGGATTCAGTTATTCAGGAGCGCTTGTAGATTTCGGAGATTTGTCTACTTACTATGGCTATGAGAGCTTTGATGCTGAAGGATATACCTATTTATCCCCCAAAACATATCGTGGTTCATTAAAAGAAATTTCGGAATGGGATTTATTAAAACAAGGCTATGCCTTTAAAACCTATCCGCATATTGAGGGTAATTACACGTTTAAAAATGTTATTTTGAATAGAATAAAAGCTGGTAAAGGCTATAGTGATGCTACAAAAAAAGTCAATTTTTTTCTAAAGAAAGATGACGTAATAAAATTCGCTGTTATAAATGGATTTCTAATTGATATCGAGAAACAGGAATTACCCCAAGGGTTCAACCCAAAAATAGAGTAGGGCTTAGACTCTTGTATTTATGAATTTTCGTTGTGCATTAGTTGTGCACTGTAAATGATCCTCCCATATAAGTTTTAACATGTATATGGCACTATGTTTTTTGGAATTCCTCAGGCTTTCAAGCAACTCAAACTTACGATCAAGTATTGCTTTAAGATCAGCTAAATCAATGTGAACCATAACGTCTATAAAAAACAATTTAGTGTAAAGCTGTTCTAGAAAGAATTCAATAGTCGTATTCGTACTTTTTAAGCGTAAGGAACGATGAAAGGTTAAGTTTAAATCCAGATATTGCCGAATATGTTCTTCCTTTTTGAGTTTATTGAGAAAAAATAAGTTTGATTCAAAATCAAAATCATCAAAATCTATGGATTCTATTAATTTCGTTTCTAGAAGTATGAGTGTTTTAAAGGTGTCTTGAATTGTTTTTAAGTTTAATGGCTTTAAAAAATATCCTGTATTTGGAATAAATTTTAAAATTTCATTTTTAGAAAGAGAACATAAAACTTCATTAACTTTAAACCTTGAAATATCAGTTATTCGGCTGATTTCATTGAGCTGAATAATTTGATTCTCTGCAAGACGTTTAGACACAATTTCTCCAATTAAGTATTTAGAAATTTGTGTGTATTGCACATCAATAATATTCATAGAATTATGATTTTAAGGACTTTTCTCAATGAATAAACGCAAACAATACCTAATAATTGCCTGTTTCTTTGCTATTTATGTGATTTGGGGGTCCACATATCTTCTCAACAAAGTAGCTGTAGCTCAACTACCACCCTTTATGTTGGCAAGTTTTAGATTTGTTATAGCGGGAGGTTTAATCTTTTTATTTTGCCTTTTCAGAGATATGAACGTGAAAATTTCGAAAAAACAACTGATAAATACTGCTATAGCAGGCTTTTTATTTTTGTCAGTCGGTAATGGTATCGTGGTATGGGCCTTGCAAATTGTGGATTCGGGTTTTGCCTCCTTACTAATAAGTTCCCAGCCACTGGTGATTCTGCTACTGATGTTTATTCTTTATCGAAAACCCATTCAGAAATCGTCAATTATTGGAGTTATTATGGGTGTTTTAGGTATTTATCTTCTTGTAAATCAGCAGCAAATGATTCAATCTTCTGACACTATAACAGGAGCAACTCTAATCATTTTTTGTGTTTTTACATGGGGATATGCGAGTATTTTTGTTGGTAAAGCCGATTTGCCACAAAATTATTTTGTGAATACGGCTTATCAAATGGTCATTGGTGGTTTTGTTTTATTATTGATGAGTTTGGCAACTAAGGAAGAATGGGTCCTGCCAAATTCTTGGAACCAGCAAACGTGGCTTTCTATGACAGGGTTAATTTTACTTGGAAGTATTGTCGCTTTTACGAGCTTTAATTATTTATTAAAAACGGTTAGTCCAGAGATGGTTGCAACTAGTACATATGTCAATCCTGTTGTAGCCATGTTTTTAGGATGGTTGGTTTTAAAAGAATCGGTAACTACTCAGAGTATTATCGCAGGTGTTATTTTACTTACCGGTGTATATTTCATAAATATGAAACGAAACATACAGGTATATTTTAGGTTTAACAGTATTAGAAGAGTAAATCGACGAAAACGTGAATAATACAAATTGTTACATAATTTATATTATGTAAAATAGAATTAGTACATTAACAGTTGTTTCATTTTGCTCTCTAGCCTAGAACGACACATATATCCCTCTTCTAAATTCTTATGAAAAGGTATAGGCGTATCTAAACTTCCGATAATTTCTACTGGTGCTTCTAAAAATTCAAAACATCGACTAGTAATCAAATGTGAAATATGACTCACAACTGAAAAAGCTTCACTATCCTCGGTAACAATTAATATCTTACTGCATTTCTTCGACCAATTTAAAACAGTCTCTTCATCCAAAGGAACAATCGTTCTAAGGTCTAATACGGCTATATTGTTGAACATAGTGTCGTTAGAAACAATATCCATTACCCATTGCACCGCCATTCCATAGGAAATAACCAACATATCCTCTCCCGAATGAACAATATTGGCTTGTCCAAAAGGAGTACTATAATAACCTACCGGCACTTTAGAGGTTTGGCTTCTATACAATTTCTTGTGTTCGAAAAACAGTACTGGATTTGGATCTTCGATTGCCGCAGTCAATAACCCCTTGGCATCTTGAGGATTTGATGGATAGGCTATTTTCAACCCAGGCACCTTTGCGAACCATGCTTCATTAGACTGTGAGTGAAACGGTCCAGCTCCAACTCCACCTCCACATGGCATTCTGATCACTACGTCAGCATTTGCACCCCACCTATAATGTTGCTTTGCTAAATAATTGACAATTGGATTGAAACCACTACTTACAAAATCGGCGAATTGCATTTCAACAATTACTTTAAATTTATTTATGCTAAGTCCTGCTGAACAGGATATTATACCTGACTCGCAAAGAGGTGTGTTTCGAACTCTTTCTTTTCCAAATTGCTGCAAAAGACCTTCTGTTGCTTTGAACACACCACCATATTCTGCTATATCTTGTCCCATAATAATTACGCTCTTATCACGTGCCATTGACAAGAATATGGCATCCTTTATAGCGTCTATAAAACGTATATCTTCGAAGACCTCAATATTTTTTTGAGTAGATAATTCAAATTCTTTATACACATCCTGAAGTTCGTTTTTAGCATCAAAAACAGGAAAATCCCAGGATTCAACATTTTTCCACTCGGTATCAATTTCAGTCTTGATTGCAGACCTGTATTTTTTGACTCGAGCTTCGTCTATTATTGACGATTTTAAAAGTGCCTTTTGAAGTTTTAACACCGGATCTTTCTTCATCCAAGTAGAAATGAGGTTCTCAGGAACATATGCAGTACCACTCGCCTCTTCATGTCCACGTACTCGGAAAGTTTTAAATTCAACCAACACCGGTCTTGGATTTTTTCGCATTTCAGATGCGATATGTCTTAATTTTAAATAGATTTCAACTACATCGTTGCCGTCAATGATAAAGGCTTCCATGCCATATGCATATCCTCGATCGGCCAGATCGTCACAAGCGTATTGCGTTTCTGTAGGGGTCGAAAGAGCATATCCATTATTTTCGATACAAAATAAAACGGGAAGTTTCCATACAGAAGCAATATTCAGAGCCTCGTGAAAATCACCCTCAGAAGTTCCTCCTTCACCAGAAAAAACAGCAGTGATATTTTGCTCTCCTCTTAGTTTATGACCTAGAGCGATTCCAGTGGCCACAGCCAACTGTGGACCTAGGTGAGATATCATTCCAATAACCTTATGCTCTATTGAGCCGAAATGAAAGCTTCTATCTCTTCCTTTGGTAAATCCATTTACCTTACCCTGCCATTGGGCAAATAACTTTGATAGGGGAACATTTTTTGACAAGAAAACACCGAGATTCCTGTGCATAGGAAGAATAAACTCATCTTTGGTCAGTACTGAAGTCACTCCGACTGAAATGGCTTCTTGCCCAATACCTGAAAACCACTTGCTCACCTTACCTTGACGCAGTAAAGTAAGCATCTTCTCCTCTATCATTCTAGACTTAAGCATTCTTTTGTAGAGTTGGGTAAAAATCTGTTCTTGACCAGTATTTTTCATCGAACGAAAGGTATTACATTGGTTGAAGGTAATTAAAGTACATGGTTTTATCCTTAATTTCGCAATGAAAAAATTACACAACAAATGAACAGGGTTCCATCAGTTGATTTAAATGACTTTCTTTCCAATGACCTTGTTAAAAAACAAAAGTTTGTGTCAGAAATTGGCGATGCCTTTGAACAAATAGGATTTGTTGCACTAAAGGGCCATTTTTTAAATGATGAGCTCAAAGATGAGCTTTACTCTGTGGTCAAATCATTTTTTAGCCTTAAAGAAAAAATTAAGAAACAATACGAAATCAAAGGAGGTGGTGGACAGAGAGGATACACCTCTTTTGGAAAAGAAACGGCAAAAGGTGAAACTCGTGCAGATCTCAAAGAATTCTGGCATTTCGGTCAAATTAACGATCCTAAAAATCAATACCCTCGTAATATAAGGGTAACTGAAATTACAAATTTCAATTCATGTGGTGAAAAAGTATTTGATTGTTTAGAGCAGACAGCTAAAGAGGTCCTCAGAGCCCTAGCTCTTCATTTAAAGCTCGACGAATTCTATTTCGATGATTGGGTGGTTGGAGGAAATTCCATTCTCAGAGCGCTGCACTATCCTCCAGTGAGCAAGGAACAACAAAAATCGTTTAGAGCTGCGGCACATGGTGATATCAATCTGATTACACTTCTAATGGGTGCACATGGTAAAGGATTACAAGTAAAGAACAAAGATGAGCAATGGATAGATGCCATTGCAGAAAAGGACGAGTTAATGATCAATGTTGGAGACATGTTGTCACGTCTAACAAACAACAAATTAAAATCTACCATACACCGTGTTATTAATCCCAATGCGCAAATTGTCAATAAATCTAGGTATTCTATTCCTTTTTTTATGCATCCGAAATTGCATATGCCTTTAAACTGTCTTGAGAATTGTATTGATGAGAATAATCCGAAACAATACGAAGACTGTACTTCTGGAGAATTTTTGACCGAACGCCTTATTGAACTGGGTTTAATTAAAAAATAATGGACCTACAAGATCAACTACAAGCCTTATTTCCTGATCACCAACCCTCAGAAGATCAGAAAGAAAACAAAGAGACCGAAGATGTTTCATTTTACATACACAACACGCCTCCTCTAGGCTGTATCTATGAAAAAAGAAAAGGTAAACCCCACACTGTAATTGAAAATTATCAGGGTGCTCAAAAAGATTTCAAAGCCTTGTCAAGTGCACTAAAATCAAAACTCAAGGTTGGTGGATCCTTTAAAAATGAACGCATTGTCATACAAGGAGACAAGCGTGATGAAATCATGGATTATCTGAGCTCTTTAGGCTTTACCGTTAAGCGTATTGGAGGATAATTACCACTCGATTATGGTCTTGCCTTTTTCCTTTAAATAATCATTGGTCAATTTGAAATGATCATTATTGAACCAAAATCCACGATTCGCACTGAGAGGGGAAGGGTGACCAGTTTTTAAGACGAGATGAGTATTAGCGTCTATGTTTTTTCCTTTTTTGTGCGCAAAACTACCCCATAAAAGAAATACTATTTCTTTCTTAGAATTAGATAAGTATTCAATAACCTGCTCAGTAAATTCACTCCATCCTAAATTTCGATGACTGTTCGGGCTCGAATCTTCAACGCTTAATGAAGCATTTAAGAGTAATACACCCTGTTTTGCCCAATGTGTAAGATCACCAGATTCAACTTTACAAAGGCCACACTGACTTCTCACCTCTTTGATAATGTTCTGAAGAGAAGGAGGATTTGAAATCTCTTTACTAACTGAAAAAGCCAATCCATTGGCTTGTCCTTTTTGGTGGTAGGGATCTTGACCAATAATAACCACTTTTACCTCGTTTGGATGACAATGATGAAAAGCACTAAAAATCTTTGAATTTTCTGGATAACAATTCATTGAAGAATAGACTTCTGTAACCCTTCTATCCAAGTCTGAAAGGAAGTTAGAGTGAAAAGAATTTTCAAGTGCGTTCTTCCAAACTATGGGAAAATAGTTTAACATTGTATGGAGTAAAATTAATAATCGTGTTTAAAACTAATATTAAATCAATTTACTTAGAAAAAAGATTTCCATTGCGAATAAGCAGAGGAATTCGAGCAGGCTCTTCGAATTTATTTGTTGAAATTTCAGATGAAAATGAAAATACGGGGTTTGGAGAAGGCGCTCCTGGGGGAAGTGAAGGTGCAGCAGATATTGAAACAGCAATACAAATCGCCCAAGATCACATTGCACAAAACCCCAAATTTACCCACCCAGTATCACATTACAGAACTAGCCTTGAAAATGGTTTAGCTCCTTGTGTGTTGGCGGCGTTTGACATCGCACTTTGGGACTTATTAGCAAAACAGGCCAAACTCCCCCTCCATCGATTACTAGGTTTACCAGCTCCAAATGGCATAACATCTATGACCATCGGAATAATGACCGCTGAAGAGGCAAGTGAAAGAGTTCAAATTTTATTTGAAAAAGGTAGAATTTTCCATGCTCTAAAAATAAAACTAGGAAGCCCTGAAGGCATCGAAGCTGATCAAGATATGTATAATGCAATTTATCCTTTTGCCAAAAACAACAACATTAGCTTGAGGGTTGATGCAAACGGAGGATGGAGTGTTTCGGATGCAAAAAAAATGATGTTATGGTTGGCTGAAAGAAATTGTGATTATGTGGAGCAGCCATTAGTAGAAGGAGATGAGCACAGACTTGAAGAATTATTTCAAAAAAGACCTCTACCTATTTACGTGGATGAATCATGTCGTTTTGCTTCACAAATTAAAACTTACGCTCATTGCGTTGATGGAGTAAATTTAAAACTCATGAAATGCGGAGGAATCACGGGTGCTTTGGAAATATTGAACACGGCCAGGGCTTATAAATTAAAGACCATGATTGGTTGTATGAGCGAAAGTTCAATTTCTATAGGAGCCGGAGCCGCACTTACAGGAATCATTGATCACATTGATTTAGACTCACATTTAAACTTGAAACCAGATATTGCAACCGGTTTGCAATTAAAAAATGGAATGATACTACCCCTGACAGAAAATCACATCGGTCACGGCTCAATTTTAAAATGAAAAAAAAATTAAATTCTAGTCATAGATTAGCAATATACATGCCACATAGCCTAACTCATGAAAACGGTAAAATGGGTCTTGGTGTTTTGAGGTTTAGTACCAATGAAATCTGTTGCGTAATAGACCCCGATCACAAAGGAAAAAACTTGAAGGCATTGACAGGTATTGACAAGTCTATACCCATTGTATCAGACCTTCAAGAAGCCGTACAATTGCACGCAAACGCGCTAATTTTAGGAATTGCACCATCTGGAGGCAGGCTTCCGGATACATGGACAAAACCTATTGAAGACGCCTTAACAGCTGGCTTTTTAGTGGTTAATGGGTTACACGATAAGTTAGCTGATAAATTTTCATATTTATTAAGCAACCCCAAAAACAAAGGATCGGTTTGGGATGTCAGAGAAGTTTTAAAAGAATATACAATTGGAAGTGCAAAAGCCAACAAGCTGAAAAATAAAAGAATTCTAACCGTAGGCACAGATATGGCCTCTGGAAAAATGACAGCAGGCCTACTACTAAATGAAAAACTACTTCAAAACAATTTTTCATCATCATTTGTTGCAACAGGTCAAATTGGTATTACCATCTCTGGTCAAGGAATACCGCTTGATGCGGTTAAAGTAGATAATGCGGCCGCAGCAGTTGAGGATGAGGTAATGAGTCGTCAAAAATTTGACCATATTATTATTGAAGGTCAAGGTTCACTTGGACACCCTGGCAGTACAGCAACACTTCCTTTGATAAGAGGTTCATGCCCCACTCATCTTTTGTTATGTCATAAAATCAAAGAAACACATCTAAAAAACCCTGTTTCTCACATTCCTTTTCCTGATTTAAATCGATTTATTAAAATGAATGAAGAGGTAGCTTCACTTTGCGGAGTGTTTAAAAGACCAAATACATTTGCTATTTCTTTGAACACCCATGGGCTTACTAAGGTAAAGGCTGATCAACTCATTGAAGAAATACAACACAAGACCGGTATTTTCACTTCTGATATTGTCAGATATGGAGCTCAAGGGTATTTAACCACATTAGAAAAGAGCTAAATAAGGGATATAGCTATCTTTGCACACGTAAGTAATGCCATGATTACTATAAGAGAGAAAACCATCAATGATTTAGAATTCAGGAAGGTTGCATTAATTGTCAAACTATACTGCACTACTGAACTCGGAAAACAAGCCGCTGAGCAGTTAGGGGTATTTATAAATTTAGAAGAATGTCAAAAGGCTTTAGCTGAAACATCTGAATATTTATCTTCCTTTAGCAATGAGAATATTATACCCAATCATGGTTTTGACCCTATAAATAAAGAGCTACAATTATTACATATTGAAAATTCAATTATTGAAGTTAAGGGTTTCAGAACAATCATGAGTCTTTGTAACACCGTAATTACACATCAAAAAGCACTTAATAAGTTCAAAGTCTACTACCCTACGCTATTCAATTTGGCTCAAAACCTTTCTATTGTATCCAGTATTCCTAGAGACATTAATGCCATAGTTGATCGATTTGGAGAAATACGGGATAAAGCTTCGGATGAACTGTATAATATTCGAAAGTCGTTATCTCAAGTGCGACAAAAAATTAATCAGAGTTTTAGCTCTTCCCTAAACCATTATTTAGCCTTAGACTATCTCGACGACATTAAAGAATCTGTGGTCGAAAATAAGAGAGTATTAGCTGTAAAAGCAATGTATAGAAGAAAAATACAAGGTACTGTAATAGGATCTTCAAAAACGGGGAGTATCGTTTATATGCTGCCGGAAACGACTGCAAAAAGCATTCGAGAATTGGAAAATTTGCTTTATGACGAGAAAGAAGAAATTAAGAGGATTTTAAAAAACCTTACGGAAAGTCTAAGACCCTATGCTGACATCCTTTTAAGTTATCAAAATTACCTGACCCACATTGATTTAACATCAGCAAAAGCGCTGTACGCCAATGAAATCAATGCCATCCTCCCTTCAATCAATGAAAATAAAGATTTCTATCTGAGAGATGCCTTTCATCCATTACTCCTTCAACAAAACCAAGAAAAAGGATTAAAAACATGGCCACAAACCATAAAACTTAATGAAAATAATAGAATTATTGTAATTTCTGGACCAAATGCTGGTGGTAAAAGTATTACCCTAAAGACAATTGGCTTACTGCAATTGATGATTCAATCAGGCTTACTTATTCCTGTGCATGAGCGAAGTACCATATGTTTTTTTGAAAAAATCTTAACCGATATTGGAGACCATCAATCTATAGAAAATCATCTAAGCACCTACTCCTATCGATTGAAAAACATGAATTATTTCTTGAAAAAATGTGATGCACAAACCCTTTTTTTAATTGATGAATTTGGAACCGGTAGTGATCCAGAGTTAGGAGGAGCTTTAGCAGAATCCTTTCTCGACGTTTTTTATGAAAAACAAGCATTTGGATTAATCACCACACATTATTCTAATTTAAAGCTCTTAGCAAATGAATTAGAACACGCCAGTAATGCCAATATGTTGTTTGACAACAAAACACTAGAACCAACCTTTCAATTAGTCGTTGGTCAAGCAGGAAGTTCATTTACTTTTGAAGTTGCTCAAAAAAATGGGATTCCTTACAGCATCATAAATAAGGCAAAGAAAAAAATTGAACGGGGTAAAGTGAGATTTGATGCAACTATTGCCAAGTTACAACGCGAAAGATCAAAGTTTGAAAAAACTGGAAATAGACTCTTAGAGCAAGAGCAAAAAGCTACAGATGAAAGCAAGAAGCTCGAAAAATTAAATTCTCGAATCAAAGAAAAATTAGAGAATTATCAAATGATGTACGATCAGCACAAAAGAATGATTCAGTTGGGAAGCAAGGTTGACGAACTTGCAGAGCGTTTCTTTATTGATCAAAAGAAAAGACCACTAATCAGTGGACTGCTGCGTATTGTCGAAATAGAGAACAGCAAGAAAAAACAAAAATCAGCAAAAGAGGCTAAAACAGAACTGAATAAAAAGAAAGAGATATCTAAAGAACTAGCTATGAAATCTGAAAACATTAAAATAGAAAAGCAAAAAACAAAAAAATCAGCTTCGTCAAAGTCTAAAAAGTCTGTTCAAGTAGAACTCAAAACTGGAGACACTGTAAAACTCGAGGATGGCAAGGCAAGTGGTCAAATTGAAAATATTGAAAAAGGTATTGCCTCTGTGAATTACGGGTTATTTGTAACTAAAGTACAAATTGACCAACTCATCTTTGTAAAACGAAATAAATAATGCAAAGTTCTGTTTTGAGTAACAATTACAATTATATCATTTATGATGGCGTATGCGTTTTTTGCAATTACTGGGTCAATTGGCTTATTAAAAGGGACCGAAAAGATCTTTTTAGATTTATTCCATTACAATCTAAATTGGGTCAGTCTTTGCTATCTGAAAGAAACATCTCATCAGATAATGTGCAGAGTATTGTTTACATTCAGCTAGAGCGAGCGTATTTCTTAAAATCAGATGCAATTTTAAATTTGCTCAGTGAATTGACTCCATGGAAATATTTCGTGATGGTCTTAAAGATTTTTCCGCGACTATTTAGAGACTTGGTATATGATCTAATTGCATCAAACCGCTATAAAATTTTCGGACGACACCAGAAGTGTGAAATACCTTCACCTGCAATACGACAAAAGTTTTTACTCGAAGATTTAGATTGAATTATTTCACCTCATCGTAGTGGTCATCCCAATTTTTAACTTTAGGAACACCTAGTTTACCCAAGGCCTTAGCTACTAGAAGTGCAACTGTAGCATCACCAGTAACATTCACAACAGTGCGACACATATCGAGTGGTCTATCTATCGCAAATATTAGCGCAAGTCCAACAGCAAGTTTATCTGAAGGAAAACCGATAGATTCCAATACAATTACGAGCATCACCATCCCTGCAGAAGGAACGGCAGCGGCTCCTATAGAAGCTAATAATGCAGTTAAAACAATGGTGAGTTGATTGGCAAAAGTAATTTCAAAACCTAAGGCCTGTGTAATAAAAACAGCTGCAACTGCTTGATAAACAGATGTTCCATCCATATTTACGGTAGCTCCTACAGGAAGAACAAAACTCGCCACTTCTTTATCCACTCCAAGATGTTCTTCTACGCGCTCCATTGTCACAGGTAAGGTTGCTGCACTAGAACTTGTTGAAAAAGCCAATAATTGCGCTGGACTTATATTTTTCAAAAACCAAAACGGATTCTTTTTTACCACAAAAGTGACCACAAACAAATAAAAGACAATCATGAGCCCTAAACCTAGCAATAAAACTGAGGCATAACGCAACAGTGCAATAAGCAACTCTGGATTAGTAGAATTTACCACCACACTAGCCAATAATGCAAACACAGCATAAGGAGCAGAAAGCATAATCAGATCAACCATCTTTAGAACTACATCATTCAAAGAGTCAAAAAAGGACTTTAAGGGTTTGGCCGCTTTCTCTCCTATAAGAAGCATTGATATCGCAAATAAAATGGTAAAGAATATCACCTGTAGCATAAGGCCATTATTCGAAAGTGCTTTAAATGCATTATCAGGTACCATATCCACTAAAAACTGAAGCGGACCACCTTTCATCTGTCGATTAGCTTCGGAAATCTTATCCCCTACACCACTGGAACCTGCATAAGCTTCAGTTATGTTTTGTACGGTTTCATCGGAGATACCATCACCTGGATTCATAAGGTTGACAAGAGTAAGACCTATAATAATGGCCACAACAGTGGTCACCATGTAAGTTAGAAAGGTTCTAAGACCAATGGTCTTAAACTTGGTGATATCATTTAAATCAGATATACCCTTGATTAATGAAGCAAGTATTAAGGGAATGGCAATAAGTTTAAGTAGTCTTACGAAAATAGTTCCAAAGGGTTGTACCCAATCATTTACTAATTCAACACCATTTGGAACAAAGGTCATTCCAAAGCCAAAAAACAACCCCAATCCCATTCCGATTAGAATCTTCCAATGTAAAGCCATAAATCAATTATTTAATGGGAATATACTAAAATTTTATAGTCGATTTGTTCTCTTTAGCAGCATAAAATCTGCTAAAACTAAGGCAGCCATAGCTTCTACTATTGGGACAGCTCTTGGAACGACGCATGGGTCATGTCTACCTTTTCCATGGGTTTGTACTATATTTCCCTGATGATCAATAGTTTCGTAAGCCTGAATTAAGGTGGCTACAGGTTTAAAGGCTACGTCAAAATAAACATCCATTCCATTTGAAATACCGCCTTGTATTCCTCCACTAAAATTTGTTTTTGTGCTCTTATCGGTATTGAACATGTCATTATGTTCAGACCCATACATTTTTACACCATCAAAACCACTTCCATAAGAAAAACCTTTTACGGCGTTAATAGACAACATAGCCGTTCCAAGTCTCGCATGTAGTTTATCAAATACCGGCTCACCCAAGCCCATTGGTAAGCCTTTAATAACACATCTAATTACGCCTCCTACCGTATCACCTATTTTCTTAGTCTCACTTATAAAAGTGATCATCTGCTCAGCAACATCAAGGTCAGGACATCGCACGATATTTTGTTCGGCTTGTTTTAAATTTAACTCAGAGTAGGCTTTATCAGATTTTATAGGACCTACTTGATTAACGTAGGCATCTATGGTTATATCTTTCAAAAATTGTTTGGCAATTGCCCCTGCCACTACTCGTGACACAGTTTCTCTTGCAGAACTGCGACCCCCTCCTCTGTAATCTCGAAAACCATATTTCTCATCATATACTAAATCAGCATGAGACGGTCTATAATTATCTTTTATATGTGAATAATCTTTTGATTTTTGATTGGTATTTTCAATAGTAAATCCAATGGGAGTACCAGTAGTTTTACCCTCAAAAACACCAGAAAGAATTCGAACCTCGTCTTTTTCTTTTCGTTGTGTTGTGATTTTAGACTGTCCCGGCTTTCGACGATTTAGGTCTTTTTGGATCAAATCTACATCTAATTCGATACCTGCTGGACATCCATCAATTACACCACCAAGAGCTATTCCATGAGATTCACCAAAAGTCGTTACTCTAAATAAATTACCAAATGTATTCAAAACAAAAAAATTTGCTTCAAAGTTACAAGCAATTCAAGAGTTCACAAGTTGAAAAGGAAATTAATCTAAAAATACTCCAGAACTAAAATAGAAAACGCCTTTAACAAGGCGTTTTCTAAACTAAACTAACTAATAAATAAACATTACGATTCGGATGTAATATGCGATAAAAATAAAATCAAGACATCGTACTCACGAAAAAAAATTAAACAAATTATATTATCGATGATTTTTAAATCTTAAAACTATTGTCACCGCAAAAAATAAAGCATAGAATTTAGAAATAAACAAAATCCACTTTTAAGTTTTACAACCAATTTGGGTCTATACTAAAAAAAAAGTGCCTTCAAAAAGAAGGCACCTTAATAATTAGGTAATATTAAGTCTTAATAATAATCTAAAGTAAATGCATAAAATGAAGCTAAAAAAATCTGTTTAATCCAAAATAGATCGTTATAAACCAAATATTCTAATAGAAGTAATTAAAAATCAGTAAAATAAGTGTCTATTTCAAAAAGAGGTAGATACAGAAATTTTGACAAGGTTATACAAAAAGATTGATTTCGACTTTTTTTTAAACTTTTCAAATGCACATAATCTCAATTTAATATTACTGACGCTTTAACAATTAACTAACTTTTTAATGAAGACAATTTCATTTAAAATAGTCGTTTTACAGCCCAAGACATGAATTACTTTGTAATGTGAAAAAAAGAAAACTTGAACTAGTAGTCCTATCTGATATTCATCTTGGGACCTATGGTTGCCATGCTGAAGAATTATTGATTTATCTCAATAGTATAGCTCCTAAAAAACTTATTCTCAATGGTGATATCATAGATATTTGGCAGTTTAAAAAAAGATATTTTCCATCAGCACATCTCAAGGTTATAAAGAAGATCATCGGGATGGCCTCTAAAGGCACAGAAGTTTTCTATATCACAGGTAATCACGACGAAATGCTTAGAAAATTTTCAGGGAATAACATGGGAAGTCTTAAAATTGTCGATAAACTTCTCTTAGATTTAGATGGGGAAAAAACCTGGATTTTTCACGGAGATGTTTTTGATATATCTATTCAAAATGCCAAATGGATTGCAAAATTAGGAGGTTATGGTTATGACCTATTAATTCTGCTAAATCGCATGCTAAATTGGACCTTGCTAAAAATGGGCAAAGAGAAATATTCACTATCCAAAAAAATAAAAAACAGTGTAAAAGGAGCAATCTCTTATATTCACAATTTCGAGAAAGTAGCAACAGATTTAGCCATAGAAAATGATTTTGATTGTGTGATCTGTGGTCATATACATCAACCTAAAAAAGAATGGTACACTAATAATAAAGGAAAAGTACTTTATCTCAACTCTGGCGATTGGGTTGAAAATCTAACATCCTTAGAATACGGTTTTAAAAGATGGAAGTTATATCAATACAACCATGACAAACTTGCTCCCTTTTACAGCGATGAAGAATTAAAGGAAATGAATTTAGAAGAATTGATTTACGATATTACAAAGAAAGAAGAATCAATTAGAGAGCTGAAAGTCATTAGTGACCAAGACAAGCTTGTCCATGAGTAGTACCCAACTATTTTAAAGCCTCTTTTAAAATACTTACTGGATGCATGGCCTCTCTTCCTGTTCCGTCTTTGATTTGATGTCTACAACTCGTGCCATTAGCTGAGATAATAGTTTCTTGCCTCGCTTTTCTTACCGCTGGAAATAAAATTAACTCTCCAATTTTCATACTGACATCATAATGTTCTTTTTCATATCCAAAAGAGCCAGCCATTCCGCAACAACCACTTGGAATAATAGTCGCTTTATAATTCTTCGGAATACTCAAAAGATCAAAGGTGATTTTTGAGTTCGAAATTGATTTCTGATGACAATGTGCGTGGATTTTAACTTCAGCATATTTCTGGCTAAAATTTGAGTTATGTATCAAGTCTTCATTGTATTCGTTTAAAATGAATTCTTCAATTAAAAAGCTTTGATTTGCTACTTTTTGAACTTTTTCATTTTTTGGTAAAAGTCTCAAGTACTCATCTCTAAATGAAAGTATAGCCGAAGGCTCCAATCCAATGATGGCATCATAATCTGAAAGCAGATCAAAACAAGACTCCACATTTTGTAAGGCACAGTTTTTAGCCTGCTTTAAAAATCCTTTGGAGAGAAATGTTCGGCCACTATCTCCTAAATAAAGAGTAATCTCGTAACCTAGACCTAGCAATAAATCAATGGCATCCTTCCCTAAATTAACATCCATGTATCTTGTAAACTCATCGATGAATAAGACAATCTTTTTATCCTTGTTACTTGTAGGCTTTATGCGTTGTTGATTTAGATAGTTCCTGAAATTGAAATTATAGACATGAGGTAGATTTCTTTCAGGCGCTACACCCATGAATTTTTTGGTAAGATCAGCTAAAACTTTTGAATCGTAAACACGATTGATTAAGCCAGAGGCATATTTTAGACTTGAATTGAACTGAGAACTAAATGCAAACAAACGATCCCTCAACTTATAACCATTAGCCTCTTGATATTGATATAAAAATTCAGTTTTCAAGGTTGTCATATCGACATTACTCGGACATTCAGAGCTACACGCTTTGCATCCTATACACAAATCCAAGACCTCTTTCAATTCTTTACTGTTGAAAGGGGACTGTTGACTGGCTGGATTAGTCAAATACTCCCTTAAAGCATTTGCTCTCGCCCTTGTCGTGTCTTTTTCATTTTTAGTGGCGTGATAAGATGGACACATTCCTCCCTTGGCGTGCTCTGACTTTCGACAATCACCACTCCCATTGCAATTTTCAACAGCTCTTACAATGCCCTGACTATCTGAAAAATCTAAAAAGGTTGAAACTTCAGGCTCTATACGGTCAACTTCGTACCGCAGATTTTCATCCATTTTAAAAGGATCAGTGATTTTTCCAGGATTCAGACGTCCAAAGGGGTCAAAAAGATGTTTAACTTTTTTGATGAGCTCATAATTTTCTTGACCAATCATCATAGGAATAAACTCAGCTCTTACGATACCATCCCCGTGTTCACCACTAAAACTTCCGCCGTATTTTTTGGTTAATTCAGCAACCTCTGTAGTTATTTTACGGAACAGAACAACATCTTCTTTTGCTTTGAGATTTAAGATAGGTCTTAAATGAAGTTCGCCAGCACCTGCGTGTGCATAATAAACCGCTTCTTGCTTATATCGCTTCATCAAAGCTGAAAATTCTAAAATGAAATCTTTTAAAAAAGGTAGAGCAACTGCTGTGTCTTCAATACAAGCTACTGCTTTCTTATCCCCTACTATATTTCCCAGTAATCCTAAACCAGCTTTTCTAAGTTCAAGTGCCTTTGAAATATTTTCTGCTCGCAGTATTGGATGTGCATAACTCAGTCCACTTGATTCAATGAGTTTCAACAAATTTTTAATTTGCAATTCTAATTCTTCGACAGAACACGCTCTGAGTTCTAACATCAGCAAAGCAGAGGGGTCTCCTTCAACAAAAAATCTATTCTTTAATTGCTCTCTATTGTTTTTTGTACAATCTAAAATAACCTTATCCATCATTTCACAAGTGTACAAATCCGCTTTCATCAGTGGATGTACATCAGAGAGGCAAGATTCCAAATTTTTGTAATGGGTGACAATCATTGCCGAGTGTTCTGGAGGCAATTCGTCCAAAGAAATGGTAATTTCTGTACTTATCGCCAAGGTGCCCTCGCTTCCGCATAACAATTTGGTAAGGTCAAATGGTTTATTTCCCTGATTTAAAAATTCAGAGCCTATGAGTTCATCAATTGCATAACCCGTGTTTCTGCGATGTATACTTGAATCAGGAAATTCATCAATAATCTTTTCTTTAACTTCTTGCGGCGACAAAAGATCATGCAAACCTTTGTGAATTTTCAAAGGCCAACCTTTGAAATTTATGAGACTATCATGGTCTGGATTAGCCTCAAAAATAACTTCCGTGCCATCGTACATTAAAGCCTTTATTTTTTGAACTTTATCTCTTGTAACTCCATATTTAATTGAAGTAGTTCCGGAGGAATTATTTCCTACCATTCCGCCTATAGTACAACGATTAGCAGTCGAAGTGTTAGGGCCAAAGAATAGTCCGTGTGGTTTTAAAAATGCGTTCAAATCATCACGAACGACACCAGGCTGAACTGTTACTGTCTTTGCCTCCAAATCGAAATCAATTATAGCATTTAAATTTTTGGAAACATCCAATACAATTCCAGGACCAACACATTGGCCGGCAAGTGAAGTGCCTGCGGCTCTTGGAATAACTCCTACCGAAGTACCTTCAAGCGATTTTAAAAAAACGCTGATATCATCAGCATCCTTAGGAAAAAAAACTGCTAATGGCTTTATCCTATATACAGAAGCATCTGTCGCATAAATAGAACGGTGAAGATCATCGACATAGAGCTCACCTTTGAGTTCTGACTGTAGTTTCTCCCAATTTAATTGCAACATCTTTAGTAATTTAGAAGACAAATTTAAGTTAAAATAAATGTTGAAAATTTCTTTGTTGAAAATTGTAAAAAACAGAAAAGTATTTATAACCACTTTTATTCTTAGTATTGTTTTTTTAAGCTCATGCATTCAAAACACTGATACAAAGCAAATAAGAGAGGTGCAACTACGTCTTAATAAGGATTTATCTAAATCCACTGACATTGAATTGTACTTATTTCGCCAAAATTACCTTGAACAACCTGAGCTCATTGACTCTCTAAATACCAATTCAAATAGATCAATTTCTCTTACTGTAAATCCACAGGATTTATTTTTACTTCAGGCAAAAAACCAACAGTTACAAACCCTCTTATTCCTAGATGCAGATGAAGTAACTGTATATGTTAATGAGAATTCACTTGTGATAAAAGGCGGAGAACAAAATAAATACCTTAGCGATTATCTTGAAAAGACAAAGTATTTCCAGTCTCAATTGGAAGAAATAAGATTAGACTTTGAGCAAAATTCTACTAATGAAAATCCTCAACAAATAATGCAAATTCGCCAGAAATATGCAGATATTCAAAAGCAAAATATCTCATACATTCGAGAATTCGCATCCTCAAAAAGCGAGTCGCTTCTTTCTGTTTGGTTTTTATTTGATCTTCAGCAACAGCGCTTAATTTCTTCTGAAGAGTTCACGGATTGGTTAAATGCCAAATCTAAGAACGTAAAGCAATCGAATATTGCAAATAAAGCCTTTGAATTAAGCAATAAATTGAAAAAATCCAGAATTGGCAGCACTATTGAAAATTTTAAAGGACCGCAGCCCGATGGCAGTGAAATTGAACTTTACAATCATTTAGGTAAAATAACACTAATTGATTTTTGGGCAGGATGGTGTAAACCTTGTCGACTCGAAAACCCAAATATTGTAAGCGTTTATCAAGACTATCGAAACAAAGGTTTTACAGTAGTTGGCGTTTCTTTAGACACAAGTAAAAGTCGCTGGAAAAAAGCCATAGCTGACGACAAACTTGATTGGACCCAAATTTCTCACCTTCAAAAATTTCGTGGTCCTATAGCTCGTAGTTTTAATATTACCGCAATACCAAGTTCTTTACTCGTTGATGAAAATGGAGTAATCATTGCAAAAGACTTACGCGGCTATGAATTAAGGCAAAAAATCAGCGAATTACTTGACTAATTGCGATTTCTCATTAAATAGATTAGATACAAGACCGGTAAAATCATAAGTATCATTATAAATGGCTCTCTTAAAGCTACCCATGGGCTGAGAATAATAATGGTAAGCAAACCACTTATGGCTCCGCCAAAATGAGCCGAATGACCGATATTACCAAAAGGTTTTTGAATTCCGTAAATGGAATAAATCATATAACCTATACCAACCCAATAGGCAGGAATAGGAAAAGGTATTGGCAAAATCATCATTTGCATTTCAGGCCTTAACAAAATAGAAACGTATAAGATTCCCGTAACAGCTCCGCTTGCCCCAACTGCACTATAAAAGGGTTCTTTTTTATGGAATTGATAGCCTATTACTCCGCCCCCTATCAAACAGAAAAAATAAATGAGATAAAAAATAAATACACCGAATGACGACACCACCACATCTCCAAAAAAATAAAGGGTAATCATGTTAAACAATAGATGCGTAAAATCAACATGTAAAAAACCAGAGCTAATTAATCTATAGTACTCTCCGTTTGCTATTGTCTTTACTTGAAACTTAAGTCGATCAAATAGACTGGGGCGATTAAAACAATAAAAAGTAATTAGGCTATTTATGGCAATAATTACATAAACCGGATTAAGATTTATTGACATAGTTGTAATTTTAGCGTTTTAAATTAAGCACATATGTTTCTGCACTGGATAACCTTTACCATAACTTATCCTATAATTTACTTGTTGTCAAAACTACCGTTTAAGGTCATTTATGGCATCTCCGATATTTTACATTTTTTCGTTTTCCGAATTTTTAAATATCGGATAAAAGTGGTTAGGTCAAATATACAAATTGCCTTTGAGCAGAATTCGACATTCGAGCAAGAAGCAATCATTAAAAACTTTTATAAGCATTTTTGTGATGTACTTGTTGAAATGATTAAAGCCTTTTCGATGACTCGTCAAGAATACAATGAACGATACAAGGTTTTAAATCATATTGAAATGCAAGAGCTTAAAGACAGAAGTTTTATTCTGACTATGCCGCACATTGCAAATTGGGAATGGGCCAACAGTATCACAAACCTTACTGATGTCCCTATATTCAGTATATATTCAAAACTCGAAAATCCTTACTTTGATCAAAAAATAAGAAGTTCTAGAGGCAAAATGGGCACCATAATGACTCACACTAGAGAAACTAGGGTAATTATCGACCATCAAGAAAGTCAAAAAATACATTCAGTCTATGGCATTATGAGCGATCAATCTCCTCTAAAAAGAAAAGCGAAATATTGGAATACCTTCTTCGGTAAAGAAGTACCCGTGCATACTGGTGCAGAAGAATTATGCAGAAAATACAATATTCCCATGGTCTTTCTAGACATGAATAAAATTAAACGAGGTTATTACGAGGGTTATTTGGAAGTCTTGAGTTCAAATCCTAAGGACTTAAAACCTTTCGAACTCACAGATATATATATGAACCGTGTTGAACAATCTATTTTAGAAAAACCACATTTATATTTGTGGACGCATCGAAGATTCAAACACGCTAAAAACTAAACATAACTAAGTAATTCTGCACAAAATCTCTTGGCTAAATCATTTGCTTTTTCAATCGATGTAGACTCCGTGTAAACTCTGATAATAGGTTCAGTATTTGATTTTCGTAAATGCACCCAACTGTTTTTAAATACTATTTTGACACCGTCAATAGTTAGGGTTTCTACATCTTCATTACTATATTTCTTTTGAAGTTTTTGCAACGGCAAATCCACATTTAATTCTGCGCTAAGTTCAATTTTTTGTTTACTCATGAAATAAGAAGGAAAGCTTGATCTCAATTCAGACATTGCTATTTGCTTTTGAGCCATGGATGATAGAAAAAGCGCAATACCTACTAAAGCGTCACGGCCATAATGATTTCTTGGATAAATAACCCCACCATTACCTTCACCTCCGATAATGGCGTTTTTTTCTTTCATTTTTTCAACAACGTTAACCTCACCGACGGCAGATGCAAAATATTGACCAGAATACTTCTCGGTAACATCTGTCAAAGCCCTTGTAGA
Organism: Flavobacteriaceae bacterium; assembly: GCA_002691685.1. Lineage (GTDB taxonomy): Bacteria > Bacteroidota > Bacteroidia > Flavobacteriales > Flavobacteriaceae > UBA3478. Next base: position 90 of record NZIQ01000003.1, on the reverse strand, counting down.
CGAAAGATTTGAAACAGTAGTAGCACCAGGATTCATCGAAAGAATGTAATCAGCACAAGCCACTAAAGTATATTCTTCCCCAAACATATC